>JBAYHA010000012.1:0-20637 GCA_041666425.1 Patescibacteria group bacterium
AAGGCGAGTCAATGATTGACGAAGGAATCTTGAGCGGAGATTATGTGGTTGTCGAAAGAAATCATTCTCCGCGTAATGGCGATGTTGTGGTGGCTTTGTTAAATAATGCCTATGCTACGCTAAAGAAATTTTACAAAGAAACAAACTGTATCAGGTTGCAACCGGCCAATGCTTCTATGAAACCGATTTATTGCAAAGATGTGGCTATTCGCGGCGTGGTGAAGGGAATTATCAGAAAATTTGCATAGCTTGTATCAAATAATAATTAACTAGGAGGAAGAATTTAATATTTAATAAGCATGGATATTAAATTCTCCTCAAAAATAAAAACATATATGACAAAAAGAAAAATTAAAGCAACGTATCGCCAATTTCTCGGTTTTTGGGAAGACTTAACAAATAATATCTAAAAAAAAATATGACGAATATAACATACATTCCATTGTCCAGTGAGGTTATTATCAAAATCCAACTTTAATTTTATGTCAAATGAACAAATAAAAGAGTTGATTTTGCGATTTTTAAGTCGTTTAGTATAAAAATATGAATACAATCGAAAAAATAAACGAACAAATAGAAGTTTTGGTCGCTTATACCAAAAAAAAAGTTGTGCCCTTGGCTTTTTCATGGAAGAACAAAAAATACAGTGTCAAAAATATTAATTTTGTTCATGCCAAATATGAAGGTCGCAATAAATTTTACTTTTTCTCAATTTCAACAGGGGCTGATTATTTCAAGTTGATTTTCAATACTGACAAAAATGAATGGTTTTTGAATGAAGCTTTTTATGGATAAATTATATTGTTGTGCAAAAAAACCAAGAAAAAACAGATAAAATCGACCGATAGCCGGTCGATTTTATTATAATTTCTTTTTTGCCAAAAAATTTGTTATAATATGTTCGTATGAGCAAAATTGATTTTGCCAAATTTGTTGATTTTATTTTTGACGAAGGTATCGTCATCGGGCCAACAAAACAGTCTTCTGGCGTTGTTGTAAGAAATCTTCAGCGATCAGCGGATATTGATTTGTCAGGGACTTTGCCGGAAAACGGTTTCAAATCTTTTATTTTACCGAAATCGGAGGTCTTGTTTGACTTGGAGCCGATTAGTGAAAACAAGGCAAAAAAGAATTGTCTGTTTTTGTTTGGCGTAAGCTTGTTGGATTTACAGGCGTTAACTTTGTTTGAGTATGTTTTTGAAAAAGATGTTTATTTTCAATCTCGACGTAGGGAATATTTTGTGATTGGATTTAGCGCCGGAATAGAAAATGATTATCGCAAATACAAAGTTTTTCATGATCAGTTTGAAGACAATGTTTTAGAGCATGTTCTTTTTGATGTTTTCATCGAAAAACAAAAAAACGGCAATTATCGATTTTTTGCCGGTTCGGAAAAAGGTCAAAAATTGTTGGAGCGAGCGGAAGTAAATGATTACGAAAACATCGAGTTCGTCGGCATCACCAAAGAGTCCGGACCTGAGCAACGAATTTTTTTAAACAAAAAATTGATTGCTGAAAGTGTCAGTCATCCTTTGTGGATAGAGTTGGGAAACAAATGTTTAGCTTGCGGTAAATGTTCGGTTATTTGTCCGACTTGTTTTTGTTTTGATTTACGAGATGTTTTTGATTCTAATGGTAAATTGCAAAAAACACGACAACAATCAAGTTGCTTTTTCCCTCATTTTACCAAGGTTGCCGGCGATAACAAAGAATTGATTTCGGCGCGTGAAAAAATTTATTTTTGGTATTATCATAAGTTTGTTAGAATTCCGGAAGAGTTTAATTATTTTGGCTGTGTCGGTTGCGGTCGTTGTTCCAAGGTTTGTCCGGCAGGAATAAATATTGCCAAAAATTTACAAAAACTAGCCAAAGAAAAACAAAAATGAAAAATATTTATTTACCAAAAAAAGCCGTTGTTTTGGCAGTCCAAAAAGAAAATTTTGATACTGCGACCTTGTTTTTAAAAATGGAAGGTCAGGCTGACTTTGAATTTTTACCGGGCCAATTTATGATGATTGGTCTAGCCGGATTTGGTGAAAGTGCAATTAGTATTTCTTCCGACAGTCGACAGAGCAAAAAATTTATTTCTTTGACTATTAGATCTGTTGGTAATTTGACCCAAGCTTTGAATGAATTAAAAAAAGGCGATGTTGTTTTGGTTCGCGGTCCGTTTGGCAATGGTTTTCCGGAAATTAATGGCGAAACAATTTTGATTGGTGGCGGTTGTGGTTTCATTCCTTTGCGTTCGGTTATTGCTTCTAATGTTGAGCGGTTAGCTGATTTACGGATATTTGTTGGCTGTGCTACTGCAAAAAATTTGGTTTTTACGGCTGATTTGGCGGAATGGGAAAAGAAGATTTCGGTCAAAGTAATTTTTGAAAAAGAAATTCATGAAGATATTTACCCTGAAAAAGGTTATATTACTGATTTATTGAGCAAAGAAATTTTAAATCCAAAAGCCAAAGCTTTTGTTTGCGGACCTTTGGTTATGTATGCAAAAACGGCTAAGATTTTGTTACAAAAAGGATTGAGTGCCGAAAACATCTTTTTCTCTTTGGAAAAAAGAATGCATTGCGGGATTGGCGTTTGTCAACATTGTGCCATTGGCCCAAAATATGTTTGTAAAGATGGCCCGGTTTTTGATTTACAATTTTTATTAACGCAAAAATATTTTGTTTTATGAAGAGATTTGAGGAAAAAATAAAAACTTATCCGATAATAAATTTTGTTATTGCTTTGTCTTTGGCGATTATCGCTTATGTCTTTTTGCAAGCGTGGAACGATCAATTTTCACCGCTTTATATCAAAATAATTTTGTTGGCGGTAATTGTTTTGGAAATTTTGGTTTTTCTCAATTTTCGCGAGCTTACTGTGTCTGTCGAAAACAATCAGTTGATTTTGGCTTTTGGTGTTTTTCGCAAAAAGATATGGATTGGTGAAATTGCCAAGATTGAAGAGTCAGAATATCAATTCCGTAATTATAATGGTTATGGCATAAGATTTGGTCGTGACAAGACCATCGGTTATGTTCCATGTGGGGGCAAAGGTTTAAAAATCTTTTTTAAAAATTCAAAAAAACAAATTTTTTTCATAACCAAACGTGCTGAAGAATTAAAACAAATGTTGTCAAAATGAAAAAGAATAAATTAAAAGTCGGGCTATTCTCTTTGACCGGTTGTGAGGGTTGTTATTTTGCTTTGATTGACAAAGCGGTTGAGTTTTTGCATTTAAGTCAAGAAGTTGTTATCAAAAGATTTTGTCTGTTTGAAGAAAGTGAAATCCCTGATAACGAATTTTATGATTTGGCGTTCGTAGAGGGTAGTCCGTTGACCACAGCTAATTTTGAATTTTTGCAAGATTTGCGCATGCGTAGCGAACTATTGGTTGCGCTTGGCAGTTGCGCGGACATGGGTGGCATTTGTCATTTGAAAAATTATGGAGACAAAGAAAAAATGCATGACTTTGTTTATGGAGCAAAAAACAAACATGAAAATTTTTCTGTGTTACCGTTGCGAGAAGTGGTAAAAATAGATTTTAATATTCCGGGTTGTCCAATAAATGCCGAAGAGTTTATTCGTTTTGTTCGGCAGGTTATAATTGGTAATCCGCAAAAAGTCTGGTCCGAAAATCCTGTTTGTATCGAGTGTTCGGCTCATGGTTATGAATGTCAATTGCAAAAAGGTAAGATTTGTTTGGGTCCGATTACCGTTGGAGGATGTGACGCCGTTTGTTTGAAATCAAAACAAGGTTGTTATGGTTGTCGGGGACTTTTGGAAGATGCGGAAGTGGGAAATTTGGTAAAAGTTTTGCGTGAGAATAATTCTGATCGTGCTATTAGTGAAGTTTTGGAAATTTTTGGGATCAAAGAAAGTATAAATGAAAGCAACAAACATGAAAACAGTTGAAATAAATCATATTGCCAAAATCGCCGGGCACTTGCGTTTTGTCGGTGCGATTGGGGAAGATAATTTTGCGTTGGCTAGAATTGAAACGGACGAGGGTGTTCGTTTTATGGAAGCTATGGTTTTGAATCGTTATTATGAGGAAGTTCCGATAATCACTTCGCGAATTTGTGGTAGTTGTTCGATTGCTCATAATTTGGCTGCGATCTTCGCTGTGGAGCAAGCGTTGGCAATTCATCCGAATTTGGAAATATCTTTGTTGCGTGAAGCCTTGATGCACGCGCAATGGATTTACAGTCATTCTTTGCAGACTTTTTTTCTTTCTTCCTCTGATGTTATTGGGACGAATAGCAATCTTGATTTTATAAAAAGTTGTTCAGCGGAAGCAAAATTGGTATTAGAGATTCGTTCTTTTGGTGGGCGATTGGCCGAGGTTATCGGTGGCCGAGTGGTCCATCCGATCAACAGCGTGATTGGTGGTTTTCGAGTTGTTCCTGATTGGCAAAAATTTTTACAAATAAAAAATTCTTTGCCGGAAATTTTGAATAAGGCGGTTTTTTTGTTTGAGAAAGTAAGTAAATCATCTTGGCCGAATTTTTACAGCAAATCGCTTTTTGCCTCTTTGGAATCACGTGAACATTATCCTTTTTGGTCAGAACGGATGAAATTTTCTGATGGTTTGGAATTGAACAAAAATGAATTTTTAGGGGAGATAGAAGAGCTATCTTCACCGAATGAAAAAGTCAAACGTGTGTTAAAGAAACAAAAACCATTTTTTGTTGGCGCTTTGGCTAGGATTAACAACAGTTATGGTCGGCTGTCGCCGTTGGCAAAAAAATGTTTTGACAGCTTGAATATTGAGTTGCCAACTTATAATCCTTTTTATAATTTTTATGCGCAGGTGGTGGAAATCATTAATTCTTTGCAGGAACTTATTCCTATTTTGGACAAAATCGCAGAATTTTTGAATAGACCGAATGTGGAAAAAAAATTATTAAAAACATTTGTGATCACAGCAGGTAAGGGAAGCGCGTTGATTGAAGCTCCTCGCGGATTGCTCTACCACGAATATGAAATTGCCAAAGATGGTCGAATAATGTATTGCAACATAATTACTCCGACCGTTATTTCTTTGGCAAATTTGGAAAAAGATTTGCGACATTTTTTACCCGAGGTTCGCCAATTATCTGAAGCGCAAGCCAAGCAGTGGATAAGGATGTTGATTCTCGCTTATGATCCTTGTGTTGGCTGTGCCACGCACTGATTTTGTGCTATAATTATAATGTGGATATGCGTGAGCTAAAAATATGAAAATTTTTACAAAAGAAAATTTGCAAGGCAAAAAAGTTTTTCTGCGGGTTGATTTTAATGTGACTGTTGCCAAAGGCAAGGTGGAAGAGGAGTACAAAATAAACGCAGTCATGCCAACTGTTGAATATTTAATAAAAATGGGCGCGCAAATTTTATTGTTTTCTCATTTTGGTAGACCTAATGGCAAAAAAAACAAGAAATTTTCTTTGCAACCGGTTTTTGGAGTTTTTAAAAAAAAGTGTAGTGGTGTCAAAATTCGTTTTGTTAAGGATGTTTTAGTCGAAAAAAATTTATTAAAAATCGCTAAATACAAAGAGCCGATTTTGTTTTTTGAAAATGTTCGTTTTTATCAGGGCGAAGAAAAAAATGATCCGCAATTTGCCAAACTGTTGGCCAAAATGGCTGATGTCTATGTCAATGAAGCTTTTGCTTGCTCGCATCGTGAAAATGCTTCAACCGTTGGTATCGCTAAATTATTGCCATCTTTTGCCGGTTTGCATTTGAACAAAGAAATTGAATATTTGAGCAAAGCGCTTGAACCGCAAAAACCGTCTTTGGCGATTGTCGGCGGAGCCAAAGTTTCTACCAAATTTGTGGTGTTGAATAAATTTTCAAAAATTTACGACCAAGTTTTGCTCGGTGGCGGTTTGGCGAATACTTTTTTCAAAGCCAAAGGTTATGATATTGGGGATTCTTTTTGTGAAGACTCGGAGATTCGCAACGCAAAAAAATTATTGAACAAAAAAAATTTAATTTTGCCGATTGATGTTTTGGTAAGGTCAGGAAAAAAAGTTTTCGTCAAAATGGTTGTTGGCAAAAAAATTTGTCAAAAGAAAGAAAAAATTATGGATATTGGTCCGGCTACGATTAAATATTATTCCGAATTAATCAAAAAAGCACAAAATATAATTTGGGGTGGCCCCATGGGCTTTCTCGAAGAAAAAAGATTTAGTCATGGCAGTTTGGCTGTGGCCAGAGTGATGGGCTCGATTGCCGGTGGAAAAGTTTTGGGAATCGCCGGAGGTGGCGAAACGGTTTGGGCGATCAATCAAGCAAAAATGGCGCGATATTTTGACTTTATTTCCACAGGAGGGAGCGCTATGTTGGAGTTTTTGGAAGGACGCAAGTTGCCGGGAATTGCAGTTTTAAAATAAAAAAGCAGTCGTGAGTATTAAGTGTTGAGTTTTTAACTTATCACTTACTATTTATGACTTATTATTTAAAAATATGTCACAAGTAAACATTGAAAAAATCAAAACAACCAAAATTATTGAAATCGCTATTGTTGTTGTGTTAGCCGTGTTAGCGATTTTCTTGATTTTTGAAGCGCGCAAAGTTTGGAAAGAATACAATTATGTTGGCAAGTCGCTCGAAACGCAAGGAACCATTTCCATTACCGGTGAAGGCAAAGTTGTTTCTAACCCTGATATTGCCAAGATTCAAATTGGTTTGAATACTGATGCCAAAACCGTAACCGAAGCGCAAAAACAAAACACGGAAAAAATGAACGAGATTGTTGATTCAATCAAAAAACAGGGATTGGCGGACAAAGATATTCAGACTTCCAATTATTCGATTTATCCGAAATATGACTGGTCGGATGGCAAAAGTTTGATTGTTGGTTATACTGTTTCTCAATCATTGGATTTGAAAATTCGCGACACCAAAAAAGTCAGTGATATTTTGCAAATTGTTGGAGAAAAAGGTGCCAATCAAGTTGGTAATTTGACTTTTGGCATTGATGATCCGGAAAATTTAAAATTGGAAGCCAGAGACAAAGCCATTGTCGATGCCAAGAAAAAAGCCGAGGAATTGGCTGATCAATTGGATGTAAAGTTGGGCAAAGTAATTAATTATTATATGGATTCTACGGGGGGTAATGATCGTTATTTGGATTACAAAGTCGCACCGGCGATGGGTATAAGTGAAGGTGCGGTTGCTCCAGCGATTGAACAGGGTGAAAATGAAATTAAGGTCAATGTAACTATTGTTTACGAAATTTTATAGTATGGCAAAAAACAAAACAAAAATAAGAATATTTATTGCTGTTTTTTTGGTAATTTTAGTTGTTAGTGGAGCTTGTCTTTGGAAGTGTTTTTTTGTAAAACAAGAATTGAATATTGGGAAGGTAAATTTAGAGTCTTTACCAATTTACAAAGATAATATTAGAAATGATGTGGAATCAACTACCGCGACGACTGATGCACAAAAAGTGTTAGAAAAAAAAGTTGATTGTCAAAACGAAGGTGATTTTTTCCGTTGTTCGATTGATCGTTGGCTGTTGTCATTTTTATCAGGCATGGTTATTGACAAATTGACGGAAATTGAGCAAGGAACTGAACGGCAAGCTTTTTTAGCATATGATGAGGCCACGTTTATTTCTATGTTTACAAGTTTGGATGAAAAAAATCCGATTAATTTACAAAATGCCGGTTTTTGGAATGTTCGGGATGATAATTTTGAAAAAACCAATTATGAAATATCAGGAGAGCAATCTTATATTTACAAAAATGAAAAAGGTTGGTGCGATGGGCCTGATTGCTCAAAACCGTATTTGGTTTATGGTGTTTTGAAAAACAATATTTTTTATCAAATTACCTTTTTTGGTGATACGGAATTGAATTCGCAAGAGAAGGTGTTTTGGAAAATTTAAAAATTTCCGATTAATATTTATTCGTGTTCTATGACAAAAATAAAAAAAATTACAGCGCGAGAAATTCTCGATTCTCGTGGCTGGCCGACGGTTGAAGCAACAGTCCTACTCGAAGATGGTTCTGTCGGTATCGCCAGCGTGGCCAGTGGCGCCTCAACCGGCAAATATGAAGCTTTGGAATTGCGCGATGGAGACAAAAAAAGGTTTCATGGCAAAGGTGTCCAAAAAGCCGTGGCAAACATCAAAAAAATCGAAAAGAAACTATTAGGTTTTAATATTGAAAATCAAAAAGAAATTGATTGTTTGATGTTGGCTATTGACGGAACGGAAAACAAAACCAAATTGGGTGCTAATGCCATATTGGCAGTTTCAATGGCCTGTGCCAGAGCCGGAGCCGTTAGTCAAAAAATGCCATTATACAAATATTTGCGACAAGTCTTTAAATTGCCGGAAAATAAATGGCGAATGCCTATTCCGACAATGAATATAATCAATGGTGGCAAGCATGCGGACAATTCTCTGACTGTTCAAGAATTTATGGTCGTTCCTGCGCAAAAAAACATGGCAAAAAGAGTTCGTGCCGGAGCGGAAATTTTTCATTGTTTAAAAAGTTTATTAAAAGAAGCCGGATATCAAACATTAGTTGGTGATGAAGGTGGATTTGCTCCAAATTTAAAAAACAACGAACAGGCTTTGGATTTTATCGTCAAAGCGATCAAAAAAGCCGGGTATTCTGCCGGCGTTGATACTTTTTGCGGAGTTGATTTGGCAATGAGTGAATATTTTGATGCCAAAAAAGGTTATTCGCTAAATGACAAATCGGGCAAAAAATTTATTTCAGCCAAAGAATTAATTAATACTTTGCAAAAATGGATCAAAAAATTCCCGATAATTTCACTCGAGGATGTGGCCAGCGAAGATGATTGGTCAACGTGGAGAGAACTTACCAAAAAAATCGGGGACAAGGTGACTTTGGTCGGTGATGATTTATTTGTTACCAATGTAAAAAAATTGAAACAGGGAGTTGAGACAAAAACGGCCAATGCCATATTGATAAAATTAAATCAAATCGGTTCTTTGTCTGAAACAATTGAAGCGATTTATCTGGCAAAAAAAAATAATTACAAAGTTAGCGTCTCACATCGTTCCGGCGAAACGGCGGATACTTTTATTGCTGATTTGAGTGTGGCCGTTAATGCTGATTTTATCAAAACAGGGTCGCTTTCGCGAAGTGAAAGAGTGGAAAAATATAATCGTTTGATGCAAATAGAAAATGAACTTTTTACAAATAAATAAGTAGTTTATGTCAAATGAAACAATGCCGGACTCCCAAAAAGATCAACGGCAACTGGATAAATTATTAGCTGGTTTCCAAAAAATTTACGGGTCAATGAAAAGTTTTATGGCTAGTGCGGAAAAGGCGAGGGTTGACGCGTTAAATGAATTGCAAGAGCATAACCCGGAAGCTGCCAAAAAACTGGAAGAACAGTGGCTTAATGAAATGTCTCATTTTGAAGTTTAGATTATGACGCCTGTGGTTCTATTGATTTTGGATGGTTGGGGAATCGCTCCAAAAAATCAAGGAAACGCCATTGAATTGGCGAACAAACAAAATTTCGATCGTTATTGGAATGATTTTGCGCATACCAAGCTTTTTGCGCATGGTCATTACGTCGGTTTGCCAGATAATCAAGTTGGCAACTCCGAAGCTGGGCATATGAATATTGGTGCCGGAAGATTGATCAAGCAGGACTCGGTGTTAATTTCCGAGACTATTGCCGACGGACGATTTAAGAAAAATTTGGCGATTAATACCACGATTGAACATGTTTTGCTCAACAAAAGCAATATGCATGTTTTTGGTTTGGTTTCTGACGTGGACAGCCCACACTCTTCTTTGGAGCATTTGTACGCGTTGGTTGATTTGATTTTTGCCAAAGGAATAAAAAATATTTATTTGCACTTGATAACTGATGGGCGAGATTCTCCGCAATATGAAGCGATTAATATTTTGGACAAAGTGGAAAAAAATATTGTTGGCAAAGCCAAAATAGTTTCTTTGATGGGGCGTTTTTTTGCTATGGATCGAGGAAAAAATTGGGATAGAACAAGAAAAGCGTATGAGTGTTTGACCGAATCCAAGGGATCTGTTTTTAAAAATTGTCAAGAAGTTGTTTTGCATGAATATAACAGAAAAATAAACGATGAGTTTATTGAACCGACCATAATTTCCAATAATGAACATGATGCGCAAAAAAGTCGAGTCAGCGATAATGATGGTTTCATCTTTTTTAATTTACGATCCGATCGAGCAAGACAATTGAGCAAATGTTTTGTCCAAAAAGATTTTCAAAAAAGGAATACCGGCGAGTTCAAACGCAAAAGAGTCATAAAAAATTTATCTTTTTGCGCTTTTACGGATTTTGGTCCTGATTTGGATCATATTCTAACCGCTTTTCCTTCGGCGGATATCAAGAATACTTTGCCGGTAATTTTGCGCGGGAAAACGCAACTTTATATTGCGGAAACGGAGAAATACGCACACATGACTTATTTTATCAACGGTGGTTATGCTGATCCGGTTAATGGTGAATTGAGATTTCGGGTGCCATCAAAAGTAGTCAAAAGTTATGCGCAAATTCCGGAGATGAGTGTTTACGAAATTACCAAAAAGGTTTTGTCCGGTTTGCAAAAAGATCAATTTGAATTTATTGCTATTAATTTTGCTAACCCTGATATGGTTGGGCATACGGGGGATTTGCAGGCAACAATCAAAGCAATTGAACACGTGGATATTTGTTTAGACAAAATTGCCAGAACTGTTTTGCGCACAAATGGAACATTGATTATTACCGCAGATCATGGCAATGCGGAAAAAATGATCGATGAAAAAAATGGTGAAGTTTGGACTTCGCACACCACCAATCAAGTGCCGTTTATTTTGATTAACAAAGATTTAAAAAATATAAAACTAAAAGAAGGCAAGCTCGGCAATATTGTTCCAACAATTTATGAATTGTTCGGAATGGAAAAACTACCTATCAAGCTGAGTTCCAGTCTTATCAAATAATTATGCCAAACAGACCAAAGCCAGTGGTGCTGGTAATCCTTGACGGATGGGGAATTGCTCCTCCGGTTGACAGTAATGCTGTTACTTCAGCCAGAACACCAAATTTTAATAGTTATGTGGCCAACTACCCTGCTATGACTTTGTTAGCTTCCGGCGAGTCAGTTGGCTTGTCTTGGGGGGAAATGGGCAATTCCGAAGTGGGTCATTTGAATTTGGGAGTAGGGAAGATTTTTTATCAAAATTTACCTAGAATCGGCAAATCGATTGACGACGAATCATTTTTTTCAAACAGTGTTTTGCAAAAAGCCGTTGAGCATGTGAAAAAAAACAATGGCAAACTGCATTTAATGGGTTTAGTTTCTGATGGTAAAGTGCACAGTGCGATGAAACATTGCTTGGCTTTGTTGGATTTTGCAAAAAGAATGGAGATAAAAGATGTTTTGGTGCATGCTTTTTTGGACGGGAGGGATACACCGTTTAACAGCGCGCAAAATTTCTTGGCTGAATTGCAAGAAAAAATCGATAAATTAAAAATCGGTAGAATTGCCAGTTTGCATGGTCGGCTTTATGCCATGGATCGGGATAATCATTGGGAAAGAATTGAAAAAAGTTATTCGGCTATGGTTCTGGGCAAGGCTGAAGAAACTTTTGCTGATTATACCAAAGCTTTGGAACTTTCTTACAAAGATAAAGTTTTTGATGAAGAGTTTGTCCCATGTCTTATTGGAAAAAATATTGAACAAAACTTAGTCAAAGATAACGATGCCGTTGTTTTTTTCAATTATCGTGCGGATCGCGGTCGTGAATTGACAAAAACCTTTGTCTTGGACAATTTCGAGCAATTCAAGCGTGGAGAAAAATTACAGAATTTGTTTTTTGCCACTATGACAGAATATGAAGAAGGTTTGCCGGTGGAAATTATTTTTCCGCGCGAAGAAATCAAAGCTTCTTTGCCAAAACAAATAGCTTTGGCGGGATTGCGACAATTGCATGTTGCGGAAACGGAAAAGTATGCGCATGTTACTTTCTTTTTTAGCGGAGGAGAAGAAAATCCGTTTGAAGGCGAAGATCGATTGGTGATTCCTTCTCCACGTGTTGATTCTTATTCGCGAACGCCAGCTATGTCTGCGGGGAAATTGAAAGAGACATTAGTTAAGGAAATAGTTGATGATAAATATGATTTTATTGTGGTTAATTTTGCTAATCCGGATATGGTAGGTCATACTGGAGATTTGGGTGCTACGGTTGCGGCGGTGGAATTTACTGATAAATGTTTGGGGGAGTTAATTCATGTGATTTTGGAAAAGGATGGGGTAGCTTTGATTACCGCTGATCATGGAAATGCAGAGGAACTTCTGAATTTGCAAACCGGCGAGATGGACAAAGAACACAGTACCAATCCTGTGCCGTTTATTGTTGTTGGCAGAAAGTATGAAGGCAGAACCACCGAGGAAGTGGAGTTGGTGGGGCATGATTTGAGTTTGATTCAACCGATTGGCTTGTTGTCTGATATCGCGCCAACCATATTAAAAATTATGGGCTTGGAAATTCCAAAAGAAATGTCGGGGAAACCGTTAATTGATTGAATTTATTAAAAGTTTTTTCGTTTTTTGATTTGTCCTTTCGACCGCAGTGGAGAAATCTTTTATAATAAATTAAAAATCCAAAATGGTATTTAAATTTTAAAAAAGATCCTTCCACTCATTTTATTCGGTCGGGATGACAAAATTGAAAAATAGTTGAATATCAAATTAATTAAATTTATGCCCGAACTGCCAGAGGTTGAAACAATCAGACGAGGCTTGATGAAAAAGATTTTGGGAAAAAAAATATCCAAAATTGAAATAGAGACAAGTTTTGAAAAAAAAATTAAACCAAATGCAAAAACTTTGGTTGATTTTTTATTAAATAAAGAAATAAAAAATATAAATCGTATCGGTAAGTTGTTGGTTTTTGAAATGACGGATGATGACTTTTTGTTGATTCATTTAAAAATGACCGGTCAGTTGGTTTTTCAAACTGCGAACAAAAAGAAAGCCGTTGGTGGAGGCCATTCGTTCAAAAATCAAAATGAGTTACCAAACAAATTTACCAGGGTGACTATTTTTTTTGTTGACAAATCCGCTTTGTTTTTTAACGATATTCGCAAGTTTGGTTATTTTGAATTGGTGGATCGATTTAATTTGCAAAAAGTGCGCGATAAATACGGAATTGAGCCGATTCAAACTGATTTTACTTTTGATTTTTTTGAAAATGCTTTAAAAAAAAGACCGAGAATGAAGATAAAAGCTTTTTTGCTTGATCAAAAAATAATTTTGGGTTTAGGCAATATCTATGCTGATGAAGTTTGTTTTTCGGCCAAGGTAAAACCGAACCGGTTGGTAAAAAGTTTAAAAAAGGTTGAGCGGGAAGCGCTTTTTTATAATTGTCGATCTATTTTAAAATTAGCGATCAGTAAAAAGGGTACAACGTTTAGCGATTATCGGACAGCTTATGGCAAAAACGGAAATTTCCAAAGTTATCTGCAAGTTTATGGTCGTTATGGTGAAAGTTGCTATTTTTGCAAAAAAGAAATAAAAAAAATAAAAGTAGCCGGACGAACGTCAAGCTACTGTGATTTTTGTCAGAGGTAAATTTAGGCTGTCGTCACTCCGGATCAAGTCCAGAGTGACGGATTCATTAAATCAAAATCACCAGCACTGCCACAACTATACCAATCATCGCTCCAACAAAAACTTGCAACGGTGTGTGACCAAGTCTTTCGGAAAGGCGTTCAAATTCATAACTTTTTTCCGGCTTTATTTCAGAAATAAGTTTGTTTAATTCTTCTGCATGTTTGCCAAGATTGCGACGAAAACCGGCGGCATCGCGTATGGTTAAAATGGCCAGAACAGTGGCGATGGCAAAAGCAGCTGAATTCCAATATTCATAATAGCCGGTCAAAATTGCCAAAGTTACAACAAAAGCTGTATGACTTGACGGCATTCCGCCATAACGATTGAGATCGTGCCAAGAGAATTTGTGTTGGCGAGCGTCAATAATCAATTTTATAACTTGTGTCAAAAATACTGCGAACAAACTGCCCAAAATAATTTTAAATGTCATAAATTTATATTTATTATGTTAATGTCGATTATTCAACCAATTTTATTTGGCTTATTACAAGCGATTACCGAATTTTTACCTATTTCCAGTTCCGGTCATCTTTTGATTTTACATAATTTTTGGCCAAGCGCCTTTCAAGATACTTTGACGGCTGATTTGGCTTTGCATGTTGGAACTTTTTTGGCAGTGTTAATTTATTTTTACAAAGATATTTTACGTTATTTATCAGCGATTATTGAAATATTTATTCCCAAAAGGGAAGTTAATCGCCATGATCTCAATGAAGTTTTTGCTATTATTGTCGCAACAATCCCAGCCGTCGTCGTCGGCATTATTTTTGGTGATTTTATTGAAAATTCCACGCGCAATTTGCCAACGGTTTTGATTTCCTTAGTTGTTATAGCGATTTTATTTCTTTTTGTAGAAAAATGGAAAAAGGCGGGTAGCAAAGAATTTTCCGGTTTGAATTTTGGTAAAGCACTATCAATCGGATTGGCGCAAGTTTTGGCTTTTATTCCGGGAGTTTCACGTTCGGGTATAACTATTATAGCAGGTTTGGGTTTTGATTTAAAGAAACAGGAGGCGGCGCGATTCGCTTTTCTGTTAAGTTTGCCAACGATTTTTGGCGCCACATTATTGCAAATTATTTCACTTGATTGGAACTTGGTTTCTGATAATGAAAAGATCAGTTTGTTCTTTTTGATTTTTAGTTCATTTATTTTCGGACTGTTAGTAATTAAATTCTTTTTAAAAATTTTGCAAAAATATTCTTTGAAACCGTTTGCTTATTATCGAATAATTCTGGCATTAGGGGTTTTGTTGTGGTTAATTGTTAAATAAAAAAAGCCCTGTCATCCGACAGGGCTTTAGAGCCTACACCCGTCTTTGGCGGGTGATTTTTGTTATTTCGGTTTATCGTTCAATGCATCAATGATGTTTTGTTTTTCTTGATCCGTCAATGAATCATCTCCGTAAAGGGATCGAGGGTCTTTGCCTGTATAGCGACGTCCAGAATTCAGTGGTGGCGACATTGTGGCACGGGCTGTTTGTCCATCTTTTTGCGCTTTTTCAAATATTCCGTTTATTTCGTCGTTAGAAAGTTCAGCGCCAGTTTGTGTTTTTTGAGTCAACTCCGTCAAAGTTATCGCAGGCATTCGCTCTGTTGGATGATCTTCCGTGGTTACGGCTTCTGCCGTAGAGGGATCAATCAAAAATTCTGGGGTGTTGAGATCCTGATATTCAATTTCTTCCGGATCAATTATTTCGACTTTGCAATATTCACCAAATATTCCATAAGAAGTTTCGAGGTGAAAAGTTCTGCCTTTGCGGGATAGTAATAATGAGAAAGTCCCTGATTGCAGTTTGGATTTTATCAACAAATCAAGATTAGCCAGAGTTTTGAGATAATTAATAATTCCTTGTGCATATTTGGGTGGTGGTAGCATCATTTTTGTTTGTTTGTCATTAAGTAACATGCTAACGGAAAAATGGTTAGCTTGGGTATATCCAAAATAGACAAATTTCGTTTTGCGATGGATCGCATCGACGAGAATTAAATTAACCAATCGTTTGATAATTTCGTTTTCATCGGCAGGTGGATTAAAGTCATATGAATCACATGAGTGCTCGTCATTGTTGTTTGTTATTCCCAAATCAATGTTTTTTGTAACATGTTCAGGAAGTTTGATTACGAGTATTTTGTCCAATGGCGCAAGAATAAATTTGCAAATTTCCCATAACGTTTTAGCAGTTTTGGAGATCAACCAACAGAGGAATAAAAGAAGATTACCGGAAATCATCCAAAATAATTTGAAGCCAAAAACAACAGCCATGATTTTTTTGTAATCACTAATAATCGTGGTGTCGTTTTTGTTTATTGCACAATAATATCGAGATATTGCTACTGCGGGAGGAGAATTTTTATCTGGATGAAATTTAAATATTTCCTTATTCTCTTCAAAAGTGAAAGGAAAAAAGATTTGTAATGCTCGTGTTTTTTGGAAATAAATAAAGCCGTATTCGTCGAAGTTAAGAAATCCGGCATGTAGGCTTTTGATAATCAAAAAACCAAATAGATAACCGAGCAATAAATAGCCAAAAATAGACAAAATAATTATCCACCAAGTCATGTCAGCACCTCCATAAAAAAGTTATGTTGTCAAAAAACAGTCCATTGTTATCGTGTAGATACATTACAAAATTTTTTATAAAATGTCAAGCCCGAAGTTTGGAGAAAAGTAAAAAAAAAGGTAGAATATAGTATATGAAAATTATTATTATGGCCGGTGGCGGTGGAACCAGGCTGTGGCCGATCAGCAGAGAAAACAAGCCAAAACAGTTTTGTCGTTTGCTTGGTGACAAAACGATGATTGAAGAAACTTTTGACAGAGTCAAAGATCATTTTGGAGTGGACAATATTTATATTTGTCTTAATGAAAATTTAAAAGAAGAAGCGCAAAAGTTATTGCCGGAAGTTTTGGAAGACCATTTTTTTATCGAGCCGGCAAAAAGAGATACATCTCCGGCTATGGCTTTTTGTTCAGCCAAGTTTTTGTCATTGAATATGGCCGATGAACCGATTGCCTTTATCCCATCGGATCATTTTATCGGAAATAAAGAAAAATTTTTGGCGCTTCTTGACAAAGCAGAAAATTTAATTAAAAAGACAGACAAAATGGTGGATATTGCCGTAACTCCAAATTTCCCTAGCACCACTTTGGGTTATACGCATATTGGTCGACTTTTGGAAAATGAAAACGGTATTGATGTTTATGAGTTTATCGGGCATACGGAAAAACCGGAATTTTCTCTGGCAAAAAAATATTTGCAAAGCCGAGAATATCTTTGGCATGCTTCATATTATATGTGGACGGCCAAAAGAATTTTTGATGCGTATGAACAATGTTCCCCGGAAGATTATGTTAATTTGCAAAATTTGTTAGAATCATTAAGAACAAGAAATCAAGATAATGTCGAGAAGTATTTTGAAAATTTGCAAAAAAATTCTTTTGATTATGTTATTACCGAAAAGCTTTCTACCAATCAGGTGCTTATTTTAAAAGCGGATTTTGGTTGGAGTGATGTTGGCTCTTTTGAATCTTTGTATGATGCGCAAAAAAGTCAGGTTGACGCCAACGGAAATTTAATTATTGGAGATTTTTTAAGTTTTGATTCCAGCGATTGTTATATTAACTCGACTGAAAAGAAAATTATTGTTGGAATCGATGTCAGTGATTTGGTAATCGTTAATACTTCTGACGCATTGTTAATTTGCCCAAAAAGCAAAACCTACAAAATAAAAAAAGTGGTTCAGAAACTAAAAGAAAATAACAAAAATGAGATATTATAATTGAGGAAGCTCTGATAAAGTCGCATTACAACGAAACTTTTATAATTTCGTCGCGAAAAGTTAAAAAAGAGATGAGGCCTATTTGCTAAAATAAGCCGAAGATCTTTTTCAACTTTGCAGCAGAAATTTAAAAGTAGCAGATGAATAGACTTTTTCAGCGATTCCTTGAGTCTTTCCTAAGAAAAAATTATCAAAATATGAAAACAAAAAGAATATTCCTGGCTGTTGTTGTTGGTTTGTTGATTTTTTCCATTTATTTCAACAAAAAAATCAGTGCGCCGAATGAAAACTTTTTTGGTGATAAAGTTTTTAAAATTGAAAAAGGAGATGGAATAAAAAAAATTGCTGATAATTTACACGAGCAGGGTTTTTTGGATAGTGTTTTTTGGTTCAAGGTTTATGTTGGAGCAAGTGGAAACAAAAATAAATTTTACGATGGCGAATATGGTCTGCGCACAGATTTCAGTATCAAAGATTTGGTAAAAACTTTGGTCACAAAGTCGGCCAACAATCGTGGAGAGGTGGATATAACTTTGCTTGAAGGTTGGAGTATCGCGGATTATGACAATTATCTGGCCGAAAAAAATATTTTAAAAAAGGGTGAATTTTTTGATTTTGCCGAAAAGTTTGACGGATTACAATATGATTTTTTGTTTAACCGACCAAAAAATGCTGATTTGGAAGGATTCCTTTACCCTGACACTTATCGAATCTATGAAAATTCAACGGCCGAAGATATTGGCAAAAAAATGTTAGAAAATTTTGGGAATAAATTAACTTCGGAATTGCGAGAAGAAATAAAAAAACAAAAAAAGAGCATTTTTGAAGTGATAACGTTGGCCAGTATTGTGGAAAAAGAAATGTTTGGTTATGAAAATCGTCAAATTGTGGCGGATGTTTTTTTGAAACGGTTAAAAGTCGGGATGGCATTGCAATCTGACGCGACGATAAATTTTATTACGCAAAAGGGAATTGCCGCACCTAGTTATACGGATCTTCAAGTCAAAAGCGCGTATAATACTTACAAAAATAAAGGATTGACACCGGGACCGATTTGCAATCCAAGTATTGAAGCGATTAAGGCCGTAGTCTATCCGGCCAAAACCGATTATTGGTATTTTCTTACTACCAAAGACGGTCAAATAATTTTTAGTCGAACTCATGACGAGCATGTTGCCAATAAATATAAATATTTAAAATAGTAATTTTATGATGAATAGAGATTTTTGGGAAAAAGTTTTTGCCGATCACAAAGCGGGGGATATTTCACGCCGAAAAATAATCGCCGAAAGTGCCGGAGCGCAACATTTGGCAAAACAAGTGATATTTGATTTGCAAAGAGGCAATAATGAGGATGCTATAACGAAATTTAATCAGTCTCTCGAAAGTTTAAAAAGTTTACAAGAACGTTTTGGTGAAAATCAACGTTTGCGTAATGAAGGTTCTTGGAAATCGGCGATTGAAGAGTTTGCCGAGGCTAAACTTTTTATGGATTTTTGTCTTAAAAAGGAAATTTCCGATATTCCGGAATTAAAAGTCGAAACCGAAGAATATCTTGGTGGTCTGAGCGATATGACGGGCGAAATTGTGCGCATGATGGTTATTTGGACAATCAAAAATGATTTTGCAAAAGTGCAAAAAGGACATGAAGTTATCAGCGAGGTAATTGCTGAATTGATGAAAAATAATTTTGGTGGATATCTTCGCACAAAATTTGACCAAGCCAAGAAAAATCTGCAACGCGCCGAGCAGATTCTTTATGATTGGAAAATTAACAGGGAATAATTAAAACATTTATCAATCCAATATCAAGCCAATTTGTCATTCCGACAAAACTTCCTACTTTGTCATTTCGAGTGAACGAAGTGAATGGCAATGCCCTGTCGAATGACAGGGAGAAATCTTTTTAAAAATAATAAATACAATTACCCGAGATGACAAAATATTGAGAAAAATGGTTTAAATTTTTATGTTTAACAATCGCTCGCAAGTCGAAGAAGATTTGGCGCAAAAAAATCAAGAGTATTTGGAACAAAAGAGACAACAGCTTGATGAAATGAAGGGCCAAGGAAAAGAGAAAAAGCCAAAAAGTTTGGCCTACAAATTTTGTTGTTGGGGAATGGTTTTGTTGTTGGCCGTTTCCGGAACGGTTATTTATTATTTTGTTGTGAATATCAAAGAGGAAGTTATTTCTGAATATCGACAAAGAAAGGATGATTTTCAAAAAGTGATGCCGACAGCAAAAGATGAATTAAAAAACAGTTTACAAAATGCGGAAGCTTTGTATAATGATACAGCTGAAAAAATTACCGAAACGCAAGAAAAAATCGATACAGCCAAAGAAACGGTCGAAAAAGCGGAAAATTTGTATGACCAAGCCAATGAAGTTATTTCGCAAGTAAAATAAAAATTAGTTGTAAGATATAATAGCGTTGTTTATAGTTTATCGAATGATTAATTTGTCATTTCGACCTGCCTGCGCGTAGCCAAGCAACGCTTCGGCGGAGGCACGGCTAAGTGAAACGCATGGAGAAATCTTTTCTATATAGTAAATATAACATTGGATTTTTACTTGTTTAAAAAGATCTCTCCACTTCGGTCGAGATGACAAAATGTAAACAACGCTTAATATTCTTACACATTAGTATAAAATAATTAGTACAAAAAAAATCGCCTGATAAAGGCGATTTTTGACAAAAAGAAAAGCCACACTTGTTTCAAGTGTGGCCGAGAATTCAAAGAAATCCACTCAGGTGCTTCATTTATCACCTCAAAGTGTTGTTGAGGGCAAGACCACGACGAGGGTGGTTGCCCTGTTAATCTTAGATCCGGCTCTTTTTCGATTTTTTTTATAGAGCCGGCGCCTTGGAACCCCAGCCGAAGGCTTCTTCTCCAGCCGAGGAATTACCTTAATACATGATCAGTCTCACCTTTCCCTCCATGTAAAATTGTTCAGGCAACCCTTTGTTCGGAACACACTAGTTCTTCCGATATTTTTGAACAGGTTGCCTAGGAACACTTTTCATGCCTGCTGTTGTGCTTCTTAAAGCAGGCGGTTAGGGTTGTTGAATTGTTAGGACAGGTAGCGGTAAATTGTCAGGTAAACCCGGACAAATACATGGCACCTCCTCTGTGGTTTTGTTGTTTTTTGCTCCGTAGCTGGGAGCACAGCCTTCACCACAGCATCGAACAGCACATCAAATTCTGTGGTGGTTCGAACCAGTTACTTCGGGGGACCTCTAATCAT
>JBAYHA010000013.1:0-20579 GCA_041666425.1 Patescibacteria group bacterium
TTTAATAAGTATTTGGCGCGAGCAAAATGATGTTCGGGGTTGGATGTGCCGTCAAAAAAATTAACGGAGCTCAAATTGCCGATTGATTCGAGATAGTGTTCAGCTTTTTTGAATTTTAAATAGTTTTTTAATTCCATATTTTAAATTTTGATAAATGCCAGTTTGTCATCTCGACCAGCGTGGCTTGCCCTGTCGAATGACAGGGAGAGATCTAAACTGGCGGGTCTGTTTTGAGATACTTCGACCATTCGACTTCGCTCATGGCAGGCGGAGCTCAGTATGACAAAACAGAACGTTATTTTTTTATATAAATATTATTTCCTAAATTGAGTATTGCATTTTTGATTTCCAAAACCATTAATTTGGCGTTGAGTTCGGAGATAGATATTTGGCAAAGTTGAGCCAGTTCATTGATGTGACGATTCTCAGTCAGATTACTTAATATAGTAGCTTCAATTGGGTCATTTGGCAAGTAGGGTGGTGAGTTTGTTTTTGGGGAGTTAGTAAAAGTTTGTAAATTTTCAAAAATATCTTCAACATTGGAAATTAATTGCGCGCCATTTTTGAGCAAATTATTGGTTCCTTCGGAAAATTGACTAAAAATAGATCCTGGGACGCAAAAAACTTCGCGGTTTTGGTCCAAGGCGCACTGCGCGGTGATGAGCGAACCTGATTTTAAGGGAGCTTCGATAATTAAAGTGCCGAAACAAAGTCCGCTAATAATGCGATTTCTTTTTGCAAAACTAAATTTTTGTGTTAGAGAATCAATTGGATATTCGGAAATTATTAGTCCATTTTTTGTTAAAATATCTTCGGCTAATTTTTTGTTTTCCGCTGGATAAATTTGATTTATTGCTGTTCCGAGAACAGCAATTGTTTCTCCGTTATTGCGAACTGTTTCGGCGTGAGCCATAGTGTCAACACCAAAAGCCAAACCGCTGATAATAACAAAATCATTTTTGACAATTTGCGGGACAAAACTATTCAGTATTTGTCGGCCGTATGAAGTGATTTTTCTTGTGCCGACTATGGCCAGAGAATTTTTGTTTAATAGTTCTACGTTGCCACGACAAAATAAAAAATATGGAGGATCGGAAATTTCTTTTAATAATTGAGGATAAATAGGGGAATGAAAGTCAATAATTTTAATTTTGTTCTGGGTAAATTTTTCGAAATAAATAATCGGATCAATATTTTTTTGTTGAGCGGTATTTTGATTACAAATTCTGTCGCTGATTTTTGCTTCTTGCCAGTCTTTTGGTGATGCAAAAAAGGCTGTTTCAAAATTACCAAAAAATTCTTTTAATTTTAACATCTGCTTGGCGCTGTATTCACCGAGTTTGTAAATAATTAGGGAATAGATTTGGTCGGAGTGGGGCATAATAGATAAGTGGTAAGTAGTAAGTAGTAAGTAAAAAAGTCTATGACTATTTTTGTAAATTAGTTCTGGCGTTTTGGATTAAATTATTTAGGGTTTTTTCTGGTTTTTTTATTTGTTATTAAGTTCGTCACTCCGGACCTGCCTGCGCGTAGCCGAACTAAGCTTCGGCGGAGGCACGGTCAGATCCGGAGTGACGAAGATAGAATGTTTGAAGATAGAATGTTCGAAGATAGAATGTTTGAAGATAGAATGTTCGAAGATAGAATGTTCAAAGATAGAATGTTCAAAGATAGAATGTTTGAAGATAGAATGTTTGAAGCGTGTTGTTTTTGCAAGTTTTTGGCTTAAATTAGATGCTAAATTATTATTTAGTGATTGATAAATTTTGAAGTTTTGCATAGATTTTGTTTTTTTCTCTTATCACTTATTACTACTTATTACCACTTATTTTACTTATTCTTCCTTATTCTCACTTATTTCTTACTATACCCATTTTTTCAAGTTCTTTGAAATCGTGGGGTGTTTGTGGATAAAGTTTTTTGCGTTTGTTTGTTTAAATTTAGAATAAAGACCGGATTTTTGTTTGACATTTTGTTATTTCTGTGATATGTTTTTTTGTAAACGTATAACTTGCTTGACATTGAGAGGATGATGCTTTAAGATATTTTTGCTGTGAAGTGGTTGTCAAAACCATGCCCACCAGTGGAAAAAAGCAGTGTCCCCTCCTAACTGTGAAGTATCCGAAGTCAAGAATTGACGGTTTTCCGTTAATTTCTTGCGCTGGTGTGCACTGTCTTGACAATCATTTTTTTTGTTTCAAAAGTGAACTTTGGCAACAACTATTTGTTGATAAATTTGAACTTTGAAAAGGGAGGAAAAAATGCCAGAAAAAAAATGGCAAACATGGCTTCTTGTAGGATTTTTTGTGGTTGTGATGATAACGTTGTTGGTAAAAGTTTTGCTATTTAGAAATGAGTTGGATTATTTGTGTAAGCAAAATGGTTATGTTGACGTTGAATTACAAAAGGTCAATGGCAAACATGAATATTTTTGTATAGATGAAGATGAAAACAGGGAATCGGTAGGTAAATTAAGAATAAAAGAAGGAGCAGAAGAATGAAACAAGCTATTCGTGAAATTTGGCGCCAACATTGGCGTATTTTGCTAATTCTTTTTGCCGTCGTGGGAATTGTTGATTGTTTTATAATGCTTGCCTATTATTGGCGATAAGGAGGAATGACATGAATAAATTTGTGATTGTGATTGTGATTGTTTGTTTTGTTGGGTGTGTTGTTCTTGTGGTTAATAGTTTTGTTGGTTGTGAAAATCAGCAAGAGAAAAATATCCAGATGCAAGATGATCTGGATAACGAGTATCGAGAAATATTTAATCAGGCGGATATTCTTTGCACGCGAAATGGTTTTGTTAAAGCTGAGTGGCGTGTGGTTGCGAATCCTCGTTATGGGGATAATCTCTTTGGCTTGTATTGTGTTGATAATAAGGACGAGATGCATTTGATGAATTATCCGTATGAAACAAATGAAGGAAATAGATTTCTCGAGGCCATGAACTATTATTATTTCGATCAAGTGGAAAGGGATGTGTGTTGGGCTATGAGCTTGAATTACGACCGAAAATATAAAGGTTTTTGTCTTAGTAAAAGCGGATTTCGAATTCCAATTGCCAAAGTGAGGCAGGATTATAAGAATGGAGGTGTCAAATGAAATGGTTGTGGATATTGTTGATTATATTTTTTGCCAATTCGTGCATGGTTTTGCATGATTATGATCCACCGGTTTATCGGCGCACGATGACTGTGCCGTATCCGGGGAATTATCGGCCGTATTATTCCGGTGGGTATTATCAGAATCATCGACGGCCACCACCGCCAAAGAAAAAAGGTCATCCTCCAGCGAAGAAAAAAGTTGCGGATGGAAAGAAAAAAAAACCGGCCAAAAAGGCCGTTAAACGACGGTAGGGACAGAACAGTGTTCTGTCCCTACCTTATACGTCGCTTGGGTTAAAAACCCGAGCGACGTTTTTTTTTAAATTCCCAAAATGTCTTTTATTTCTTCGCCAACTTGTTGGCGAACGGAACGAAGTTTTAATTTTTCGGCGATGTTGAATTTTTTCAAAACAAAATTGGCGGTATCGCCTTGACTTTCGCGATTTTCACGACCAATGCCAATGCGCAAACGAAGAAAATCTTGCGTGCCCAGTTGGGTAATGATTGAGCGCACGCCATTGTGTCCGGCGCTACTGCGATTGGTTTGTATTTTGTAATTGCCGAGAGGTAAATCAATATCATCATGAATGACGATTATTTCCGGAATTTGTTTTTTGTAAAATTTGATTGTTTTTTGGACCGCAAAACCGGATTCGTTCATAAAAGTGGTCGGTTTTTGCAAAATTATTTTGCGGCCGTCAATATTTTTTTCAAAAATTTCCGATTGTAGTTTTTCTTTTGTTTCCCATGGTTCATTGGGGGAGTTGAAAATTTCATTTTTGATAAAATCGACAATATCAAAACCAATATTGTGACGGGTGTTGAAATATTCGGAGCCGGGATTTCCAAGGCCGATGATTATCATATAGTTTATAAAGTTTGTAAAGTTATAAAGTTCATAAAGTAATAATTAAAATCAAAAATTATTTTTTTTAAATAATATTTTATTCTTATAAAAAAAACAAATGATGATTCGCCCTTATTTATTATTCGTTTTCGGTGAAGGTTGTTTTTATTCCGCAACCTTCGAGATTGAAATAGCGTCGCATTTCTTTTTCCATGAATCGGATATAAGGATAAACGATATTTTTGGCATCAGTGGTAAAAATCTCAAAAGTGATCGGCTCGGTGCGACGTTGGACAATTCGGTGCATGAATGGCGGACGGGTGCCGAACTCTTTTGGCGGAGCTTTTTTCTTTATTAAATGGACCAAGAAATCTTTTAATTCTTTTTCGGTAAATCTTTTTTGGCTGTTTTCATAAATCGTGGTTGCTGTTTCGACCAATCGATCAATGCGCGAATGATTTTTGGCGCTGATAAAAATTATTGGCGCCCATGTTAAAAACGGTAAAAAATGAAATAAATATTTGGTGTAATTTTTGTCACTATAAGTATTTTTGTCAGCCATAATATCCCATTTGTTGACAACAATAATGACTGATTTGTTTTCTTCGACAATCGCTTGACCGAGACTTTGATCTTGTGCTGTTATTGGCTGGCTGGCATCAATGACGAGAAAAGCAATGTGCGCTTTTTGCAGTGATTTGATGCTTTGTTCGATGCTTAATTCTTGCAAGTAGTTTTGGATTTTGCGTTTTTTTATTATTCCTGCGGTATCAATGAAAGTCAAATTGTATTTTTTGTTTGTTGGTTTTTCTACTTCATATTCCACGGTAAAGTCTTGGCTGTCGCGAGTGGTGTGGGGGATTGGTGAAACAATGGCTTTTTCTTCGCCGACAATGGCGTTGAGCAAAGAGGATTTGCCGGTATTTGGTTTGCCGATAATGGCGATTTTTACTTCGTTTTTTAAAATCGGTTTGATAATGGATGTTCTTTTGCGAATTTTTAGTTTTTTGACAATTTCGTCTAACAGGTCGCCTGTCCCTGCGCCGGTTTTTGAAGAAACAGGGATAACGGTTTCAAAACCAAAATTATAAAACTCGTAAGCGTTATTCAAAAATCTATTGGTATCTACTTTGTTGGCTACAACAATAATTGGTTTGCCCAATTTTTTTAACAAATTGGCGAATTCACGATCTTGGGGCAAAATGCCATCATGCGCATCAACGACAAAAAGGATAAGATGAGCTTCTTTTTCGGACAGAAGGGCTTTTTTTACGGATGAGCGATCGATTTCAGCTTCACTTTTGATATCAAGTCCGGCGGTATCCAAAAAGAGCATTTGGCGCATATCCCAACTGCTAACGCCTTGACGGACATCGCGAGTGGTGCCAGCAATATTGGAAACCAGAGCTTCCCGTTCGTCAGTTAAGCGATTGAACAGCGTTGATTTGCCGACATTGGTTCGACCGAGAATAATTATTTTTTTCAGGTTGTTTTTTTTGATCATAAAATTCAATTATGACTTGGCGCGGAGCGCTTCGTCTTTGCCGAGAATAATAAAAAAATCTATTTCCGGTCCGGCGGTATCGATAATCCATTGGGGAATATTTTTGTTTTCAATCTGCACATTGTATTTGCCAAAAAGCAACTGTTCTTGTTCGGAAAAAGAGTCGCTGGTCAGTCGGTAAATTTTTGTTTGTTCGAGATTTTGTTCCGGTGAATTGCCGATTTTCATGACACGAAATCCGAGCAGTTTTAATTCTTCTTGATTTTGCGAGGCTAGACCGGCTTTTTCTGTGCCGTTTCTTAGTTCGATATTGATTTGACGAGATTCTTTTTTGGCAGTTATTTCTTGGTCGAAAATGTTTTTTGCTAGGAATTTTATGTTTGTCCAATCATTGGCTTTTGGCAAAAGGACATAAGCGCCATTCATATTCGAAGCAGAGAGGTAGCCGTTGGGCGAGTCATCGAGAACTTGGTTGATTGTTTTGGAAAAATCAATGGTTTCGGCCAATTTGGAAAATTTAATTATTTCCCATGGTTCGATATCGGTGCGCAAATGATTGGCCAGTTCCTTGGAAAATTTATTGATTTTGTTTGGATTTAAGAAAAAACTGTATGAAAAAATTCTTTTTTTGACGGCTTCGATAATTTTTTGTTGACGTTTGCTTCGGGCAAAATCAGATCCTTCGTTATTGTTGCCATGCCTTGATCGAGCAAACTTCAAAGCGGTATCGCCATCCATGGTTTGTAATCCATTTGAAAATGAAATAACTTGATATTTGTAGTCGTTGGTTGGATATTGAAAATCTGTAAAATCTTGTTCGACATTAACTTTGATTCCGCCAAGATCGTCAATTAATTTTTCGAAACCGGCAAAATCAATACGAATATAATAATGAATGGGGATATCAAAAACTTGTGAAACTGTTTCTTTGGCGAGAAGCGCGCCATTACCCTGATCTTTTTGTTCTCCAAAGTGATTGGCGTTATTGATTTTCCATTGGCCGTAGCCGGGAATTTCGACAAAAAGGTCGCGAGGAATAGAAATCATTGCCAATCGGCGAGTGCTTGGTTCAAAACTGGCCAAAATCATGGTGTCGGTCAAATAAGGTCCTTCGTGTCCGGCTCCACCCATGCCAAGAAGCAAGATATTGATGCGGTTTTCATTTTCGCCTTTGAGCGTTCCACCATCTCCGGCCAAGCTGTTTAATTGTTTGAAAAAGCTCAAATTGCCGGCAAAAATTTTGCTCATGCTATTGCCGGTGAATAGGACTTGATAAGAAAAAACCACAAAAGCGATAATGAGGACTGATAGCAGGTAGATGATGAATTTACTTAACTTGAATATTTTTTTGCCTTTTGGTTGTCTTTCGCCATGCAATAAATTTATCTTTGGGTCAATTTTATGTTGTTCTTGATTATTTAAATTTAGCATAAAAATAAAAATTGAAGCATTTTTTTTCTTCTGGCTTTATTATATGTTAGTTTGCGATTTTGCGCAAGGGTTGATTTTGACAAAAACTGGACTTATTCTATTTCTGTGCTAAGGTGTAGTTGTTTATGAAAATCAAAGAAATTTTAAAGAAAATACTTGGTATTGCGGAAACGGTTAATTTTGCCGTTATCGGGGTGAATGGTTTGGATTTAGCAAAATTTCAGAATAGTTTGCACTATTTTTTTGATGAAGTCTTTTTTCATCAAGAAAAGTATCCCGAATATGATTTGCCAATGGTGGGAGTTGTTGTAATTTTAGCTAATGATGGTCAAATGGCAAAAGGTGATTTTTCTCAGACAAAGATCACTGTTTCGTATGACAAGAAATTGACTGATGAAAATTTGATTAAAGAAAAATTAAGTAGGTTAGGAATTAAAATATAGTTTTTTTTCTCAGGCATAGGAGGGAAAAGCCATGAGAAAGTTTCTGCTCGGTTTGTCATTGTTGGTGGTTCTTTTTATCGCGAACAGTTGCGCCGAACAAGAACTGGAGGTTGATTCGGCCAGCTATGGGTTCTCCGAAGAAACATTGGAAAATGTTGTCAATGTGCAAGTTAATTTTGTTGATGAAGAAATTGTCTCTGCGAGTTTCAGTGATGGTACGGAGGTTTTTGGTCGAGAAGACTATTTGGTAAAGGTAAAAGAACTTTACCAAAACGGTGGGACAATTGGTGAAGTTAGTTTTGCTGAATTTGAAAAATTTGGAGATTTGGAAATTCAGCGTGATCCACTAACGGTTAAGGTTCCTTTTACAACTTATTACATTACTGTTTCTGCTCATTATGGTTATGTTAGTGGATGTATCAAAAAGAATGTTAACCATGTTAACTTCATTATTAATCAAGCGGGGGGTTCTTTGGTGATGGACTTGCATATTGCTGCGTGGACGACAAATGGGAAGCTTTGTATGGGGATATATAATAGTAAAAATGGTTGGTGTATTTCATTTTGCAGTCCGTCGTCGGCACAAATTTCTTCCGGAATAAAATCCGCAGCGATTGCTGTAGGGATTTCTGCCTCGGCTGCGGCGATTGTAGCTGCGGCGTTAACTCCCGTGGTAATAGGGTCTTTGTCTTTGGCTCTATAAGTAAAGTTGGTTCTGTAAGATGACAAGATTTTGCCCGAAGTTTTTGCTTCGGGTTTTTTTATTGGCTGGGATTGACTTTGTGTTTTCTTTATGCTAATTTTAAATTTCTTATGAGGTTCTTTGAAAATTTAAAGTCCTGTCGAAAACCATATCGGATGATATGGAAACCATATCGCATGATATGGAAACCATATCGCATGATAGGGTCGAATGACGGGAAGGAGGCATTAATGAAAGAAAGTAAAACATTTTTTTGTTTAATGTTGTTTTTGATAATTGCTGGTTGTAGTTTTGGGCTGTTGTATTATCTGCCGGCTTTGTTGGGGTTTTTGGTGATTGGATTTGGAATTGCTTTTATTTTTGATCTCATGGACAACATTTTACTTGTTTTTCTTTTTGAATATTTGGCGATATTATTGGTCGTGATTATTGGTGTTGGAATCTTTTTTCGAAAAAAACGAAGGGAAATTAAGGATGTGGAAAAGGTTCGGGAAGATGTTTCAAGACCGTGGACAGTTGAAAGATACATAAATGATTTGAAACGGTTGAGAGATGATTATTCTGATGAGATTCCAGAAAAAATGATTTCTGGAATGGATAAAAATAGGAAATTTAAAGTTCGTCGAAATTGGTGGCAGGGCTTTTTTTCTCTCTTTCACCTTGTTTTTGAAGATTTGGATGTTACTGATGTTTCAATAAAAAAAGAGGTGGATGCTTTGTATGAACAGTTTCAGAAAAAATTGAAAGTCTGGCGAGATTCGCATTATAACAATGATTTGCACAAGACAACGCGTGAAGAAATTGACAAAGCCAATAATCTTTTGACTAGAACTATTGCGTATTTGGAAAATATAAAAAATGGAGGTTCGCATGAGTGATGAAAATTTGCAAAAAAGTCCGCATTGGGAGCAAAGAAAAGATCAGCGGGTTTTTTCGCAAGATGAAATGTATGACGAGGGTTATCCGGCTAACAGTTTTATGGGAGATGGAAAAGTTTATGAAATTTTGACCAATCGTGGAGAAATTCATCAAGTGATTTTTGACACCAGTATGCGATATCGTGCCGAAGGTGTTTGTTGGCGAACAGTTGATGACAGAGAAATTTATTATCGAGAAAATGTTGTCGCTTGGCGGCAGATTATATAATTTAAGGAGGGCAAAATGGAAAATGATACTAATGAAGCGAAAAAATTGCGATTGGATGTTACTTTTCCTGCCGGTTTTCCGGAAAGTAGAGTGGCCGTGGTGGAAAGAATTATAATGGATGTGTTGTCAAAAATTCGGGTGAAAGGTGGAGTGACTTGTTGGGCGGGTTTTTTGAAAATGGAAGATTTTCATCTTAGGTTTGTTAAGTATTCCAAGTCTCCAGAAAGTCCAACGTATTTTTATCAAGATTTTCGAGCGTTTGATTCGCAGGGAGCGAGAGCTTTGGTAGAGGAATTTGTTCGTGATTATAATGCGAATAACGATGATGAAATTCGTCTGGCAATGACTTTATAAGAAGATGGTAAAAATTTTTCTTGACAAATAAGAAAATAGTTTAATTTGACAAAAATTGATTTTTGTAAGATTTTTTCAAAAATCATTGTTGTCATAGTAAAGATCGTCCTTGACGGTCTTTTTTTTTATTGAAAAAAGTGTTATTCTTATTTTGTCTAAAGAAATTAAAACAAATAAAATGTCTTATAAAGATAGTGGCGTTTTTGGTGAAGAACTTACGCCGGTGCAAAAAGTTTTGCAATTTATTATTGATTTATTAAAGGTAATTTGCATTTCATTGGCGATTATTATTCCGGTGCGTTATTTCCTTATTCAACCTTTTTATGTAAAGGGCGCGTCGATGGAACCGACTTTTTATGATCATGAATATCTGATTATTGATGAAATCTCTTATCGATTAAAAGTTCCGCAACGTGGCGATGTTGTGGTTTTTCGTTATCCAAAAGAACCTTCACAATATTTTATCAAGAGAGTGATTGGTTTGCCCGGAGAAACAGTGGAAATTTCCGATAATCGTATCTTTATTATCAAGGATGGCCAAAAAACAATGATTGAGGAAAATGATTATTTGTCAGACGAAGTAAAAACTTATGGTAACAAAACTTGGACTCTCGGCGAGAATGAATATTATGTGATGGGCGATAATCGGGAATACAGTCTTGACTCGCGCGGATTTGGTCCGGTTAATAGAGAGTTGATTGTTGGTCGAGTATGGTTGCGTGGTTGGCCGGTTTGGCGCGCGGGGTTTTTTCCAAAGATAGAATATTAATGAGCAACCGACCAACCGATCAACAGAGCAAGGAGTAAAGTTACGAAACTACGAAAGGCTACGAAACTACGAAAATAGTAATTAACAACTTTTAAATTTTTGTTTGTGTTTTTGTAGCTAGTATTTCGTAGTTTCGCCTGCCTACGCCGAAGCGTAGCTCAGGCAGGTAGGCTTTTGTAGATTTGTAGTCAAACACTTTATAAACTTTTAACTTTCTAACTTTATAAACTCATTTATTTATGCCACGAAGAAAAAAAGAAGAACTTCCACGAGAAGAAATCAAAAAAATAAAAACTCCGCCGTTGATTGACGGAATGCGTGATGTTTTGCCTAATGACGAAAAGTATTGGGACTTTGTCGAAGAAAGTGTTTGGAGTGCGGTGCGTGATTATAGCTTTCGCCGTGTTATAACGCCGGTAATCGAGAAGTATGATCTTTTTGCCCACACGATTTTTAAACAAAATGGTCAAGCGGAAAAAGAACTTTTCAGTTTTATCGACAAAGGACAAAAAGTAACTTTGCGTCCCGAGGCTACGGCTTCTTTGGCACGTTCTTATATTATGCACAACATGTCCAATCAACTTCCGCCGGTCAAACTTTATGCTTGGGGTCCGATGTTTCGCCAAGGCAAAGTGGATGACAACAAATTACGTCAGTTTCAACAAGTTTCTTTTTCCATTTTTGGTGATCCGACTCCGGCTATTGATGCGGAGTTGATAATTGTGGCTCATGCGCTATTGCGCAATCTCGGATTAGAAACGGAAATAAGAATCAATAGCCTGGGTTGTAATGTTTGTCGGTTGGAATATACCAAAGCTCTATCCGGTTATCTCAAGGCCAAGCGTGGAATGGTTTGTGCCGATTGTCGCAAAAGGGCACAAAAAGAGCCGTTAAAATTTTTAACTTGCGAAAATGCCAAATGCCAAAAGATGCGTGAGGATGCACCGCAAACAATTGATTGGTTGTGCGATGATTGTCGTAATCATTTGTTCAGGGTTCTTGAATATCTCGATGAATTAAAAATTCCTTACAAACTGGATCCGACTTTGCTAAAAACTTATGATTATTACAACAAAACTGTTTTTGAATTAACTGCTTTGGATGACAAGGAGGCTGTGCCTCTTGGTGGTGGTGGGAGGTTTGATTATTTGACGGAAATGTTGGGAGGCGTTAGGACTCCAGCGTCCGGCTTTAGTTTGGGATTGGAAAGAGTAATCAATGAGTTAAAAAATAAAAAAGTGGAAATTCCGCCTCAAGAACCGCCTGATGTTTTTGTCGCGCAAATAAGTGAACAAGCGCGCAAACAGGTTTACGCTTTTTACGAAGAATTACGAAAAGAAAAAAAATTAATTGTGCGAGCTAATTTTTCCAAAGGAAATTTAAAAGCTCAATTGGAAATTGCCACAAAAGTAAAAGCTCGATTGTTATTGATTCTTGGCCAAAAAGAAGTGGCCGAAGGCACGATAATTTTGCGTGATATGGATAGTGGAATTCAAGAAGTGATCAATCGCAGTCGTGCGGTTAGAGAAGTCAAAAAACGTTTGCGTGATTTAAAAAAGAATGAGGATTTGGAGTGAGAAGCAACTGAGCAACTGAGCAACTGAGCAACTGAGCAACTGAGCAACTGAGCAACTGAACAACTGACCAAAGGAACTCCGCCAAAGGCGGATCCGCCACTGGCGGAAAAAGAACAAAGGAACAATTTAATTTTGTAGGTTCGTAGTTTAGTAGCATTTGTAGTAATAGGTTCGTAGTTTGTAGTGTTGCTTGACAGGTTGTTTGTTTTATCTTAAAATACCTGCAATGTTGGTTTATCCAATATAAATTACAAATAATAAGGAGTTGTCCAAATGTTACCCGAAATAAAGCGCAAAAAAGGAGAAAGCTTTGAGGCTTTTATTAGACGATTTAATCGAAGATTAATTCAGAGCAAGATGATTCCCCAAGTCAAGGGGACGACATATCATCACCGCACAGAAAGCCGTAATCGGATCAAAAATAATACTTTGGCTCGCAAAGATTATCGCGAAAAAATGGAATTTTTAAAAAAAACAGGTCGTTTGCCAAAAGATGTTCTCGAAGCTCGAAGCAAAAAGAGATATTAAGATTTTATAAAAAACAGGAAGGTTTGAGGATCTATCCTGTTTTTTTGTAGATAAGTTTTAATTTTGAGAAAAATTTTAGACTATTATAAAAATGAACTGTGGAAGAATTGGGTAGGTAATTTAAAAAAATAATTTAAACTTTTTGTGCGGAAGAATGGGGTGATATATTTTGTTGCAAATAAAGTGGATGATGATTCTTTTTTTTGTAATAAAAATGTTGTATAATAATTTCATATGATTATCAACCAAATTGACGAAAAGTTAAAAGAAGCGATGAAAAACAAAAGCGTGTTGCTTCTTTCTACTTTACGAATGTTAAAATCTGTTTTAAATTACAAAAAAATCGAAGTTCAAAAAGAGTTGACCGATGAAGATGTGATCGCACTTATTCGTTCGGAAATAAAAAAAAGACAAGAGTCCGTAACTGTTTATGAAGGAGCTGGTCGTTTGGAATTGGCTGAAAAAGAAAAACAAGAGGTGGATATCTTAAAAGTTTTTCTTCCTGCGGAATTGAGCGAGGATTTGGTCCGCGAAAAAGTCAAAACCGTTATTGCCAATTTGCCGGAAGAAGAAAAGAAAAATTTTGGCAAAGTGATGGCTGTGGTGATGGCTGAGTTAAAAGGCCAAGCTTCGGGTGTGACAATTTCTAGAATAGTAAAAGAGCAACTGAGCAACTGAGCAACTGAGCAACTGAGCAACTGACCAACCGACCAATTGAACAAAAGAACAAAAGAACAAAAATAAAAAATAATATTTGAGGGGCAAATGAAAATAAATAAAAAAAGTTTTTGGTTTGTGAAAATTGTGACTGGCACAATCTTTTTTGGTTTGCTGGTTTTTTTGTTTCAACCGATTACTGTTTTGGCCGAAGAGCCAATCAATTCTGATTCTCAAGTGAATCTCGATCAACTTGGTACTGAGGTCGGTATGACAAAACAAGATCCGCGTGTTTTGGTTGGCAAAATAATAAAAGTTGCTTTGAGCGTAATTGGGGTTTTGGCTTTGTGTATTGTTTTGTATGCCGGATTTTTGTATATGACCAGTGGCGGAGATGCCAACAAGGTTGCCGAAGCCAAGAAATGGTTGCAAAATGGTTTTATTGGTTTGTTGATTGTTTTTTCTGCGTATTCAATTGTTTCCTTTATATTTAGTGCCTTTGACGCTAATTACGAACCTGGTGGCGGTGGAAATTATAATGTAGCGGGGCAGCTACAAGGACAAGGGTTTAGTCTTTCCGGTGGCGCCTTTGGCACGGTTATCCAAAGTCATTATCCGAATCCAGAACAAACGGAAGTTCCGCGCAATACAATGATTATGGTTACATTTAAGGAGTCTATTGATTATGATTCCGTAATTGACGAGAGTAATCGCAGTTATTGTCCGGATTATTCTTCTTTGGGTGTCAATTACGGAGGTTTGAGAGCCGAAGCTTTTCGTGTTTTTAGTTGCGCTGACATGATTGCGGAAAATTATCCGGGCGTTGAGCTCTCTTGTTATGATGCCAATATTACTGATGTTACAGATGGAAGAGCTTGTCAAAATGAGGCTGATTGTGTTTCAGGAAGTTGTAATGATGGTTTTTGTGCGACAGGAAAGTTGGTTCAGGGTTGTGCTATGTTAAGCGAAGACAAACACACAATAATTTTTGATCCATATGGCCAAAATAATGAACATTTGGGCTCGGCCGAAGAAGCAATGCCTTATATAGTTTATTTGACAGGAGCAATCAAAAAGAATGATAGTGAACAAAGTGTTTTTAATAATACTTATCAAAATTATCGTTGGCGATTTACGACCGGAACATTTTTAGATACCACTCCGCCAAAAGTTTTGAGTGTTGTTCCACGCAAGCAAATTTATCCGGTAAGTAATCCCGATGGATGTCAATGTTCCGGTGAAAATCCCGGATGTTCCGAGGTTGATTGCGAAGGCAAGGTTTATTTGAATCAAGTTATTTATGTTAATTTTGACGAACCGGTAATTCCTCCTCTGGCACAAGAACAAACTTGTACCTCGGCTGATAATGATAATGAAGTGCAAATAAGTAAAGCTGATGGTTTGGTTGGTAGTTGTGAAACCGAGCAATTGCCCGGACGTTGGTCGGTGGGTCTCAATCAATACAAAACCGTGCAGTTTGTTTCTTCTACTGAATGTGCCGGTGGAGCGATTAATTCTTGTGGAAATCCGGCCAAATGTTTGCCGGAAAATTCAACAATAATTGGCAAAATTTTCCCAGCGCAAGTTTTGTCCGGTTCTGATTTTGGTATTCCCGGAACCGGTGTTATGGATTTGGGCGGTAATCCGCTGGATGGTAACGAAAATGGTGAAGTTGATGGACAAGGTTTGCGTAATGCCAATTTGGAGAATACGGAAGAATTAAAAGATAATTATTTTTGGCAATTTGTTACCGGAGATGTTTTGGATTTGCAAGGGCCACATATTGTGGGGCTGGAACCGGGAAATGCTACGCAAAATATTGCTGATTTAAATATTCCGTTAAAAGTTAATTTCAGTGAAATTGTTGATGCGGAATCGGTGGACAAAGAAATTTCTTTGTTTGGGGTTGGCGTTGACGAGGAAGATTTTTCCGGTTGGTTTGACAGTAATTACGGTTATTCCTTACAAGATGGACAGAATATTATTGACATGAGTCAGTCAGTGATTACTCACGGACCTTTTGATCAGTGGTACGAGGGTGGCAGAAGTCCTTATTATACACCGATGGTTGGCTCGGAGCTAAAAGATTCAAGATTAAATTGTTACAGCCCGACAAAAGACGCTGTCGTTGGTAGTGCTTGCAATGGACTTATAAAAGGTTTTTCTTGTTGTCCAACCGGCGGAAGTTTTGTGCAAACCGGAGTGAGCCGACCGAACTGTGAATTACCTTGGCAAGAATAAAATTTAAATATTCCATAAAATGAAAAGCAAAAACCAAATAATAAAATGGTTATTTTTCACGATTTTTTTGTTGCTGACTTTTTTTTATTTTCAACCGGTATTGGCCGTTGAGCCTGATTTGGGTTTGGACGAAGTAGCCTCGCAAACCGGTTTGGGCGGAGGTGATTTGCGCGTAATGGTGGGTAGCATCATAAAAGTTTCTTTGGGCTTTTTGGGCGTGGTTGCGTTGTTGTTGGTTTTGTATGGAGGTTATCTCTATATGACCAGTGGCGGACAAGAAGAAAAGATTGGCAAGGCAAAAAAAGTTTTGATTTCCGCGATTATTGGTTTGGCGTTGATCTTTTCCGCTTATGCCATTACTGCATTTGTTTTTAAATCTTTGGGCATTGCTATTAATGGAGGGGATGATGATTCGGGGGGCTCTGGTCCGGTTATCATAAGTGGCGGAAACGGAAGTCTTTATGTCAATTCTATAACTCCGGCCGGCAATGTGCCGATTCGCAATGTCAAAGTAAAAATAAATTTTTCCAAACCGGTTAATTCAGGAACGGTTACTACGGAGAATATTTCCATTTACAAAAAAAGTTCGAGCCAAAAAATAGTTTCTTTTGGTGAAGCTTTGAGTGTGAGTGAAGCTAATAATAATAGTTCAATTTTGGCGTCAATAATAAATGATGATGGTGTTGCCACGCAAAACTGGTTGGTTTGTGGGGCTGATTTTGATGGAGCTTCACCAATGGATGTGGAATTGGATAATGCCAATAAGGGAGATGCGGAAAAAACATTTTTAATTATCAAGGGGAATAAATCAACTAATGCGTCCAGTGCGGACAAAACTTTTTCAATCACATGCAAAGCTTCGGGAAGTGAACAGGTCTATGATATTATTGATAAGCAAGTCCTGTTGGATGGTGAAAATGTTTTTGCTTTACCTGCTTTGTGTGCGACATCTGATCGAGTTATTGTTACTGTCATTGGTACGGGCAATGCTTGTTTGAATTTGGATTATGTTGCCTTGAAATATGAAAAAACACAAGTTGAGGAACAAAATATTTTAGTTGAAGGAAACTTGGAGGTTAATGGATTTTACCGAAATTTGGTGACTTTTGTGCCGTCGGCATTTTGTGGAGATGATCATCCAGACTTGCATTGTTTTGATGCCAACTCCAGTTATGAAGTCAAGATAAAAGAAGATGCGGTGAGATCAATTACCGGTGATTTGGCGGTGAATTGTTCTTTGGGAAGTAACTGCATAGGCAATTTTTCAACCGGAGACTTGGTGGATACAGCTTCGCCTGTGGCCAATTTTGTTCAACCTGCTCCCAATGCCAAAGTAAGTGTCGATCGTCTGACTGATGTTGTTATTAACGGTAGCGATGATTCAGGTATCAGCAATATTGAGTTTTTTGTGGACGAAGTTTCTGAAGGGTTTAGTGCGGTAAGTAGTGGATTGAACCAAAAAGATTACATTGGGAATTTTTCTTGGGACACTGAAGGGTTGGAATTTAAAAGATATCAATTAAAAGGGATTGCTAATGATATTGATAGTAATTCCGGAGAAAAAACAATTTCTGTGTCTGTTTTGCCTGCGCGATGTTTTGATTCCAATGGGAATATTCTTTGTGATAATGATGGCAGTCGTCCCGAATGTGGCAGATGCGATGGTAGCAGTTGTAATAATGATGATGATTGCGCGGGCATTTGTGTCAAAACCTGTAATGGTGAAGGTGTTTTGACTTGTATTGATGATACTGTTTGCGAAGAAGGCACAAGTTGTCTTGGTGTGTGTGAAACCGTGCCGATAATTACAGATTTTGCGCCAAAGAAAGCCGGTGTTGGTGCTTTGGTTACTGTGGCCGGTTCCGGATTTGGTAACTTTGTTTCTAATATTAGTAAAGTTTATTTTTCCGATGGGAATGGTGGCTATTTACCAGCACAGATTGGCTGTAATGATAATTATAATTGGTCTCAATCTAACGTGGTGGTAAAAGTGCCAAGCGGAGCCGTTACCGGTCCGATAAAAATAGTTACCGGTTCGCAAAAAGTTGATACCACTGATAATGATGATGGTGGAATCTTGGCTGATTTTGTTGTTGATAATAGCGTGCAGTTTCCAAGTTTGTGTTCAGTTAGAACAACGGATTGTACTCCTGCTTGCATTGGGAGTATTTGTAATAAATGTGATAATGGAATAATAAATGACAACGTTCTTGGTGCCGGAGAAAATTTTGGAGCAACAAAAAATGATGACGCGGGAATGTTTTTTGGCTCGATTCCGGGATTATTTGTCCAAGGATTTAATTGGACCAATACGCTTGTCAGTAATGTTGGAATTCCGAATATTGCCAAACAAAGACATGATGTTTTTGTTTCAACCGGTGAAATTTGCCAATCCGGTGATGGTCAAGAGTGTACGCCGCCGTCTGCCGATTGTGAATGTGAGGTGATTAACAGTAATCCGGTGCCTTTTTATGTTGTTGATGGCAATAATGAACCGACAATTGAACGACTTGATCCAAGCGTTGGTCCGGTCGGGCAATATGTAACGGTTTATGGCAAAAACTTTGGGGCTGATGTCGGGTATGTAACAATCGAACGAGAAGTTGATGGTGTGCCTTTTGAGTGGGTGATGGTTACTAATTGTGGGGACAAAGCTTGGACAGCAAATCAATTGGTGGTCAAAGTTCCGGAAAAAATAAAAGTGCAATTATCTTCAAGTGGCGAAGATTTCTATCTAGGGAATAATTATAAAATAAAAGTATATAATTCGGCGGGAATTGTTTCTAATTCTGTTGATTTTGAAATAAACAATGAGGTTCCTACTCCTGGTTTGTGTGCGATTGATCCGTCGGCGGGCCCGGTTGGAGTAAAAGTTGATTTAATCGGTGAAAATTTTGGAATACAAGAAGGTTCTTTTGATTTGTATTTTTCCCAGAATGGGGGAACGGTTCTGGACTGTCCGAGCGGAATAACTCCTTGTACGCCGGGGGAAAATTTGTGTTCTTGTACTTGGAAAAATGATCAGGGGACTGATGTTGTGGAGATAAATAGTTGGACAAATGAGTTATTGTCGGGAGTGACGGTGCCTGCGGGGACAGTTTCCGGTGGAGTTTTTTTCCGAGATGATAATGGTCGAACCAGTAATGCGGTTAATTTTACCGTGGGCAGTTGTTCGGCCAATAGTTGTTCTGACGGCAGGAACTGTTGTTCTGATGGAGCTTGTCGAATTAATTGTCAGGACGAAGTGGAGTATCTTCCGAGTGAATATATGTGGTTGGTAAGTACCGGTCCTTTGCCGATAACGCCATCAGTTCTGGAGCGAACTTGTCTTACCGGTTATTATCCTCAGTCGCCATCGCCGGCCAAAGATTCGGAAGATGCTTGTCCGAATGGTTTGATTTCCGCAACTTTTAATATGTTAATGGGACCGAATGGTAATATTCCGCCGTATGATAGCAATACATTTCAGGGTAATGTTGTTATAAAACGTTGTTTGTCAACAGGGACAAAGTGTAATTTTACCAATTGTAATGAGACTGGCGTTGGTGGATGTTTGCAAAAAACAGTGAATGCTGTGGCCTTGAATGATATTGGTAAAACCGGATTAAGTTATAACTGCCAAAAAAATGGCAATCCTTGTGATCCAAATAATACGGAAGGCTGTTCGTGTAATACTTCGGCGGAAATTTCCACGTTTGCTTTGAATTCTTCAATTACGGATTCATTGAATGATTTGGTCGGAGTTACTGGAAATCCGAATATTTTTGAAAATGTAAATAATAAAATAGGTTTGTACAAAAATAGTTGGTATGAAGTGACTATTAAAGGTGGTGATGGTGGGGTTGGCACTGGGAAATTGGGAGCAACACTACCCAAAGATTATTCTTGGCAATTCAAGACAAAGAATCAAGATTGTCAACCGACTGATTTACTATTGACGCCGTTGGTTGGCTTGATTAGTGATCTCGAAGACAAAGAAAAATATAATATCGCCGGACAGTATCAATGTCAGACTATTTCTTTGCGCAATGAAAATTGGCAATGGAATTTTATTCAATCAACCGAAAAAGCGCAATTTGCCGGTTATGCTTGCTTGGCTGATGAGCCGATGGTTTGCGCCGAGCCAACCCAAAGACGAAATGATGTTGGTGTCTTTGAGATAAAATCAAATGTTGATGTTACTTTTGATTATGAAACTTTACCGGGGCAACCATTGGAAATAAGCGCTACTGCGGAACCGATTGATGAAGATTTGGCGGAGATTTTTGAGCAAATGTTTAAAAAGGGATTTTTGAATATCAATTTTTCCGATCCTCGAGTCATTAATTTTTATCCTGATTGTATTGAGGCGTGTATTAATTCGGAAATCGGGGTTAATTTTAATATTAGAATGTCAGCTAATAGTTTTGTTCCGAACCAAAGTATCAAATTATTTTCGTGTAGTTCTTCCGCATGTACGGCGTTGACACCAATTACTTTGGCTGATGATGAAGTGAATTTTGCCCATGTTGATGCTTCAGCTATTTCCGAGTCAAAAAATTTATTGAGTTTACATTTAAATAATAATTTGCTTCCAAACAAGTATTATCGTTTGGTTGTAAGTGATGAGGTCAAAAGTTCAAGCGGGGTAAATTTAATCGGTTTGAACTATTTGTCCGGTTCTGTTAGCGGTGGCGATTGTGGAGATGGATTTGATAATGATGCCGATAGTGCGGTTGATTTTACCGGTGGATACAAGAGGGCTGATTCAGCCGGGGCGTTGACTTATATTTGTGGATGTTATGTTAATGAAGATGAGCATTTTGTCGGGTATTCGGAAATTGGCACGACTTGCGCTTCGAATGAAGTTTTTGCTTGTTTTCGAACTGATAATCCTCAGTCTTTGTTGACAGAAGATGGTGCTTTGACAGTTATTGCTGATGAGAATATTTATTATGAACCGGATCAACAATGTCAGAGTTCGTCCGGATTTGAAATGGGTGACGAAGGAATTTTTGATTCTTTTAGTTTTGTTTTCAAAACAAAAAATGATTCCACTCCTTGTGCTATAAATTCGGTTTTAGTCGAACCGTATAATTATGTTTCAGAAACTATGGCCGAGAAAATTGAATATTGGACTGTGCCAATGTCTTCGCCGGATAGTTGCAGTGTCGGTGGTCAGCGCTTGAATCCTTTTGAGTATGATTGGCAGTGGAATAGTTCTGATGATGTTGTAGCGACGATTAGTAATAATTTGATTTTGCAAAATGGTTCTGCTTCATGCAATGAAAAA
>JBAYHA010000014.1:0-20005 GCA_041666425.1 Patescibacteria group bacterium
CCCAAACAACCAAAGCCACCACGGCCAAACAGAACAAAATCCCAGAAACGGCAAGCCACAATTTGCGATATGGAATAATTGCTAAATTCATATTTTTTGCAAAATTATTTTTTATTTTTTAATTTTTACGCCAAACCACCACAAATTACGTTCTTTCTTTTCATTCCCGATAAAAATTTCCAAAAAATATCTGGTTATAATCATGGCTGAGAACATGCTGGTCAAAACACCAATAGCCAAAGTTATGGCAAAACCCTTAATCATGCCGGTACCAAACAAAGCCAAAACCAAACAAACAATCAATGTTGTATAATTACCGTCACGAATGGCTGTCCAAGCTCGACGAATTGATTCGGAAACAGCGGTAGCCAACGGTTTGCCTAATTTTAACTCTTCTTTCATTCTTTCAAAAATCAAAACATTGGCATCAACAGCCATACCGATTGACAAAATAAATCCGGAAATCCCTGACAAAGATAAAGTTACCGGAATAGCCTTGAAAATAAACAAAACAATCATTGTGTAAATAAACAAAGCAATTGAAGCCAACAACCCCGGTAAACGATAATAAATAATCATAAAAATAACCACCAAAAGCAACCCTACCAAACCGGCAAATAAACTTTTTTGCAAACTGTCCGAACCAAGACTGGCTCCAACCGTTTGTTGACTAATCAAATTGATTGGTACAGGCAAAGCACCCGCATTTAATCTTTGTGCCAAAGTTTTGGCTTCGGCAATGTCAAAACTACCAGAGATAACGGCTTTGCCATCAGGAATTTTTTCATTAACCGTTGGAATACTAATCGGCTGTCCATCAAGAAAAATCGCCACCGGTTTGCCGATATTTTTCTGAGTAATTTCGGCAAATAAAGTTTTGCCATTTTCATTAAACTCCAAAGAAACTTCCGGAGCTCCAGTCTGTTGTGAAATTTCCACCCAAGCTTTTTTTAAATCTTTGCCGGTCAAAGCCGTTGTCTTCCAAGGATCCGCCGAAGGCAAAATGTCAGCTTCGGTTTTCTTTTTGAGAGCAATCGCCAAAACTTTGTATTCGACTTTTGTTCTTTCGTCTTTTTTGTAAATTAAATGATAACCAAATTCAGTTTCTACCGGCTCGGAAATTTGCCCATTGGCCAAAGCAAAAGCGGATTCACTAAATGGTTTAACCATTTGTTCTTCATTAAACCAACCCAAATCACCACCATTGGCTCCAGAACCAGCGTCAGTGGAATTTTCCTTGGCCAATTCAGCAAAGTTTGTTTCGTTAACTTTTTCTTTTATCTCTTTTATTTTATTAAAAGCTTCTTCTTTGGTAATCGTGCTTTGGCAATTTGGCGCACCACCATAACAAATTAAAATATGAGAAGCACTTATTTCTTGGCCATTTTCTCTTTTTTCATTATTTTTTACTACAAAATAGCCAGAGGAATCATCCAACACTTTTGGAATAACCGTGCCAACATCAACTTTATTTGCTTCTTGCCAAATAAAATTGTAAGCACTCATTTCACCAATCCAGCCCAAATCACCGCCATTTTGTGCTACGCCATCAAGTTCGGAATTTTCTTTGGCCAAAGTGGAAAAATCATCACCCTTCTTGGCTAATCGTAAAACTTTTTCCGCTTTGTTCTTGGCTTCTTTGTTAAAATTGGTCAAATCACGCTTCTCTTCATTAGTCAAAGCTCTTTGCGGTTCATTATTCTGTTCTTTGAATTCCAATAATGGCGTTTCGCCAATCATTTTGATTGCTTCTTTGACATCACTAACGCCGGCCAAATCAACAATCACGCGATAATGACTTCCGGCTGTGTTGACTTGAACCAAAGGTTCGGCCACGCCAAAAGCATTAACTCTTCGCTCAATTACATCCCGCACGCCTTCGACCGATTCCGCTTTGTTACCAAAATCAACTTTGCTGGTATCAGCTTCATAAACCAAATGAGTTCCGCCTTGCAAATCAAGCCCGAGATGAAAAGGTACATTTTTGAAATGTGGAAAAGCTGTCCCAATTTTGTCATTGAGATAATCCATTGTTCGATCAAAAGGAACTGACCAATTGAAAATACCCATTACCACGGCCACGATTAAAATCATTGCTACCGTTAATCTCACTTTGGTCGATTTTTTCATTTTGCTTGCCATAATCACTATTTATTTTAAATTTTTAGTTAGCATAAACATTTTAAAGCAAAAATAACAGAAAAGCAATGCTTCAACAACCCAGATGTTCACATCTTTTGACTAAATTAAACTATCGTGTTTTAAAATAACAACTATTGACAAAATCATCTTAAATCCTTAAAATTTACTTGTTTTGCTGTTCTTTTTATTTCAGCGTTTCCAAAAAAGGAGAAAAAATGATCAGGGACGAACCACAAGCTGACATGCATCTGCATTCAACATTTTCTGACGGCGAACTTTCGCCACGAGAATTAGTCCGGTTGGCAAAAGAAAAAGGACTAACCGGTATCTGTTTGACCGATCACGAAACAATTGCCGGAGAAAAAGAATTTAAAGCTGCGCTTGCCGAATTCAATATGCGCGGAATCATGGGTGCGGAATTTTTTGCTCAGTTTGAAGAAAAAATCGTTCACTTGTTAGTCTATGGAGTTAACGCGGACAATTGGCATTTTTTTGAAAAAATCGCCAAGAAAAATCACGCGGCTCATGAACATTATGCGCGCACAATTCTAGAAAGATACCGCCGAGCAAAATTAATGGACGTCAATCTTGATGAAGTTAAAATGTTTCGTACCAATCGCGGACCATTTGTCAATTTTGTGGACATTCTTTATTTTCGTGCAAACAAATACCAACTTAACCCATTCGAAGTTCATGAAGAATTGTGCCAAAATTTTGGCAGGATGACTAATTTGCAATTGGATGTGGCGACTGCTGAAGAAATTTTTGAAGCTTCAAACAAAGCGGACACTGTTGTAAGCTGGGCACATTCAGGATTGCAGTTAACAGAACCGGATGGACAAGAATATTTACGAGAAGCAATTCCCTACTTTGTAACCAAAGGATTAAAAGCGCTTGAAGTAAACCATCCTGCAAATACTGCACTTGCCAGAACGTATCTATCCTCTGTGTGTTTACAAAGAAATCTTTACAAGACTGGTGGCTCTGATTTTCACGGTCCGGTGGTCCATCCCAAAATAAAGTTCGCCTGCGTCACGGCACATGAACGCTGTTTCGCCGAACTTTGGCGAAAACTCATGTAAAAGCGGACAAATTTTTGTCCGCAGGGAAATCACTTTTCTTTAACTATCAACTGACTTTTTTGCCAAAACCTTTTCCAATTCCTCCTTTGTTTTTAATAAAAATTTTAATTTTTCTTGAACTGCTAAAATTTGTCCATCCAAAATTTCCATAGCCGAACTTGTTTTTTGCATTTCTTCCAATATATTCTGTCCAGATCGTTCAAGAAAATCAACAGTATCAAACCAATTTTTTTGTATTTGTGTCGCGTCATGACGCAACTTGGCTACATAAATTTGTGAATCATGCGCAATCCCTTCTTTAAAAGCCCGGTGCCAGGATTGCATCAAATTAACACTAAACAAAATAACCAAACGAAAAAATCTATACCAATCTAGCGATGAAAAATGACCCAAACCAAACCAAAACCTATCCCCACTTCGGTTATGATTTATCGCTTCAATCCTTCCCAAAAAATCTTTCATGGAATCAATTAAATCCGAACTAAGCGTTTGTGGATCGATCTTTTCTTCTTGAACAAATTTTTGCAAAATTGGCCAATACTTAAATGACCAAATTTCTTTGACCGTTCGTAAAGATTTTTCCGCCCGACCGCCAAAAACATTAGGTTTATCCGTATATGGCCATTTTTTTTGAACTTCAACTAAAAAATCATCCAGAGACTCAAGCTTCAAACAATTTACAATACTCTCAAATTTTTGCCAATCGACCGGTTCAATTGTTGAATCATTAGTAATTCCAAGTTTAAATTTGCTCAATTCATCCACGATGACCTCCATTATGCTGATTGACCAGAAAAATTATTTTCAAAGATCACGTAAAAATATATTTATCACAATAAAATATTAAAGTCAAATTAAAAAACCACAACATTTTTTGTATTTTTTCCCTGATCCGCCACGTCATTCGACATGGCTTCGCTAAATTTTATTTTGTAAAATTACTTACCACAACAATGTTTATACTTGACCGGAGTTCCGTCGGCTTTTTTGGCTCCGCATGGACAAGCATCATTGCGTCCGACATTGTCAGAAATCAGCTTGCCGGAAACTTTGTTATTGTCTCTTTTTTCTGAAGCAAAAGGATCTCCATTAGAGACAAAACTGGAAACGGCTTCGCCACCACTGGTTTCCACTTTGGCTTTTTGATAAGGATTACCAAGGTTTGTATTTATTCCCAATTTAAAAATCGTATAAACCACCTGTCGTTGAATCAAATTCTGCAATTCCATAAACATATGATAAGTTTCATTTTTGAATTCTATCAAAGGGTCGCGTTGCCCATAACCGCGAAGTCCAATACCGGTACGCAAACTTTGAATCGCTTCCAAATGCTCTACCCACAAAAAATCAATGCTACGCAACATAATTTCTTTTTGGATATTATGAAACATTTTTTTGTTTTCCGTTGAATCGCCAAAAAGATTTTCCATTTCTTGAAATTTTTGTTTTGCTTCATTAAATAAAAATTCTACGATTTTGGTTCTAGCCATAACATCTTGAACTTTGTCCCCTGCCACTTTTTCCAAAGATGAAACAACTTCCGCTGATTCTTTTGTTAAAGGAAACATAGTTTTGGCTGTTTCGCAAATCTCCTGTAAATTCCATGTTGTTTGATCCGGCGATGCGGTATGGAAAGAAACAACTTGTTCTATTTCATTTTCAATCATTTTGAGAATTTCCGCCTTGACCAATTCCGAACGTTCTTGAGAATTCAACAATATATCATGTCTTCTTTTGTAAATTATCTGTCTTTGTTTGTTGATAACATCATCATATTCAACCAAATGTTTGCGAATATCAAAATTATTTCCTTCAACTCTGATTTGCGCTTTTTCAATCGCGTTGGAAATAAATTTATTCTCAATCGGTTGATCTTCGGGCACACCCATTTTTTGCATCAAAGTTTTGACGCGATCAGAGCCAAAAACACGCATCAAATCATCTTCCAACGAAATATAAAATTGTGAAGCGCCCGGATCGCCTTGGCGACCGGAACGACCGCGAAGTTGATTATCAATGCGACGAGCTTCATGTCTTTCGGTTCCAAGAACAAAAAGACCACCCAAATCTTTTACTTTTTGGTTTTCCTCGGCGTTAAAGGGCACACCGCCCAAAATAATATCCACACCGCGACCGGCCATATTTGTCGCTACGGTTACTGCGCCAACTCGTCCAGCTTGGGCAATAATTTCCGCTTCACGTTCATGTTGTTTGGCATTCAAAATTTGGTGCGGAATTCCTTCTCTTTGCAAATAAGCGGAAAGCAATTCATTCTTTTCTATCGAAATCGTACCAACCAAAACCGGTTGACCTTTTTCGTGAAGTTGTTTTATTTCTCTGACCACGGCCATTATTTTACCTTTTTCGGTCGAATAAATGCGATCCGACAAATTTAATCTTTGCACCGGCCTATTGGTTGGCACAATCGTCACATCCAAATTATAAATTTTGGAAAACTCCTCGGATTCCGTCGCCGCCGTACCGGTCATACCAGATAATTTTTTGTACAAACGAAAATAATTTTGAATGGTAATAGTTGCCAAAGTTCGACTTTCTTTTTGCACTTCAACATTTTCTTTGGCTTCAATCGCCTGATGCAAACCTTCGCTATAACGACGCCCTTCCATCAACCGACCAGTAAATTCATCAATAATTATTATTTCGCCATCTTTGACAACATAATCGCGATCTTTTTTGTATAGCGCATGAGCATTCAAAGCTTGTTCCAAATGATGCGCCAATTCAATTCCGCCTTCGGCATAAATATCACCAAGACCGAGCCATTTTTCTGTTTTGCTCAAACCAACTTCGGTCAAAGTGGCGGCGCGCATTTTTTCATCAATATTATAATCTTCATTTTCCACCAATCTCGGCATCAGCTGTGAAAACTTCTTATACAAAGACGCTGATTCTTCAGCGGCCGCGGAAATAATCAATGGTGTTCGCGCTTCATCAATCAAAACCGAGTCAACTTCATCGACAATTGCAAAATGGAGCGGTCGTTGCACTTCTTCTTTTAACTCCGCCACCATATTGTCCCGCAAATAATCAAAACCAAATTCACTGTTTGTTCCATAAGTGATATCGGCGAGATAAGCTTCTTTGCGCGAGCATGGTCGCAAATGTTTCAAACGTTCATCATGTTGCGTTTCATCCAAATATTCAGGATCAAAAATTAACGCTTGATCATGAATAAGGCAAGAAGTTTTGAGACCAACGGAATAAAAAGCCGCACCATTCCAACCGGCATCACGTTTGGCCAAATAATCATTGACCGTAACCAAATGAGCACCTTTTTCTTCTAGCGCATTCAAATACAAAGCCAGAGCGGCCACGTGAGTTTTGCCTTCTCCTGTTTTCATTTCGGCAATTTCGCCACGATGTAGCACCATACCGCCCATTAATTGCACATCATAATGACGAATACCAATCACTCGACGGTTGGCTTCTCTAATTGTCGCAAAAGCTTCTGGCAAAATATCATCCAAAATTTTTCCGGATTTTAATTCTTCGCGAAATTTATTGGTTTTATTTTTTAATTGTTCATCGGTTAATTTTTCAAAATCATCACTGAAAAAATTTATTTTTTCCACTATCGGCAAAAAACTATCAATTAATTTTTGATTAGCATCTTTGACTCTAAAAATTTTTTGTAAAATTCCCATATTTTTTTTCACAAATTCAAAATTCAGAATTCTGAATTTTGGACTTTTATAATTGCTTAATATCAATCACTCTATCATTTTTCCTGACAAAAAACAACCCCGAAAGGCTGTTTTTGTTTAAATTTAAATACTTTTATTTTTTAAAGAAACAATCTTTGACAACTACAACTGTTCCTTGTATTTCTTTATTTCCATCTGAATTCCCTTCTTGGCTTCATTGATCGCTTTGTTAATATCTTCATACTCCTTGCGATAACGCAATAATTTTCGCGGAACACTTACATTGACTTCGCAAAAATAGATATCGCCCTTTTGCTGTCCTTTGGTCGTTTTGCCAACTTCGACATCAACTTGTTGAATATTATCAAAATATTTTTCGAGGCCGTTAAATTTTTCAAAAATATTTTCCTTTAACGCCGGATTCAACTCATAATTGGTTGATTTTAAATTCATTTTCATACGATTTTTATTTTAAGAATTAAATTTATTTATACAACTGACCCACTGACCCACCGACCAACTGAGCCCTCCTTCGCTCTGCGAGCTACGGAAGGGCAAGCAACTGAGCAATTTAGCAAGATAAAAAACAACCTACTTCTTATATATAGTACAAAAATAAGAATGAAAAAATTTCATAAAAGTTTTCCCGTTTGCAACAATTCAATCGACGATGGGCCTACTCCACCACCTGGTAAATTCCACAAATCATAATCTGTTCGATGACAAAACAAAATCCTGTTTTGTTCATCAAAAATAATTCCAAATGAGGCGACTTTGAACATATTTAAATTTATTTACTTTTCTTTCTAATTTTTAACACCGATTTTTTGTCTACAGCGTTCAATCTTTTTTTTGATTCTTTGATATTTTCCGTTGTTGGTAGTTGTTCTGGCATGGTTCCGCCCAAATCTTTAATCGTTTGTCTAACTTTTTTACCAACCGTAAAATGTGCTTCATTAGCCCGATCTTGCCCCAAAATATTTTCTCTTTTTAATTTTGCCTCAGCTTGCGTTGCGCGAAAAAGATTGGCTGCCAATTCTTCACTTCCCATATGATCAAGAATCGCTTGATTTTTATTCAGCTTCTTTTTTGCATGAATTTCTTTTTGTCTCAATCCACCATAAAGTCCCAAATATCCGTAATCCGTAAATTTTGCATAATTCAAAACGCCGGCTTCTTGTGCAGCTTTGGCCAATTTTTTATTATGTTCTTTCATTTCATTTCGCAAAAAAACTCTTTTTCTGTCTTCCACTTGCAATTCGTAAGTTTCTTGTTTCCTCGTTTGAATCGCAAAATATGTTTGAGCCAGAGCAATTTCTTTTTTTCGAGGATCGCCATTTTGCGCAACCAAATAACAAGCATATCTAGATAAATTATAATTATCCACCCGCCGTTCAGCCTCTCGAACAGTTCCCGTCGCAATCAATATCATTTCGCTCACGCCGGCGAAATGATCCGCCACAGCCTGGCCGCTGTTTTTGCATGATTCAATGGCTCGTTCAATAGCCGGAACAAATTTACCATACTCCGTGTATCCCAACAATTTATACAAATCTCGTGCGCTCCAATATTCTTGGCCGTAGTTATTGATTTTTTTAATTTTTTCAAAAATATTTTCTGTTAACATAATAATTTCCTTATTTGTAAAATTCACCTCATTCTTATTTTAACAAAATTCATTTCAAATAAATCTTTTTTCTAACCATTAACAATAACAACGTGCCAAAAACTGTTAATAACGAAACAACAACAAACAGTAATCTAAATCCAAGCGAAACAGCAATCATGGCGCCAGCGCTAGCCGCCAACGCACGACCAACTCCTATAATGATATCGTAAACACTCCATTCCACGCCGGCTTTGTCTTTGTCCGCGTGACGGGTAAAAACTTTGCACCAACCGGGAAAAACCATCGCTGAAGCTATACCAAGCAAAGCTTGAAGGATGTAAAGTTGCCAAATAGCAGTCGTAAAAGCCAAGCCAAGATAAACCAACGCCGCCAAAGTATTGCCAACAACGGTTATGTAAAAATCATCTTTTTCAGTTTTGGTTCGATCCATCAACCGAGCAAGTGGAATTTCAAAAACCGCTTCAAAAACAGACCGAATGGACATGGCAATACCAACGGTAGCGATTGTCGCCAACCCAATCGAATCAGTAACATACAAAGCAAAAATCGGCGAAAATAAATTGGCTGCTGAAATAATTACAAAATCAGAAACAATCATGATTTTTACCACCATGTTTATTTTGTAATTGCGTACGTTGCGAAAAAAGTCGTTATGAAACATATTTAAATGAGTTCATAAAGTTAAAAGTTGAAAGTTTATAAAGTAATCTAATGATTCGAAACTACGAAAGGCTACGAAACTACGAAATACTCACTGCCAAAGCTCCAACAAAAATTTTTAAATTTGTTAAATACTATTTTCGTAGTTTCGTAGTCTATTTATTTTTCGTAAATTTTGTGCCTTATCGCAAACAACATCAAACCGCTCGATAACAGAATCAAACCAGAAACAAAAAACAACCAATCAAACCCAAACTTTTCGGCGACAAAAGCGCCGATAACAGCGCTTAACGACATGCCCAGCCCAACAGAAACATCATAAAAACTCCATTCTACAGCTTCTTTGTTTCGATCAATATGGCGCGTAAAAATGGTATACCAAGCAGGATAAGCCATGGCACCGGCAAAACCAAGAATAGCTTGCGAAAGATATAATTCCCAAATTTCATTGATAAAAAGATAATAAAAAAACATTCCGGACATCAACATCAATCCGGCAATAGCACAATACAGATCATCCCGTTCTGTTTTTGTTTTGTTAATCAAAACACCAATGGGAATTTCCACAATGGACTTAACAACAAAATAAATCGTCGTGGCAATGCCGACAGTTTCGATTGACGCACCGGTAATTTTACTAGAAATAAAAATCGCAAATATCGGACCGCTTAAATTTACCGCAAAAAAACCAACAAAATCTGACAAAATTAAAATCTTAACAACAAAATTCATTTTATAGTTTTTGATGGCACGGACAAATTTGCGATGAATCATAAATATTAGTTCCTAAAGTTCGTAAAGTTATTTTAGATACGAAACTACGAAAGGCTACGAAACCACGAACAACAACGAACTTCATTTCTCCTGTTTTCGTAGTTTCGTAGCCTTTCGTAGTTTCGTAGCCTTTCGTAGTTTCGCAGTCTATTATTTATATTTTATCACATTTTTAAAATCCAACATATTGAACTTCCTCTTCCAACTGCACACCAAACTCATTTCTAACTTTTGTTTTGACAACGCTAACCAATTGCAAAACATCCTCGGCTTTGGCTGCGCCTAAATTTACTATAAAATTCGCATGAACATCGCTGACTCCGGCGCCACCAATTTTGAATCCTTTTAATCCTGCTTCATCAATAAATTTCGCAGCGGAAATTTTGCCATTCGAAGACCACGATTCATATTTCTTAGTTTCATTAGAAGCTAAAATATTCTTAAACCAGCAACCGCAACTCGGTAAATTTAACGGTTGAGAACAAACTCTTTTTTGCCATTCAACATCAATGACTTTTATTTTTTCTTCACTATTTTCATCATGCGTTAATTTAAAAATCACTCCGGCAACAATTAAATTTTTATTTTTTTTAAAAATACTGTCCCGATATGCAAACTGACAAGCTTCCTTTGAAAAAATTTTTAAACTTGGCTCATTTTGCAAATCAATTACTTCAATCGACTCCACCAAATCCCCCGCACCTTGACCATAAGCGCCGGCATTACCGTATATCGCCCCGCCAACCGTTCCAGGAATATTTCCGGCAAATTCAAGACCGCTTAATTTGTTAGCAATCGCTTCTCTAATTGTTAAATTCAAAATATTTCCGGCAAAAACTTTTATTTTTTCACCGGTGATTTCCATTTTCCCGGGAACCGTTTTTATTACTAGACCATCAAAGCCATTATCAGAAACCAAAATATTGCTACCGCCGCCAATAACGAAAAACGGCAAATTATTTTTCTTTGCCACATTAATGGCTGTAAAAAGTTGCGGAACATTTTCCACCTTAACAAAATATTTCGCCGGCCCACCAACTTTGAAATTGGTATGGTTCGATAAATTTTCATTTTCAATAACCGGTAAACTTAATTGTTGTTCTAAATCTAATTTATTCATATACAAAAATTTAAATTTAAATAATTTTGCCCGAAATGACAAAGAATAGATTACAGATTTTCTCAATTAGCAATTTACTTATCCAAACATCCTTTTAAATTTTTTATTAACCTCTTTTCATAAACATCCAGAATTTGCTGTCCGACTTTTTTGCTAACGACCCAATCGAGATTGTTATCAGCAATTCCGTTAGGACATCTCTCTATCAGATTATCAGTTTCCCAAGGATTTGCAACTATAAACTTCTTTATTTTTTTAGTTGGCACGGTAACTAACTTTTTATCAATCACCAACATATTGGAAATTTCCGAATTGCCAGCATGGCCATCAAGATCACCTTTTAAAATCTTCTTTTCAATAAATCGACAATCATCCTCATCTGATTCTTCGAGATTGATAATTTTGACATTCGGAAAAGAAAACTTTTTTATAAATTTTTCAATATAAACACCATTGGCGTGAAAGGAATAAATAAAAATATTTCGTGCCTGAGCCTTAATTGAATTGCAAATATCAAACATCACTCGCTCGAGAGTTTCCTCCGTTAACCAAACCGTGCCAAAAAATCCGCGATGTTCGGCCGAACGAGAATATTCCACCATTGGCAAAATTACTATTTTTTTAAACCTTTTCTCAATTTTGTCCACTAAATATTCAGTGACAAAAGTATCGGTGCCAAAAGGCAAAAAAGCCCCATGTTGCTCGGTTAAGCCCATTGGCAAGAGAAAATCATACTTTTGACCTTTTTTGAAAACTGTTTTTTTGTTTAATTTTAGATACATATTTGAGTTTTTTTATGACTTATTGTTGACATTTTATCAGATATATGATATAATTTAAAGTTAATTTTACAATCAAACTCGGAGGAAAACATGAAAGAGATGCGAGAAGGCTGTATGCTAATGGGAGCTCTTAGTGGGATATTCATTGGCCTTGGTTCTCAAAGTTTTTGTTTCGGCTGCGCAACTTACCTGATTATAAGAACCCTTGGTTTTTTGGCCGAAGAGATTATCCTCGCCATTGAAAAATCAAAAAATTAGATCAACAGTAACCAACAATTTTTTAGGAGGAAAACATGAAAGAGGTTAAAGGGTTACCTATATTCTGGAATTTTATTTATTTTTGCATGATTCTGGTCAATTTGGGAACAGGCATTTGGACAGAGTCCAAGTGGAGTTATTTCCTTGCTTTTGGAATGGCTGTTTCAACCATATTTATGGTCGCCGATCAGATCATAAGAGCTGTCCATTCGGCGAAAAATGAGATCCTGAAAGCCATCGCGGTGCAGAATTCTCAAGCGACCATACCTGAAGAAAAAGACGGCTAACAGCTCCCAACACTGGGCGGATCAAATCCGCCCTTTTATATTTTTTAAAATATTGGCATTTTTGTTGGTGATAACTTTTTTACCGGTTTTTGATTCAATTTCTTTTCTGGCATTGCCAGCAATACTTCCACCTTCACGAGCCACAACTTTATTTTCATCAAGATTTTTTGGAACTTTTTTTTGCGAAATTTCTGTGGTTGCAGTTTCTGCCAACATATTTAAAACCAATTCCAGATTCGTCATGTTATCCCGCAAATTTTCTTTTTTTATATTTTTTAAATTCTTGTATTCTTTGGTCGTCATCCCTGTCCACGCCTTGGTTATTTCATCAGTCAAAATGGCAAACTCCAAACCTTCTTTCATCCCCCTATTTTTCCATTCATCAGTTAAATCTTTACGAATTTCAATACTTTTTAATCGTTGATTGATCCAAGATTCAGAATAACCTTTTTGCAAATAAGTTCGCAGGGCGCGACTGATTGCCAATTCCGGATCCGCCGTTTCCTCCAATCTTTCATAACCAACCTGCGCTAACCAAAGTTTAAACGGTTCGGCTTTTGGCGACGGAATTGATTGAATCAAACGAAGTAAAACTTCCGTTTCGGCAGCGTCTGACAAATAATATTTTCCATCTTTAGCCAAAAATTTCAGTTGTCCGATTTTTTCGGACAACTGACTTCCTTCTAATTTTAACTTCCTTTTTAAATCGTCCCAATATTTTCTTGGACGATTTGACTCTGTCAAAACACCAATGACATCAATAACCGAAAAATACCAGAGTTCATTATCTCCGTCCCAAACTCGACGAATTTGTTGTCCGTCAAAAATTGCCAAGGCTTTGTTTTTTATTTTATCTTTCATCTTTCAATTTTTACTTTTATTTTCTTATTTTTTCGACCGGAATAAAAATTACTGGCCTGCATTTTCTTCACTTGCGACGCCAACGAGGCGTCTTTTTGTTTTGGTTTTTTGTTTTGTTTTTGCAAACGATTTTTGCGTCGCAAAAACTTTTCTTCGTCACACATATTCTGTTTTAGTTTCATACAATTTTGAGATCTCTCCATGTTAGTCGAGATGACAAAATTGTTTTTATTTGACAAAATACTCCCAACTAGGTTGCCAGTATTTTGTTTTGTAAAAATTGTTTAAATATAAAAAAATTATAAACCAATTTTATTCACAATATGATAAATATCGCCGGCACCCATGACGACGACAACATCTTCCTTTTTTAACACTTCTTTTATTTTGTTTTCGGTTTCGTAAAAATCTTTGGTAAAATAAATTTCCTTATTTGGGGCAATCGCTTTTATCGCTTTTGCCAAATCATCAGAACTGATTTTGTTACTTTCTTCTTCACGACCGGCAACATCGTAAATTTCATTTAAAATCAAAACATCCGCATCGCCAAAACAATGAATAAAATCATCGAACAATTTTCTGGTACGATCTTTTTGGTGAGGTTGAAAAACAGCCACAATTCTACGACCGGGTAAAAATTCTTTGATCGCCTTCAACGTTCCGGCGACGGCGGTCGGATGATGCGCGTAATCGGAAATCACCGTCAAATCTTCATCATTTTTGACAATTTCAAAGCGTCGCCAAATGCCTCGATATTTTTTTAAACTTTCTTTGATAATGCCAACCGGAATATCAAAACTAATGGTATAAGCAATCGCCGCCAAAGCATTGTAAATATTAAAATCACCCGGAATATTCAATTCAAATTCTCCAAGATTTTGTCCGTAATAAATAACATCAAACAGTTGTTTACCGGGACTTTTGCGAATATTAACCGCAAAAACTTCCGCTCCCGGAATAAACCCATAACGCACCAATCGACATTTTGGTAAATTTAATTTGCGAATATTCAAATCATCGTTATTGTAAATCAACCAGTTGTCAGTTCCTTTTAAACCGTTAACATATTGTTGAAAAGTTTGCACAATATGATTCAGGTCTTTGTAATAATCAAGATGGTCTTCTTCGATATTGGTCAAAACAATTGTCTGAGGTTTTAACAACAACATATGCGCGCGATATTCGCACGCTTCGGCAATTAACAAATCACTTGTTCCGTTACGAAAATTTCCATTAATTTTGCCAAAACGAGAACCGATAATTACCGTCGGATCTTTCTCGGCATCAATCATAATTGCGCCAATCATCGCCATCGTAGTTGATTTGCCATTAGTTCCAGAAATCGCCACAGTCTTATATTCTCGAGAAAGTTCACCCAAAACTTCAAAATAACTTTTTTGGGGGATTTGCCATTCTTTGGCTTTTATTCTTTCCGGATTGGTTATTGGTACGGCCGAAGAATAAAGGAAAAGATCATACGCAAAAGTTATATTTTCCGCAGTTTGGGCAAAATTTATTTTTATTCCCAACTTTTCCAAATCATCCGTCACTTCGCTATGCACCAAATCAGAACCAACCACTTCCACTCCGCGCACAAAAAAATACCGCGCCAAGGCGGAAATGCCAATGCCACCAATGCCGGAAATATAAATTTTTTTGACTTCGTGGATGTTCATATTTTTTTAATAAGTGATAAGTAGCGAAAGCCCTGTCGTATGACGGAGTAAGTAATAAGTATAATAAGTTATAAACAAAAAAACATACTACTATAATAATATTTTACCTTATTTTAACAATTTTTACAATAAAATAAAAAAGACGGGATTGTTCCGTCTATTCTCTGTTATACTTTCCTCGACCGCTTGTTTTTCAACGGCCAAATTCGATCTGCTTCCTTAATAATCAATTCCTCAGAAAGATTTTTTTGCTTTGCCAAGTCCGCTTCAATTTGCGGACGAATAGCGATTCTCATTACATCATATTGCTTTTTTATCTCTTCATCAAACAACTTTCTTTCTTCCTCGGAAAAATCTGCCAAATCATCGCAATTCATCCAAATTACAGAGAAAGCTCTATCAACCATCTCATCAATCATCTTTAACAGAACGTCTTCCGTAAATAAAAGACGAATTGTCTTTTTTACAGATTTTAAATATTTACGACTGGTGGTGGTTCTTCTAATAATTTCATCCCTAACATCTCCACACAAAACCAAATCTTCGGGCAAACAATCTTTTTCTCGAGCCAAATCAACAACTACATTGATTTTTTTCCAGTAATCAATATAAGCATCATATTTTTTGGTGGCGATAGATTTTAAAGACTTTTCCAACCCTGCAAACGCATTCCGCATAATTTCTTTATATGCTGGAAAAAACTCCTCAAATGCTTCTTCATTAATCGGCCCGCCATCATGTTTAATGCCTTTAAAAACGGTTCGCATAGATTCTTTGTCGGCAAAAACTTCATCCAAATCACTTCCCGATAACAACTCAACGCTTCGGTCTCCAACCAACAACCTTTCAACAAACTTGTCGCCAATCACTTGATAAAACAATTTTCCGAAAATCAATTGATTCTCAATCACCATCAACTGTTCCTCAGTCAAATTCGACTTATCAATTTGAACCGAACTCATCTGCAACTTGATCCAAATTTCCTTAACTTGTTCAGCAGTCAATCCATGAATATTAAAATTCTTCTTTCTCATCAGCACCTCCAAATGTAAAGAACCTTCCCCAAAACAAGGGAAAAAATAGTTTACTACAAAAGAATCATCCCGTCAACAAAATGCACTCGCCCATGGCTAAACTTGACTAAAATTAGAAATTATTCAAAATCTTTATTGCCATGAAAAAAACAGCCTTAGTCTTTTTTATTTATTTGTTTTCTAGTCATTTCCCACTTGGTTTCTCCGTTCTTATAATTTCCAACATCAACCAAATCTCCAAATCCAGCGGCCGCATAAAAACTTGCCAACTGTTGTTTTTTTGAATCTCTGAAATGCAAAACCCATGTAAAATCATCTTCTTTACTGGTTGCTTGAAACGCTTTTGAAAGTAATTTTTTTGCTAAACCCTTGCCACGATATTTTTCATCCACTGCCAAAGTTACCAAAATTCTAGTTTGCAAATCATCCTCAACCAACCAAGATTCCAATAATCCGACAATTTTGCCACTCTCGGAAATTGTCAAAACAATCGGTTGTAACTCTCTGTTGGCATATTTACGAACTTTAAAATCAACACTATTCTTCGACTTGGGGAAATTTTCATTATAAAATTCGGTAATTGCCTCAATTTTTTTTAAATTTTCGGACAAATTATCTTCAAATTCAAAATGTGGCTGATTTTCAACTTTGCCCGCCAATAATTCTTTCATAAATTTTTATGTTATTTTATTTTATGTTATTTTATTTTACCTTATTTTAACAATTTTTACAATAAAAAAAACAACCTCATTAAGGTTGTTATGTTTTTCAATTACTTTTTAGAATCCTCCAAAAATTTGGCTTCGCCTTTGAGAAGCTCTCCAATTTTATCTCGCAGTGCCTTCTCTTTCTTCATCTTTGCATTAAATCTATCCGTCATAAAAAGAAAAGATTCTGTACTCACAGCGAACAAGGTTCCACTTGGCGCCGCCGTCCCGAGAGCCATTTCTGTGGTAAAATAACGTACCAAGCACAAACTCTTTGAGTCATCCATAAAACCGACAAAGACAACCTTTTTTCCCATGTGGACAAAAGCAAAATCAAGAAATCCAAACTGACAATTATGATTTTTGCAACCATCAGGGTTTAATATTTCAACGTTTCGATCTTCATCAAGAATCTGCGCTGTGCCAATCGAAATTTCTTTTCCAGAAACAACTGCTTTTTTCTCCATGATTTCCTCCACTTTGTTGCCAAAGAACGAACAGATAAGATTAGCATAATAACATAAAAATGTCAACAAAAAATGTCAACACAAAACAAAAAGCATACCTCCAATTAAGAATTCTTGTGTAATTTTAGACAGATTATAGAAATATTCTAATTTTTAAAAAAAACCATTGTTTTCTATCACCCCTTGCCATTATTCAAAATCTTCATCCCCCAAATTTAAAAACTTCTTTTTATCTTTTTTGCCAAAATGCCCCAGACAATTTTTTTCGCCACAACGGCATTCACAAAAAACGCCGGACTTTTCGGTAAAATTATAGTTACAAGTTATTTCTTCACCAATTTTGATCTCCCGCAAAGCGATTAAAACTGGATCGATGCGCTCAATGTCCAATTTTACATTTGGGTCACAAGAATGATTTACGAAATTTAAAACTTTTTCATCGCAAACATATTGTCCATTGCCAACATAAGCATGCCGATAAAAATTTTCGTAACGCAACTTTTCCAAAGGAATTCTGTAAAATTCCTCGCCGGCTTTTATTTCTTGCAAAGTAAAAATGCCTTTGCCTTGAATTCCGCTCTTCTTTTTTAACAAAAAATTATGTTGATTCCTAGCTACAGTTACAATATTTCTGCCACAAAAAACACTGGCGACATTTCCTTTTATACTGTAATAATTTTTGACAATTTCAAAACCATTTCTCGTTAAAAGTTTTTTAATTTCCCCTCGGAGAAAAGCGTAATAATACAAAACAACTTCATTTTTGCCACTTTGCCAAAGAGTAAAAACATCCCGCCAATGATGCCACTCTTTTTTATTTTCGTCACTTAATAATTCTTTTATTTCCGACCATGATTCATATTTGCGCCAAACGGACTTGCGAGCAAAAATATTCCACAAATTCCAGTTAATCATCAGCAGCAATCCGTTCGGTTTTAAAAATTTTTTTATTTGTCGCAAAACTTTTTCTTGATTTTCTTTTGGTAAATGATTAAAAGAAGAAATTAAAAAAATAACATCGAATTCCTGATTTTGCAAAACTTCATTTTTTTCTAAAGTCAAAAAATCACCAACAGCAAAATTTGCTTCCGGATATTTTTGTCTGGCCAAACGCAAAAGTTCAACACTGTTATCCATTCCTAAATATTGAATGTTTTTGTCTTGTAAAAGTTCCAACAATCGGCCGTTGCCACACCCCAAATCCAAAACCTTTTGGCCCGGTTTTATAAAATCCGTCAAAGTTTCCATATCTTTCCAAACAAAAGAACGCGTCGCGGAAAAAGGTTCGGCAATTTTGTCGTAACTGACTTGATTTAGTTCAATATTTTTTGACATTTGTCGTGTTTTGTTTTGTTTGTTGTTTCGGTTGAAAGAAAAGTGAATTTATTATATGATGTAAAAGTAAATTCCGTAAAATTTAAAACAAAATATGTTAAAAATCAAAACAGCGCTACTACTAAGTTTTATTATCGCATTTTGCCCAATTTTTGCAAGTCAGGCTGCCGGAACTTACTCCGGTTATATTTTGTTGCAAGTTGAATCGCATGGTGAAGCTTGGTATGTTTACCCAAAAACAAATGAAAAATACTATTTGGGTCGACCAACTGATGCTTATGGAATTATGCGCCAATTGGGACTGGGCATAACTAATGCTAATTTAGCCAAAATTCCTATAGATATTATAAAAGATAACAGCCTAGACTCTGATCGAGACGAACTACCCGATTATCTCGAAAATGCTCTGAATTTAAAAGCCAACAGCGCTGACACTGACAATGATGATTTTTCTGATTATGAAGAATTACTAAATGGCTTTAATCCCAATGGTTCTGGCAAAATTTCTTTTGATTCCAATTTAGCTAACAAATTAAAAGGACAAATTTTAATTCAAGTCGAAAAAGCGGGTCAAGCTTGGTATATTTATCCAAAAAACGGCAAACGCTATTTTCTCGGTTCAGCTACCCAAGCTTTTAATGTCATGAAAAATTTGGGTATGGGAATTTCCAATAATGATCTCAACAAAATCACCGCCAATTATCCAAAAGAAACTTTGTCTATTTTTAACTCCTATGAAATTTCTTTACCCACAAATTGGACAATTGCTAACATCTTTCCCAGTCAAGAAAAAAAATATTTTGATCTTGCCATAGAGAATGAAACCCAAATAAGTTTGCCTGACAATGCCGGACTTTTACGCATCTGGAAATTATCCGATGTCGCCGATCACACATTAAAAGAGTTTGACAAATCAGCCGGTAATGATCAAGAAAAAATTTTAATCGAAGATTTTTTGGCAGGGATCAAACCGGCACGCAGTCAAGAATTTCATTATCTCTCCAATATAACAATAAAAAATCTCGGCGAATTTTTCAAAGGTGCCAGAATCTATTATGATGTTATGATCGATACAAACACTTTTATTCATTTTGACTGTGCTATTTTTAAACAAGAAAATATTGCCATTTACAAAAAAACTTGTACTGATCTGGTAAAAAGTTTCAACATAAAATAACTTTTTTGTCATTTCGACTAAGCAAAGCGCACGGCAATGCCCTGTCGAATGACAGGGAGAAATCTTTTTTAAACAATAAAAATCAATTATTGTATTTATTCTTTTAAAAAAGATTTCTCGACTCACTATGTTCGCTCGAAATGACAAGTAAAACAAATCGGAATGACAACAAGAAAAAAAACCATGAACCCGGAAAACTTAATCGCTTCCATTGCGAAGCTTAAAATAAAAAACCAAAATCGTTTGAACAAAATTAAACGAGCTTGGGCCAATGAAAATAAAACCACCATTCCGACCAACGCGGAAATTTTGGAGTTGTATCGGACATTATTAAAACAAAAAGAAATC
>JBAYHA010000015.1:0-18338 GCA_041666425.1 Patescibacteria group bacterium
CGTGATACCAAGAGATTATCTGATGTTGATGCCATCAAAAATGCTATGGAGTATATTAATAGTGAATATGGTTCTTATAATTACAATTTGGCGAGTCCGGCTTGTGCCGCGGGAGCAAAAATCAGTACGTGCATTGGTGGGAATCTGCAAAATTCAATTACCAGTTTAAAAAATTTAATTGATCCTGTTGGAACGGTTGCTTGTACTGCTTCAAGCGATGAATCTTGTGATTATTCATTAACGGCAACAACTTCTGATTATACGGTCTATTTTTATTTGGAGACCGGAGCTGGGCAGTTTAAGTCTCCCGGTTTATACAAATTGACCAAAGCGGGAATAGACATGGCTGACTAAAAAATTTATTATTTTTATGAAAAAAGGTTTTACCTTAATTGAGCTGTTGGTGGTAATTGGCATTTTGGGGTTGCTGTCATCACTGGCAGTTGTTTCTTTTGGGAATATTAGAGAAAAGGCCAGAGATGTCAAGCGGTTGGCGGATATGGATGCTTTGCAAAAAGCCATGGCTATTATGTATGAAAATGAAGGATCTTATACGGTAGCAGGTGTCAGTAATATTACAAAATTGGTTTTATCTGGAGCTCGGGCGGTTTTTAATGCCGGTTGTGAATTCGGTAGCGTGAGTAATTGCTCGGGCAAATTGCTTGAATATTTACCGGGGTTGGAAAAGTTAAATGATCCATCCTCGCCTGATTCTGGTTGTGTTGCCATTAATTGTGGGGAAGTTTGTAATTATCAGTTTGGTGTTTTGGAAAAGGATCATTATGAAGTTTATTTTTTCTTGGAAAATGGAAGCTCTCAATACTCGGATCGTGGTTGTTATCAAATATCAGAAAGTGGTATTGAAAAAAAGGTAATTAACGTTGATGTCCAATAAAAATATGAACAACTTAACAAAAAAAGGTTTTACCTTAATTGAGCTGTTGGTGGTTATTGCAATTTTGGGTTTGCTGTCATCTTTGGCCGTTGTTTCTTTTGGCAATATTCGTGAAAAAGCGCGTGATACCAAAAGATTAAGTGATATCGATGCTATCCAAAAAGCGATGAATTTGCTTTATAACGAGGAGAATTCTTATGCTCCTGATAATACTTGTGTTGCCAATGAAGCGGTTATGGATTGTGGTGGAGGAAAATTGCAAGAATATTTGCCAAGCGTGACGAATATTTCTGATCCGGTTGGTCTTGTGAAATGTACCGGAGGAATGGCGGGTGGTTTTTATCTTTCATCTTGTTTGACAATGTGTAATTATGCGTTCAAATCAATTTCGGATGAGGATTTTGAATTATTATTTTATTTGGAAAAAGGGTCAGGCCAATACAATTCATCGGGTTGTTACAAATTAACCAAGTCAGGAATAGAAAAAGTGCAATAATATTATGAACAAAAAAGCGTTTACATTATTGGAAATTATTTTGGTCGTCGCCGTGTTGGGATTGATTTTGACGGTTGTCAGTTTGGCTTTGTTCAGCAAGCAAGCAGGGATTCGTGATACCAAAAGATTGAGCGATATGAAAGCTTTGCGTGATGCTATGCAAGTGGTAAAAAATGAAAAAGGTTCTTTTGAACCCGTGCTGTGTCCATTAACTTCAGTTAATCTGTGTGCGCAAGTCGGGAATTCGGAACTGTTAAAATACATGACCGATTTGGCAAATTTGCGAGATCCAAAAAATGTTAGTATCCCTTGCTCTGTCGCCAATTGCGGAAAGGATGCTTGCAATTATTCTTTTGTTTCCATTTTGCCAGACGAGTTTCAGGTTATGTTTTATTTGGAAAAAGGAGCTCCTGAAATTGGCGGAGCCGGTTGTTATTTGCTGACCGAAAAAGGATTTAAAAAACAGTAACATGAAAAATTTTTTATTGTCGTTTATTTTTATTTGTTCGGTTTTATTTCCACAATTCGCCAAAGCCGAACAATCTTTGGTGAATTTTAATTTGGATGAGACTACTTTGCAAAGAGGTTATACTTTGAAATCGGCTGACGGGTTTTTGCAAATACCGATTTGGCCGAAATTTTTAAATGAAGAAAAAAAATTGTCTGGGCAAATTATTGTTTCTGATTTGCAAATAAATACGTGGCCGAGCAAATTACGACCGATTACTCCGGTTTATCAATTTTCTTTTAACGAAAGTTTACCAAAGGCAATAACTTTTTATTTTTCTTTTGTTAGTGAATCTGATAATTATAAGGAGGTTTATTTTTTTAACGAAAACTCAGGAGAATGGCAAGAGTTATCGGCTCAGATTGATTGTGGAAAAAACAAAGTCAAGGTCAACGTCAAAGAAAATCGGGGATTTATTGCGGTTTTTGAACGAACGGATGAGTTGACCGCTGAATCAGCGATTGTTGTTGACAAAAATACCGGAGAGGTAATTTTTGCCAAGAACGTCAAAGAAGTAAGGCCAATGGCCAGCTTGACCAAATTGATGACGGCGATCGTTTTTTTGGAGAATAATCCGGGTTGGAACAAAAAAGTTGTTTTCAAAAAAGAAGATTTTGTCGGTGGCGCTACTTTGTATGCTAATGTCGGTGATGTTGTTACGGTCAAGGATTTGTTTTACGCTGTTTTGGTCGGTTCAAAAAACAATGCGGTCGAAGCTTTGATTCGAGCAACCGGAATATCGCGGGAAAATTTTATTAGCAAAATGAATGACAAAGCAAAATTATTGGGATTGAGGAATACGTATTTTATTGATCCGACCGGTTTGAGTGAAAAAAATGTTTCCACGGCCGAAGAAACCGCGGTTTTGGCCAAGTTGGCTTTTGACAAATTGGATGTTTTAAAAGCGTCAACAACTAAATTATATAAGGTCAATCCGAGCAATAGAAAAATATCTTTGGCGGTTTTTAACACTTCGGCCAAAGTTTTGAATCGAGAATTGTGTATAACCGGCAGTAAAACAGGTTATACAACCGAGGCCGGATATAACTTGGTAACACAAGCCAAAACTGACAAACATGAACTTATTGCTTTGGTTATGGGTGCGGAAATGAGTATGAATTATGAGGAAGTGTATAGGTTGTTAAAAAAATATTTGTAAATTTAGATAAGTATCCTTTTCGAAACGCTTACAGTTGGCGTTTTTTTATTTGCCGAAATTAACCAACTTTGCTATACTTTGGCTATAATAAATAAGAAATTTGTAATGGTTAGTTTAATGTTTATTGAGGTTTTATAACTTTATAAACTTTATAACTTTACAAACTTTATAAACTTTATAACTTTACAAACTTTATAAACTTTCCTTTATGTCGGAAGCCCAAAACAAAATAAAAGAACTGCACAATGAAATTTTAGTCGCCGAAAAAAAGAAAAAAGAATTAAATTCTGTAATCAAAGAAGCTTATGAAAAAAGCAAAGAGTACAAAGATTTGATGGAAGAGATGAAGACTTTGCGTGCCAGAAGAAAACAGCTTGAAGTTGGAATAAGACAAGAATATTCGAGCGAATTTAATCAAATGGAAGATATTAAAACTGATATAAAAGATTCCAAAATGGTTTTGTCGGATTTGATTTGGAATGAACTTATGAAAAACAATTCAGTCGAAGTGGTTGATGAGAATGATCACAAATTTGTGCCGGCCGTTGTGGTAAGTTTAAAAAAAGCGGAATAAAAGAGACGGAATAAAAGAGAATTGACAGTTTTTAATATATTTGATATTCTAATTTGTCCTATAAGGGATAATATTGATCTTTTCACAATGGAAAATTAAGGAGCTAAAATGAAAAGACCCGTTGTTATTTTGTTTTTTATAATTTTATTAATTTTTTCGTGTTCTGAATCAGAAGTTGAGCACCAGAGAGAAACTTATTCAGTTCCAGTTATTTATTCCGGAGAAATATTTGAATTAACATTGTATAATGGCCTTGCTGATAATCCGGGGCTTGTGTTTCGTGATTATGATCATGGCGGTGTTCATACAAGGTTTGGAGGAAAACAAATTAATGCTTGTGAAATAGGTCAACATCAGTTCCAACTTGTCGAAGTTGGAGATCAGGAAAATATGGAAGCTGTTGTGAAAGAACTTGAGCAATTCGGAAAAATTCCATGTGGACAATGGATTGAAGCGTTTCGTTTTCGTTTTCCACTTTCTGATGGACTTGGTAATATAGGTGTCGCCGATCCTTCATGGATTACTACGGTTTGGGCAGGAGACGCTACTAGCTATCCGATGTTGACTAATTATTCAGGACAGGATAAGCCATGGAAACCTACCTGGTTCTGGAAACATGAAAAGGTTTCAAAGGGGTTTAGGTGGTTAGTGCAAGTAGATTGATTTTTGTTCTTGGCCAGTGGAAAGATCTGCTGGCTTTTTAATTTCAATTAAATGAATATTATATTTAGATTCATGTAAATTGAAAAATGCGGTATTTTTTGATAAGATTAAAATAGCATTAATTGGACATAGATAAATGATTGCATAGTGCAAACTGTTTATCATTATGAAAAAAGATTCTAAAAAATTAACAGTCGCCATAGGCTTGAGCGGTGGCGTGGATTCTTCGGTCGCCGCCGCAATTTTAAAAAATCAAGGATACAAGGTCATTGGCTTTTTTTTGCATTTTTGGAGTGAAGAAATCAAGGGTGAATGTCGAGATAATATTTGCTGTTCGCTTGATGCGCAAGAAGATGCTCGACGTGTGGCGACTGATTTGGGTATTCCTTTTTATACGTTGAATTTAAAAAATAAGTTTAAAGAAAAAATTGTTGATAATTTTTTGGCAGATTATGAAGCCGGGCAAACACCAAATCCTTGCGTGCGCTGTAATACTTTTATCAAATTTGGTGAATTTATGAAAAAAGCGCAAGTACTTGGCGTTGATTTTTTGGCGACCGGACATTATGCCAAAATAAAGAAAGTAAACAATGGAAACAAAACAGTTTATCATTTGTTGAATGCAAAAGATAAAAATAAAGATCAAACTTATTTTTTGCATGGTTTGAACCAGAAGCAGTTGGCAAAAATAATTTTTCCGGTTGGCGGAATGAAAAAGGATGAAGTACGCAAGTTGGCGGAAATATTAAAAATAAAAACAGCCAAGAAAAAAGAATCGCAAGAAGTGTGTTTTGTGCATAAGGGCTTGGCTGATTTCCTTAGCAGATATTTAAAACTGAAGCAAGGGTCGATTGTTGATAAGTTAACCGGCAAAGTTTTGGGAAAGCATTCAGGAAGACAGTTGTTTACCTTTGGGCAACGTAAGGGCTTGGGATTGGGTGGCGGACCGTGGTTTGTGGTTGGTTTTGATAATATAAAAAATACTGTTTTTGTTTCAAATAACGAAAAAGAGTTGTTGGTTAAAGAATTTTTAATAAAAGAGGTTAATTGGTTAGCCGGTTTTCCAAAAGAACAAAAAAACATCAAATGTTGTGTTCGTTATCATGGTGATTTGGTCGGTTGTGAAATAAAAAAATCGGGTAAATTTATAAAGGTGATTTGTAAAAAGCCGTTGCGTGCGGTAACGACCGGTCAGTCGTGCGTTTTTTATCATGGCCCCGAATGTTTGGGTGGGGGTTTAATTATGTAGGGACACGATGCTTCGTGTCCCATTTTTTTTACCCCACGATTTGGGGATTTATATTTATTTATTCATAATTTATTATGAATGATATAAATATGAAAAATATTTTTATTGATAATGAACGAGAATCATTGCGTTTGCGGGGTTATGATTATTCACAGGAGGGGGCGTATTTTGTTACAATTTGTACGGACAAAATGAAATGCGTGTTCGGTCGGATTATTGATGGTCGTATGAATTTGAATGAATTGGGTTTTGTTGCAAAAAAATGTTGGTTGGATATTCCAAAACATTTTTCAAATATAAAATTGGATGCATATGTCATTATGCCCAACCATATTCATGGCATTTTCGTTAACGTAGGGGCGAAACATCTTTCGCCCCGAAATGGTTTTAAAATTGGCGTTACAAAATGGCACCGAAACAATTATCAAAAAAATGGCATTATTTGGCAAAAAAATTATTACGAACACATCATTCGTGACGATAATGCATTAAATAACATTCGAAATTATATTAGAAATAATCCGTTAAAATGGCAAAAAGATGATTTTTGGTAAATTTAATGATTTTGCCAAATCCGAAAAAGTTTGCTAAAATAGGCTTATAATTTAAAGCCTATTTTTTTATGACAACAGCAGAATTGCGTGAAATGTATCTTAAGTTTTTTCAGACAAAGGGTCATGCCATTATTCCTTCAGCGTCACTTTTTCCAGAGAATGACGCGACGGTATTGTTTACCACTGCCGGTATGCATCCGTTGGTGCCATATTTACTTGGCGCCAAACATCCGTCCGGCACTCGTTTGACGGACGCGCAGAAATGTCTTCGTACCGGCGATATTGATGATGTTGGCGACAATAGGCATTTAACTTTTTTTGAAATGTTGGGGAATTGGAGTCTTGGCGATTATTTCAAACAAGAAGCGATTTCTTGGAGTTTTGAATTATTGACGGACAAAAAATATTTGGGAATTGACTCAAGTCGACTTTATGTAACAGTGTTTGTTGGTAACGAGGAAGCTCCAATGGACAATGAAAGTGTCAAAGTTTGGCAAGAAAATTTTTCAAAATTTGGAATTAACGCGGAAGTTTCACTGGATGGTGTCTGGCAAAATGAAAATACCAGAATTTTTGCTCTCGGCCACGATGATAATTGGTGGGGATTGGCTTCCGGCGGTCCTTGCGGTCCGTGTTCAGAAATGTTTATTGATACACGCGCAAACGAGCCAAAAGAATTTGGTCGTACGCATGATGATCTGGTGCGCAGTTTTCGTTTTATCGAGGTTTGGAATGATGTTTTTATGGAATACAAGAGAAATGAAGATGGAACTTTGGAAAAACTGATCCAAAAAAATGTTGATACCGGCATGGGAATAGAAAGAACAACAGCGGTTTTAAACGGATTTAGCGAGGTTTTTGACATTGATGATTTCCAAGAAATTTTCAAAAAAATTGAAGAACTTTGTGGTCAAAAATATTCTGATAACAAAAAAGCTTTTCGCGTCATTGCTGATCATGCGCGTTCTGCCACTTTTATTTTAGCAGATAATAAGGCTATTGAACCTTCTAATGTTGGAGAAGGATATGTTTTGCGACGATTGATTCGTCGCGCCGTTCGTTTTGGACATTCGCTTGGGATTAAAGAAAACTTTTTAGCAAAAATTTCAGAAATTGTCATTGCTCAATTATCAGAAATTTATTCAGAAATTGCACTTAATAAAAGTTTTGTTTTAAATGAATTGGAAAAAGAGGAAGCCAAATTTGCGGTAACTTTAGATTCTGGTTTGAAAGTCTTGAATGATGAGCTTATTTCTGTTGCAAAAAAGATAGGTGTAAATGGTGAATTTGAAGATTTAGATAAACAAATTACGGATAAATTTGAAAATACTTCAGTTGTTTTCGATTTATATCAAAGTCATGGTTTCCCCGTTGAAATTACGGTGGAAGAAGTTTTAAAAGTTTATCCAGAAATAAATGTAAAAAAGATTATAGAAAATTTCGAATCTGAAATGAAAAAACACCAAGATTTATCTCGCTCCGGTGCGGAACAAAAATTCAAAGGCGGGCTCGCGGATAATTCCATTGATACTACAAAACTGCATACAGCGACGCATCTTTTACAAGCTGCTTTGAAAAAAGTTTTCGGTGAGCATGTCCATCAAAAAGGTAGCAATATTACGCCGGAAAGATTGCGTTTTGATTTCGTGCATGGAGAAAAAATGACGTCGGAACAGTTAAAGGAAGTTGAAGATTTGGTTAATGATTGGATTAAGGATGATGTCAAAGTTGTTTGTGAAGAATTGCCATATGATGAAGCGGTGAAAAGGGGAGCTATGGGTTTGTTCACCGACAAATACGGTCAAGTGGTAAAAGTTTATACCATTGGCCAAATTTCTTGCGAAATGTGCGGTGGCCCGCACGCTCAGAGAACCTCTGAGCTTGGCCAATTCAAAATTCAAAAAGAAGAAGCCATTTCGGCTGGAGTTAGAAGAATAAAGGCGGTTTTGATCAACTGACCAACCGACCAACTGACCAATTAAAATGATTTTTTGTTTCATTATGATTAATTTTTACGACATAATTTTTGCTTTATTTTTCAGTTTTTTATCGGCGTTGATTTTGACGCCGATTATTGGTTTTCTGGCGGTGAAATTAAAAATTCTGGATTATCCTAATGCGGAGAGAAAAGTACACAAAAAGCCGATTCCGCTTCTTGGTGGATTATCGGTTTTTTTTGCTTTTAGTTTGGTTATGTTTTTTTATTATGAAAAATCAATTATTTTTCAAACCGGAACGGTGATAGGAAAAAATTTGCTGGGGATATTTTTTGGCGGACTGTTTTTATCGATTGGCGGATTTTTGGATGATAAATTTAATTTAAAACCGTGGCAACAAATTTTTTGGCCGATTATGTCTGTGTTAACGGTGATATTTTTTGGTATTGGGATTGAGTATATCACTAATCCGTTTGCCTCCGGTTTATTTGATTTAACAAAATATAATTTTAATTTATTTTGGTGGCATGGTTTTCCGTACAAACTAACTTTGTTGGCGGACATTTTTACTTTTTTTTGGTTAATGTCCATGATGTATACGACCAAACTTTTGGATGGTGTTGATGGTTTGGTTTCCGGAGTTTCCATTATCGGAGCTTTGTTTATTTTTTTAACGGCGCTGAACAAAGCTGATTTTTTGCAATTTGACATTGCTTTGTTGGCCATTATTTTACTTGGCGCATTTGCCGGATTTTTGGTTTTTAATTTCAATCCGGCAACGATTTTTCTCGGAGAATCGGGTAGTACTTTGGCCGGTTTTTTGCTTGGTTCGTTGTCTATTATGGCGGGAAGCAAAGTTGGCGTTACTTTGATTGTCATGAGCATTCCGATTTTGGATTTTCTTTGGACAATTATCAGACGAAAAATGGAAGGGAAGTCAGCCTTTCGTTCAAGCGACCGCAAGCATTTGCATCATCGGCTTTTGGATGCCGGTTTTAGCCAAAAAATGACGGTTTTTATCCTTTATGGTATTACTTTGGCTTTTGGTATTTTGGCTTATTTTATGCAAGATTTTGGCTTAAGTTTACTGATTTTGGTTCTTTTGGCGGTAATCATTTTTATCCTTTTGGGAGCGTATCTTTACAAAAAGCAAAAGGAGCGTAGCAAAATCTTGACTTTGTAATTATAATTGTGTATCATTATTATCATCTAATAACTGCTAAACTTGCGGAAGTTCTGAGAAATGCTTTTCTACTGCAACTTTTAAATTTTTGCTATAAAGTTAAAAAATCTTTTCGGCTTATTTTAATAAGCCTCATAAATTTTTAAACTTTTCGCAACAAAATTGTAAAAGTTTCGCAGTAATACGCACTTATCAGAACTTCCTTAAATATTTATGGCTATTGCGATTATCAAAACTGGTGGCAAGCAATACAAGGTAAATCCTGGCTTGGAACTAAAAATTGAAAAACTCGAAGGTAATGTTGGTGACAAAATCAAATTTGATCAAGTTTTGTTTGTCGCTGATGACGCCGAAGAAAATGTTGAAATTGGCCTGCCGACAATCCAAGGCAAAGTTGTCGAAGCGGAAATCTTGGCACATGGCCGTTACCGCAAGATAAAGATGATTCAATACAAAAGGAAAACTCGTAATCGTCGCCGACAAGGCCACAGACAAAATTTCACAAAAGTAAAAATTGCTTCAGTATAAACAAAAAAACAGCTCAAAATTAGGGCTGTTTTTTGATATTAAAAAAGCCGAGATATGATCTCGGCTCAGCAGTTGATTTCTATTTGCAAACCTCTATCTCGGCCTCGGTACTAGCCTCTGAACATGGTATTGCTGGGCTCGCTTTATGCGCCAAGCTGAAATCATCTATAAAAAAGATAGTATTCGCAGAAAAATGTTGAAAACCTCGAGTTGGTTTGCAGTTTAACTTTTGATTAATTTCGATACATTGATCCACTGTCAGATCCCTGTTTGTTGTACAATTTTCGATTGTTTGTTTGATTTCTTCGGGCGATCTTTCTGTGCAATTATTATAAGCAGTCATTCCAAGTACGATATCGTGTCTGCCTTGAAATCCAAAAAACAAAAAACCTACAACAAAGATAATAAGTGCAATGAGCTTAACAACAAATAAAGTTTTGTTTTTCATGAGCTTTCCCTCCAAAATTGATAATGTTAACGAACTGTGAATAATAACATTATATCAAAAAAAGTCAATAGCTTTGTTGGATAAATCAAAAAAAAACCTAATTTTAGAGCTTTCTCCCTTGTGAAGTTTGTTTATTTGATTTCTTGTCGGCCTTGGATGGCATTGGTTAAAGTGATTTCATCGGCATATTCAATATCTCCGCCCATTGGAAGACCGCGCGCTAAACGGCTCAATTTGACCGGTAAATTTTTTAATAAATTACGCAGATATAGAATTGTGCTTTCTCCTGCTAGATCTGGATTTAAGGCAAAGATTATTTCTTTGATATTATTGTTTTGAATTTTTTTTAAAAGTTCTTGTCCGCGTAATAATTCGGGAGTAATTCCTTCGGTCAAATCAATTACTCCGCCAAGGACATGATAAATTCCGTGAAATTCATGTGCAGACTCAAGGGCAAAAAGGTCTTGGATGTCAGCGACAACGCAGATGGTTTGGTGATCGCGGTTAACGTTTTGGCAAATCGGGCAGAGAGTGGCTGTATCGTTGAGATTATGGCAGTTTGGGCAAAAAAAATTTTGTGAATTAAAATGTTGCAAAGCTAAACTCAGCCTATTTATTTTTTCCGGTGGGGTTTTTAAAAGATGAAAAACAAAACGTTCGGCTGTTTTTCTACCGACTCCGGGTAAAATTAAAAAAGCTTCAATTAATTCTTTTATTTTTTCGCTGTGATTCATTTTTGTTTTTTAAAAAAGTCCACCGAGATCGCCTTGCATTTGCGTGGCCGTTTCTTTTTGGATTTTTTTCATGGCTTCGTTGATGGCTTCTTTGATCGCGTAATTTAAATTACTTGGTTTTTCTAATAATGACATATCTTTGATTTGCACATCAAGAACTTCTTGTTTGCCATTAATTTTTAAAAAGATTCCATGGCTTTCGTGTTCAATAATGATTGTTTGCATTTTTTTTTGCAAATCCATGGCCTGTTTCATCAATTTTAATTTGTCGAACATAGGGTTAGTTTAGAAAGTTTTAAAGTTGTCACGAAGTGATCCCTTCGGGAAAAGTTTATAAAGTTTTTTCTACGAATCTACGAATAACTAAGCTTCGAATACTGCTAATGCTGCAAATAATTAGGCGACGGATGCTACAAATGCTTCGAATGCTGCAAATATTATGAATAATTAAGATTTTAATAATACTAATAAAAATTCAATATTTGTAGTATGCGTAGTGTATTATTAGTAGGTTCGTAGAATTTGCAGATTTATTATTAGCAGATTAGTAGCGGTTATTCTTCTATCGTCCCAGCCTGATAACGTTGTTCAAGATTGCGAAAGCAGGCGCGTGGTCCGTCGAATAATAATTTTGTTACGCCGGTTGGACCGTTTCTATGCTTGGCAATGTGAATTTCCGCCAGAAGTTTGTCTTGGGCGGTTAATTCTTCTTCGCGATAATTACGATCTGCCGCTTTGCGGTAAATGAACAAAACAACGTCAGCGTCTTGTTCAATAGAACCTGATTCGCGCAAGTTGGCCAATTTTGGAATGGCCGGTTTGCACATTTCTACGGCTCGACTTAATTGTGAAAGTGCCAAGACGGGAATATCTAATTCACGAGCAATACCTTTTAGTGATCTGGTGATTTCGGCTACGGCTTGGACTCGGTTTTCTGCGTTTTCGCGCGCTTCCATAAGTTGCAAATAATCGATAACAATCAATCCAAGATTATGTTCTGATTTCAATCTACGCGCTTTTGTGCGTATCTGCATAACGTTCAGAGCGGCGGAATCATCAATAAAAATTGGTGCTTCGGACAAAATACCCATGGCGTGACCGATGCGTGGAAAATCATCATCTTCTTCGCGGTCGGATAATCGGCCGGTGCGCATTTTCCAAAGATCAACGTTGGCTTCGGCGCAAAGTAAGCGATCAACAAGTTGTTCTTTGCTCATTTCCAAACTGAATATGCCAACCGGAACTTTGGCGCGAATGGCTACGTTGCGAACAATATCCAAAGCGAGAGAAGTTTTGCCGACCGAAGGCCTAGCTGCCAATATTATTAAATCGGATCTTTGGAAACCGGCCAATAAATTGTCCAGATCGATAAATCCGGTAGGCACTCCACGAAGTTGGCCGGAGTTTTTGTGCAGTTCATCAATGCGGTCAAATGTTGCGCCAAGAATGCTATTGATACCAACAAACGATTGACGCAAAAAATTTTGGGAAATGGAAAAAAGTTTTTGTTCGGAAAGATCAAGTAACGTGTCTATTTCTTCTTCTTCGTGTTCACTCAATTCGGCAATTTCGCGAGAAACGTGTTGTAGCCGGCGCAACGTGGATTTCTTTTTTATAATATTGGCGTATTGAACAATATGAGAGGAAGTTGGTACGAGACTGGCCAGAGAAGCCAAATAAGCGCGTCCGCCGATTTTTTCTGTTTGGTTACGTTCGCCGATAAGGTTGCTTACGGTCAAAATATCGATCGGTTCTTGGCGAGTAAATAAAATTTGCATCGCTTCATAGACAAAGCGATGCGCGTCTTTGTAAAAATCTTCGGGTTCGATGATATCGGAAATTCGGTCAAAGGCATTTTTGTCAATCAAAAGAGCACCGAGTAAAGATTGTTCGGCTTCGATATTTTGTGGGGGTAAAAAGTTTTTTTCATCAGCCATAAAGTTGTATTCAATGCTTTCATTTTAAACCAAAATTTCAGTTTTGTCTTGGGGAAAAGGTGAGGATAAGTTTTTGTCTAAATTTACTTATTTTTGTGGATTTTTAAAAGGTTTTGCAACAACATGGCAATGGTCATTGGTCCGACTCCTCCCGGCACGGGGGAGATAAATTTGACTTTTGGTAAGACTTGGTAGAAATCAACATCGCCAACAATTTGGCCGTTTATTTTGTTAATACCAATGTCAATGATGATAGCATTTTTTTTGATTTGTTCGGCTCGTATAAATTGCGGTTGTCCGATAGAGACAATTAAAACATCAGCTGATTTTAGTTTTTCTTGGTAGTCGTTGTCTTGTAATGTTTTGATGGAAATTTCATTGGATTCATCAAAAAGTTCCAAAAATGGTCGACCAAAAATTTTGTGATTGCAAAGAATGGTGATTTTTTTGTTGGTCAAGTTTTCTCCGGTTGAGCGCAGTAGTTCCATTACACCAAGAATAAGCGGGGAATAAATTTTTGTTTCATTGTTTTTGTTTTTTTGTAAATTTTGTTCGTGAAAACCGTCAATGTCTTTTTGCGGTAAAATTCTGTTGATGATTTCGTTGGTTGGAAATTCTGTAGGGAGAGGAAGTTGAACTAAAATTCCGTCAGTTTCCTTGTCTTTGTTTAAAAAATCAATCACCTGAAAAATTTCCGTGACGGGAGTTTTTTTTGAAAAAAAATATTGGTGAAAATTAATTTGACAAAAATCGCAAGCTCTTTTCTTTAATTTTACATACAAATGAGAACTGGGATCATCTCCAATAAGAATGGCCGCCAAATTCGGTGTGTTTTTCATTGGCAAAACTTGTTGACGAATTTGGTGCAAAATCTGTTCGCTTAAAGCTTTTCCATTGAGAATTTTTTCATTATTCATATTAAGTGTTTGAATAAATAGGGAAATCTGACAACAGGGCAATAATTTCGTTTTTTATTTTTTGTAATTCGGCTTGGTTGGTGCGATTTTCTATGGCGCGATTGATAAATTCGGCTACTTGGATAAATTCCTTTTCGGTAAATCCTCGGGTGGTCATGGCCGGAGTGCCAAGTCGAATGCCTGATGGATCGAGTGGGGAGCGCGGATCATCGGGGATCATGTTTTTGTTGCAAGTAATATTTACTGAGTCAAGTAGTTCTTGTGCTTCTTTGCCGGAAATATTTTTGTTTTGCAAGTCAATGAGTAAAAGGTGGTTGTCTGTTGTGTTAAAGACAATTTTGAAAGAAAATTCTTTTAATTTTATTTCAAGAGCTTTGGCGTTTTGTAAAATTTGTTTGGCATAATTTTTGAATTCAGGTTGCAGAGCTTCGCCAAAACATACGGCTTTGGCTGCGATATTATTTTCGTGTGGTCCGCCTTGTAATCCGGGAAAAACGGCTTTGTCAACTTTTTTGGCGTGAATTTGTTTGCAAAAAATCATTCCACCTCGTGGTCCGCGCAAAGTTTTGTGTGTGGTGGTCGTCACAATATCAAAAATTGGTACAGGATTGTTCATAACTCCGCCGGCAATTAACCCTGCGATATGCGCAATATCTGCCATGGTATAAGCATGGACTTCGTCAGCAATTTCTTTTATTTTTGTGTAATCGATTTCGCGCGAATAAGCGCTGTAGCCGACCAAAATCATTTTTGGTTTTTCGGTAATAGCCATTTGGCGCAAATTTTCGTAATCAATAAGTCCGGTTGTTAAATCCGTTTTGTAGCGCACAAAACGAAAAATTTTGCTCATAAAAGTTACCGGATGTCCGTGGGTCAAGTGTCCGCCATGAGAAAGATCCATACCAAGAATGGTGTCGCCGGGATTTAATAAAGCAAAATAAGCTGCTAAATTGGCCGGTGCTCCGGAAAGTGGTTGGACATTGACATGTTCGGCGTGAAAAAGTTGTTTGGCGCGTTCTATGGCCAGGTTTTCTATGACATCAACATTTTCCGTGCCACCGTAATAGCGATTGCCGGGATAGCCTTCGGAATATTTGTTGGTAAGAACACTACCGAGCGCTTCGAGTACTGCTGGTGAAACAAAGTTTTCCGAAGGAATAAGTTCGATGACTTGTTGTTGTCTTTTGATTTCATTTTGGATTGCCGAGAATACGGCTGGATCCTGTTTTTGTAAATTGTTGCTCATAATTATTCAAAAGTTATTGATATTTCATTGCTGGTTATTCCGCAAGCGCCATTAATATTTTCACAAACGATAAAATAATAAACTTGTCCTTTTTCTAGATTTTGAAATGCATCGGAATTCTCATTATTTGACAAAAGTAGATGGTGATCTTGTCCTCCTTGGAAATTAACATTTGGTGTTTTGCTTAAAATAGTTAAAAATCCGTTTTGCGGTTTGAAACCGATCGTCTGCCAATTCAAATCTATTTTTTGATTGAAAAAATGACCTGATAAAATGATATTTTTTTCGAGCGGTTTTATTTCCACGGTTATTTTTTGTGAAAAATTTTTACAGAGATTATTTTCATTGAGCAGACAAAGTTGAAAATAGTGCTTTCCGGCTGATAATGATGTCCATTGATATTCGTTTTCCGAATGGGTGAATAATTTGTTTTCACCTTGTGACAAGTCGCTGTTTTCGGCTGGAAGTTTGCTCAGACGATAGCTCCCTTGTTCATTTTTGAGCCAACTGAAACTCACGGAGTCGTCGGCTACTTGATAAGTTAATTGCAATTCGTCGGTTTTTTTTAATTCAAAAATAATCGGGTTGCCTGGATCAAGACAGCGATCATTTTGCCAAGCGCAAAGTTGAAAATGATAAGTGCCAAAAGGCAATTCCGTGAAGGAGTAGGTCGTTTCATTATTTTTTAGTTCAACAAAAAAAGATGTTTTGGTGTCGATTGGTTGATTGAATCCTTTGTACAGGCGAAAAGAGGAAAAAGTTTCTTTGATTGTGTGTTGCCAGTCAAGGATGATATTTTGTTGTTCGTTTTTGGCTGAAAGATTGATTAGAGATAAATTTTTGGTGCAAAAGATATTCAAGATTATTTTGTTGCGGTCGCCGTTTTCTTCGGCGATTATTTCGATTTCATTTTTGCCCGGTTGCAGTGGCAGTTCGGTGGAAAAGTTTCCCGCTTGATTTTTTATTTCCATGCCAAGCGCATAAATTTTGGCATTGGTTGTTGTTTCGCCGCTTATTTTTATTTTGTCGCTGTCGGTTTTTTGTTCGGTCTGTTGCGGTTCGGTCAAAATAAGCTTCAAAAGATCACCAAAGATTCCCAAGTCGGCTTTTTGTGCTTGATCCAATTGCAGATTGTAGGAAAACCAATCTTTTTTTAGCAAATCGGCGATGGATAGGGTTTCTGTTTTGATGGAATTTTCTTGATCAAGTTGGGGATTGATTCTGGCAAATTCGCCTTGTTCGACAGTTTTTAAGTTGTCGATTGATTCGTTGTCAAAAATTTTTACTTTTAATTTGTTTTCTATGGACCAAACGTCGGTTAGATTTCCGCTTGTCAAAATATTAAAAGCCGTGCCAAGTGCGGTGATTTCCGTGGCGCCGTTTTTTATTTGATAAATAGCCAAAGAGTTCGGATTAAGACGGTGGTAAGCTTCGCCGGATCTTTGTTCAATAAGAATATCTGTTTCTTCCAAAGTTAAAAATTTTATTTCCGCGTTTTGATTTAATCTGATTTGACTTTTGTCAGGGAGTTCGACGATTGCTTTGGCGTCGGCGAGTGTGCGCAGAGAGGTGTCCGCGCCGATGACATAATTGTCGGATAATTTTTGCCACGAACCGGTTTTTTGTTTGATTTCGATTTCTCCGGTTTGAAAAATAATATTGGCGGAAACGATTTGGCCGATTTTGCTTTGCTCGGTTGTTTCATTTGATTTTTTGGCGCGTTCTATTGACCAATTGATGAAATAAATAAAAGCCAAAAGGCAGATTATCAAGAAATAAAATTTGCGACTTTTGTAAAAAGGCTTTTTGTAATAATAATTTGATTGGTTCATGTTTGGTAGTTTGTAAAGTTAAAAGTTTGTAAGGTTTATAAAGTTATAATGATTTCTCTTATACTTTACGAACTTTATGAACTTTAAAAACTTTATAAACTGTTAATGCTCATATACGTCCCATCTTTTTTGAATTTTAATTTGCGATAAAATCCGCGGACACCAACTCCGGAAATGACCGAAAGTTTTTTGTAATTATATTTTTTTGAAATTTCGATCGCTTTATTTGTTAGCAATGTACCAAATCCGTGATGTTGAATATCTTTTGATTTTTTATAGAAAGAAGAAACTTTGCCATAAGTATGCACTTCGCGAATAATGGCGGAGCCTTTTAATTCTTTTAAAAAATGATTTTTTCTTTCGGTTGGTAAAAATAAACGCAAAAAGGCATAAAGTTTGTTTCGATCAGGTGAAGCATATTGCAAGAAAATTTCGGTGCCACCGGTAACGAAATATTCGGTAGTGAAAAGTTTGGCTTTCTTTATGTTTGTTAAATCTTCTCGCGCTTCACGACAGCGAATGCAGTGACATTTTAAATTAAGTTCATGCAATTTTTTTTGTAGAATTTCGCGCAAATTGCTAACTAAATTTCCAGCGCTGATACTTTCGGCTGGGATATCACGGATTAAACGAATAATGCGCACATATTCCGGCGTTAAAATTTTTATTTTTAAAAGTAAATCGATTAATGTTTCATTTGAATACGGTTTGTATTTTTTGTTTTGCCAAAGTTTGTAAAGTTGCGTGCCTTTGGTGACTACGGTCGGATAGATTTTTATAAAGTCAGGTCGAAAATCAGGCTGACTGTACATTTTTACAAAAGTTTCCAAATCTTTGTCAGGATTGGAGAATGGTAAGTTGGGCATGAGGTGATAACAGATTTTGAATCCGGCGGAACGCAAAAGTTGGGTGGCTTTTATTGTTTCAAAAATTCCGTGGCCACGACAATTTTTCTTTAAAATTTCATCATCAAGAATTTGCACGCCCATTTCCACTTTGGTAACGCCAAGTTGGCGCCAAAGAGTGATATTTTTTTCATTGATCAAATCGGGACGCGTTTCTACCGTTATGGCAACCAAACGATGTTTGGCCGTTTCGTTTATTTTTTGTGCTTGTTCGATGTTGGAGCTTTTTTTGCCATTGGCGGCATCGAAACATTTTTTTATAAAGTTTTTTTGGTAGGTGATTGGCAAGGAACTCCATGATCCGCCCATAATAATCAATTCAATTTTGTTGGTGTTGTGTCCGTTGTTGTCGAGAGCGCGTAATCTTTGGGTTACTTGGCGAAAAGGATCAAAATTATTGGCGATGGCGCGCATGACGGCCGGTTCGTTGGACAAATAACTTTTTGGCATGGTTTTTTCGGTTGGGCAGAACAAACATTTTCCGGGACAAGGAAACGGCTTGGTCAAAACAGCCACCGGTGCGACTCCGGAAAGTGTGCGAATTTTGCGTTTTATCAAAACATGTTCTAACTC
>JBAYHA010000016.1:0-17695 GCA_041666425.1 Patescibacteria group bacterium
TCTAGAATGCATTGTTTCTGTTTCCAAAACCAAGTATTTTTGTTTCACCAAGGAATTATTAGTGGAATGATTGAATTTGAAAGAATTACCTAACAAATATCAAAATACGGCTGACAATTCAGCCGTATTTTTTGTTTTTATAAATAGAAGCTACATCATTCCTCCCATTCCACCCATGCCGGACATTCCACCGTGAGCGTGCTCATGCTTTTCTTCTTGTTCGTCGCAAACAATACATTCGGTCGTTAGCATCATTGCGGAAATTGAAGCTGCGTTTTGCAAAGCGGTTCGGGTAACTTTTGTGGGATCAATAATTCCCGCAACAACCAAATCTTCAAATTTATTTAATAATGCGTTATAACCAAAATTGCCTTTTAATTCTCTGATTTTTTCGGCGATGACCGAGCCATCGGCTCCGGCGTTAGCCGCAATTATTTTTACCGGTTCTTCGAGAGCTTTTTTGATAATTTCGACACCAATTTGTTCTTCACCTTCCAGTTTCATATTATCAAGAACGGCTTTGGCTCGGAATAAGGCAACACCACCGCCAGGAACGATGCCTTCTTCAACGGCCGCTTTTGTAGCGTTTATGGCGTCCTCGATTCTTAATTTAATTTCTTTCATTTCTGTTTCCGTCGCCGCGCCAACTTTGATTACGGCCACGCCACCGGAAATTTTTGCCAAACGTTCTTTTAATTTTTCTTTGTCAAAATCAGAAGTGGTTAATTCAATTTCTTTTTTGATTCTGGCGATTCTTTCTTCGACTTTTAGTTTATTCCCTTTGCCTTCGACAATAGTCGTGTGTTCTTTTGTGGAAATAATTTTGTGTGCTGTTCCAAGCATTTCGATTTCTACGGTTTCTAATTTCAAACCAACTTCTTCGGTGATTACGGTTGCTCCTGTCAAAATAGCCAAATCTTCCAACATTTCTTTGCGTCGATCGCCAAAGCCCGGAGCTTTGATGGCGAGGGCGTTAAAAGCTCCGCGAATTTTGTTTACCACTAATGTGGCAAGTGCTTCACCGTCAACATCTTCGGCAATAATTACCAATTCTTTTTTGCCAAGTTGGGCAATTTTTTCTAGTGTTGGAACAATGTCATTGATACTGGAAATTTTTCTATCGGTAATTAAAATATAAGGCTCATGATATTCTGATTCCATTCTCTCGGTATTGGTAATCATGTAAGGAGACAAATATCCTTTGTCAAATTGTATTCCTTGGACAACTTCTTTTTCAATACCAAAACTTTGGGATTCTTCAACCGTGATAACGCCATCTTTGGTAACTTCTTGCATGGCGTCGGCAATGATTTGTCCTAGTTTTTCATCATTGGCGGAAATTGACGCGACTTGGGCTATTTCTTCCGGTTTGGAAATCGGTTTGCTGATATTTTCCTTTAATTCTTTGATTACTTCGGCCACCGCTTTTTCAATACCTTTTTTTATCTGCATCGGATTGGCGCCGGCGGTAACATTTTTAATCCCTTCGGTAATAATTGCTTGCGTCAAAACCGTGGCCGTGGTTGTCCCATCTCCGGCAATATCATTGGTTTTGCTGGCCACTTCTTTGACCAATTCCGCGCCGACATTTTCGATTTTATCTTTTAATTCAATTTCTTTGGCAATGGTAACTCCGTCATTGCAAATTTGCGGAGAACCGTAACCTTTGTCGAGAACAACATTTCGGCCCTTTGGCCCGAGTGTTACTTTGACGGCATTGGCTAATTTGTCAACGCCTCTTTTTAGCGCTTGGCGCGCTTCGGTATCAAAAATGATTTGTTTTGGCATAATATTAAAGGGGGCACAACGCATTGTGTCCGTGCGATTTCAAATTTAATTTGTAAGAATATTCAGCGTTGTTTACATTTTGTCATCTCGACCGAAGTGGAGAGATCTTTTTAAACAAGTAAAAATCCAATGTTGTATTTACTATATAGAAAAGATTTCTCCATGCGTTTCACTTAGTCGAAATGACAAATTAATCAGCCGATAAATTATAAACAACGCTATAAAACTTTGCATTTAATTAGTCGAGAATTCCGAGAACATCGCTTTCGCTCAAAATTAAATAATCTTCATTATTGATTTTTATTTCATTTGGCGCATATTTGGTGAAAACTATTTTGTCACCGACCTTGACGGACATTTGTTGACGAGTACCATTTTCTAAAAATTTGCCCGGACCAACGGCAATTATTTCTCCCTGTTCCGGTTTTTCTTTGTTTGTTTCCGGAAGAAAAAGACCAGAGGCCGTTTTTTCTTCTTTTTGGAATGCTTTGACTACGAGGTGGTCATTAAGTGGTTTTATCATAAATAAAAAACCTTTTGACAATTAAATTGTAAATCCGCAATGAATTTATAATCAACGCCAAAAGGAACGACTTTATAGCTACATTTTACTCGATTTCTGGGTTGTGTCAATAGCGAATTCTTATTGTGTTTTTGCAAAAAATAATGCAAAAATCAGCAAACCGGAATATGTTGTCCAAAGATAATGATCAAATATTCCTAAAAATAAAATAGTGAGGAAAACAATTAAAAAGTACTGCTGTGTAAAATCAAATTTTGCAAAATCTCTTAAAGTAAAAAATAATTTTGCAAAAAGTAAAATCATAAAAGACAAACCAAGAACGCCCAATTCGGCAATTATTAAAATAAAAACATTGTGTGCCGGTTGGTAAAAATAAACGTCTTGATTTGGAATTTTTTTTGTTAGTGCCATTTGATAATTTCCCAGTCCAACACCGCGCCAAGTGGAGTCTTTTATTATTTCCCAAGAATTTTTTATTTGTTCCACTCTGGTTGCATTTGATTTTCGATTCAAATTGTTGACGTTGTCAAATCTTTTTAAAAACAAGTTATTTGTTGACAAGGAAAGAATGAAAAATGTAGCCAGAATAAAAGATATTGGGATAATTTTGATTGATTTTTTGTGTTGTGTGTTGGCCAATAACAAAATTCCAAGACCGAATAGTAAAGCCAAAAATGCTCCACGTGAAAAAGTTAAATAAAGTCCGACTGTTTGGCAAATCAAAGCCAAAGATAAAGCGATTTTTTCTTTTTTGCTTAACCATAAATAAAAGGTCAGCAATATTGTGATGACCAAAAATCCACCCAAAATATTGGGGTGGGAGAAAGAGCCAAAAGCGCGGATTATTCGTTGACCGTTTTCAAGGATAACCGGCGTGCCAAGAATATCCGTGTTTTGTTTGGCTATTCCCAGCCATTTGTTGGCAATAATTTGGTTGGTTAAAAATTGCCATATAGCCAAACAGCTTTGGGCCAAACCGGAAAACACAAATAGCCAAGAAATAGTTTCAATCTTTGGTTTGTTTAATTTCAAAACAAGCAAAAAACAAACTGCTTCGATTAGCCAACTGAGACGAAAAAAGACAAATTGATAATTTGGCGCCAGTAAACAGTTAAAAGTAAAACAACCGAGTATTAGAAATAACAGCAATAATGATTTTGTTCGATGAATATTTGGCTTTGAATGGTCAATGTCATTTGGAGTGAACTTTTTCTCTTTGTCGTTTTGGGCATTTTTCCCTTTGTCATTTCGAGCGAATGAATGAGTCGCTTGCCCTGTCGAGACCATATCGCATGATATGGTCGAATGACAGGGGGAAATCTTTTCTGAATAATAATCATAAATTGTTAGGATAATTACCAACGCCAAAATTATTTCTGAAAGATAGATTGAAAAATCAACACCTTGGATTTTTTGTTGATTATAAAAAATTTCTCCAAAAATATAACGTGTTTGCCACGGCAGGAGCAGTATAAAAAAATATAGCAGGATTGTTTTTAATTTTTGCATATTTGTTTTTTTTATAATAACATTATTTGTTTTTAAAAAAAAGCCAAGTATTGACAAATTGGAACAAATTCGCTAATTTATATTTGTTCGTTTTTTGTCAAAGGTGCGGTTCTTTTAAAATTTTTTGTGGTTGGTGAATCACAAATAAGTGGAGGGTCCAATGGATTATATCGATGGCTTTGGCTTTGTCTCTCGGGAGCGTCTTTTGTCGGTTTCTCTAGTGGCTTTTTCGTTGCTTCTTTTGATGTTTGTTTGTTGGCATGGTTGGGTGGTTTATAAAAAAGCAGAAAAGTTTCCTGTTTGCCGTGGTCTTTATTATGTTTTTATGCTGATCTTGGCGATCTTTTCGATAGGGTGTAGTTTTATTTATTTGTGGCTGGTGCATTACCATTAAGTGCGGAGGGGCCAATAGAGAAGATGGAGATAATGTTTATTGTTTTTTTGCTTGTTGTGGGAGGTTTGGGATTTGTGGAGTATTTGAAAAATATTGCTAAGATTTCCAAAAAAATATATGAAAAGTTGTTCAATTTTTTAGTGGGAGTTCTTTTTTCTCCTTGGTTTTGATGATTCTCTTTTCCGTTGCCCCAAATGAGGTGGACACTGTTCAAGATTGGCAAAAGTATTAAAAGGAGGTTTCTGATGGAAACAGTGGAAATGATATGTACGGTAATTTTGATTTTGGTTGTATTCGGTCTTGGCTTTGTTGGCCTGGCTGCTTGTTTTCTGGCGGTAGCTCGGATTGATGAAACAAAAAAAAGGATAATGAATGAACACACAACAAAAGACCGCGGTGCATCACCGGCGGTCTTTTTTATTTTCTAAAACCTTTTGATATTTTAGTTGCCAGCGCGTTTTGATTGTTGCTCGGTCGTCGTTTAAGTGTAGCTTCAAAATTTGGTCGGAAATAATCACTCCGGAATTATTCCGTTTTGCCAGCTCTTTTATTTTTTTTGGTAGGACGTGAAGTTGAATTTTTTTTAAAATGCAATTCATGATTGTCCCAATTCTTTTGCTCAGTATTTTTTCCAAAAAAAATTTAGAATTGTTTTTTTTTAAATTAAAGTGTTCCGTTGTGTTTGAAAAAGAAAATTCGGAAAAAAATTCACCAAGCCAGCGGTTTTCCTGTCGCAATTTTTTTAATATCAGTTCATCGTTTAGGAAAACCGGCCAAAATGTTCTTAACCAAAAAGCCAAGCGAATATTTTGGTCCGTGGATATCCTTTCTAAATTTAGATGATTTTCGTCAAGCCAGAAGCTCAAACAGATTTTATTTTTTTTGTTTTTTGATGTTGGCCTGGCGTGTAGGAATTTCATTAATAAATTTGCCCAAAAACGACAAAACCAAATTTTATTTTTTGCGGTGATGATTGCGAGGTCGATGTCGGATTCGTTTTTTGAATTTTGCAAGGATAGTTCATTGCAAATAAAAATTCCGTTGACAAACGGGATCAAGGAAATTAATTTTAAATATCGTTTCGTCTTTCTGGTTTTTTGTAAAAATATTGTGTAACGGCTCAGTCGTTTTTTTATAATTTCGTTTTCACCAAATAAAAAATAAAAGCCTTGCGCAAAGTCGATGGCTTTTATTTTTTTTAATTCGTTTAATGTTGTTGAAACTTGTTCGTTGGAATTTTTGTTTTGGCTGATTAAGTAAGTTTGTAATTCAAAACCGGTCAGCGGGTATTCGTAAAGTGAAAAATAGCTGAGTGTTTTTATTATTCCCTCCGCTAATTTTTCATTATCCATAAATTAATTTTCAATTCTGGATTGACTGATGGCAGGGTCTTCGCTCAAAACAGCGTCTTTGATTTTGAAATAAGGTTTTTCTTCTTCCGTAATTTGCAAGTCTTTGACAATAATTTCTTGTTCCGTTATTTTGACGATTTGATTGGGAGCTAATAACAGTTCGTTTTTTCCAAAAAAACCGGCTTTGTGTTTTACGATATATTTTTGGACGGAGTGGTCGACAATGTTCAAGTCAAGATCAATTATTTGACCGAGCATTTGCCCATTCTCCATTTTTACCGGCAGGTCGATTAATTTTTTGAAATTTATTAGCATAAAATTATTTTTTTGGTGGGATGATTTCGACTTCAATTTTTTCACCAGTCTCATTTGGTGTGTTTTTTATTTGCGCTTCTGTGGTAACCGGTAACTTTTTTTGGAAAATGAATTTTTGTTGCAAGACTGTTAGCACGGTGGTCAAAAACCAATAAAACGTCAATCCCGCGGGCAAGCTCATGCCAATAATAATAGTCATAAAGGGCATAAAATACTGCATGCTTTTGTTCATTGAGGCGAGCATGGCTTCGTCTTTGGCGCCTTTATCTTTTGCTTTTGGTTTTTTGGCCATGAGCATTTCGGTTTGGACATATTGTGCCAAACCGGACAAAATTGCCAACGGAAAACTGGCCTTGGCCATGTCAAGAAAGCCAAAAGCGATTGAATTTATATGCCCAGGGTTTTGTACAAAAGGATAAAGCAGATCAAAATGTTCGCTGGTTAAGCCGACTTGAAAGGCGCGATAGACGGCGATCAAAATCGGTAATTGGATGAGCAAAGGTAAGCAGGAAGAAAGCGGATTTACTTTATTTTCTTTGTATAATTTCATTGTTTCCTTGGCTAGCATTTCTTTGTCATTTCCGCATTTTGCTTTTAGTTCATCCAATTTTGGTTGTAAGTCTTGCATTACTTTTTGGCTTTTTAATGCTGATTTACTGAATGGAAGCAAAACAATTTTTACCACAATAGTGATAAAAATAATCGCCAAACCGATGTCCTGTCCGGGAATAATATTGTAAGCGCCGATTAATAAATTATAAATTGGTTGATAAAGAATGGTGTTGAATAAAGAAACCATAATTTTGGGTTTTATTTTTTTTATTTTTCTGTAGGTGCCACCGGTTCAATGTTTGTTTCCGGTTCCGGCTCGGTTTCTTTTTTGTTTATTTCAATGACATTGATTTTCCAGCCGGTTAAGCGAGAGGCCAAACGAACATTTTGACCGGCTCGGCCGATAGTCAATGAAAGTTGATCTGACTCAACATAAACTTTGGCGGAAAGGTCTTCATTGTCCAGTTCCACTTTTTTTATTTTTGCCGGAGACAGAGATTGGCTGATATATTTACCGGCATCTTCGGAATATTCGATAATGTCGATTTTTTCTCCGCTTAATTCGTTAATGATTGTCTGAATTCTGGCGCCACGTTGGCCGATGCAAGAACCGATCGGATCAATGCTGTCGTCAGCGGTAAAAACCGCGATTTTGGTGCGGTTGCCGGCTTCGCGAGCAATGGCTTTGATTTCAATAACTCCGCTGTGAATTTCAGGGATCTCATTTTCAAAAAGATTGCGCACGATTGCCGAATGAGCGCGGGAAACGATTATTTCCGGTCCGCGTGTAGTTAAATTGACACTTAAAACATAAAGTTTGATGCGGTCGCCGGTTTTGTATCTTTCGCCACGAATTTGTTCGACCGGTGGCAAAATGGCGGATATTTTTTCAAAATCAATAATGACATTTTTGCCGTCAAATTTTTGCACAGTACCGGTAACAACCTTGCCTTCTTTGTCTTTGTATTCTTGATAGACAATTCCGCGTTCAGCTTCGCGAATTTTTTGGATAATAACTTGTTTTGCGGTTTGGGCGGCCATGCGACCAAAATCACCCGGAATTTCCAACTTGGTTTTGATAATGTCGCCAAGTTTGTATTTCTTTTTGATAGTTTTGGCTTCGTTCAATTGAATTTGGGTTTTTGGGTTGAATTTTCTCTTGCCATTTTCTTCGGCACCTTCGCCGATTAATTCATCTTTTTCTTCGGCTTCGCGTTCTTCGCGCAAGCGACGCAATTCGTCGGAAGTTATTTCTCCGCTAGCGATTTTTTCTTTTAATGTTTCGCGTTCCAGTCGGTTTTTTTCCATTTCCGCCAATTCTTCGGGCGTTAAATCTTCGACCACTTCTTTTTCGTCGTAGACTTGCATGTCTGCGGTTTCGATATCAAAATTAACGACAATGTTCTGATTTTTGTCGCCAAAATCTTTGCGATAGGCGGCGGCCAGTGCCGAGTTGATTGTTTCCAGCACTGATTCTTCGCTGAGTCCTTTTTCCGCGCAAATTTGTTTAATGGCGGTTTTGATTGGATTGTCCATAGATTAGTTTATAAAGTTCATAAAGTTAAAAAGCTTGCCACTCGAAGCTCCGAAGGAGCGAAGTGTGGTTTATAAAGTTATCTTTGTAAAAAAGAATATAAACTTAAACTCACTACTTCAAATTAATATAAATTTTAAAAAAAATGCTAGTTTAAAATAATAAACTAGCTTAATATAAATGTAGCACAAATAAAATTATTTGTCTATAAAATAGATAATAAAAATAGATAATGGAGGAATGTCTTGCTTGTTGACAGTATCAAAAAAATAAGCTAAATTAAGATTTCTGTTCGTTGACAAGGTGTTTTATGTAAAATTAAGGAGAAACAATGAAAAAGCTTCTTTTTTCTGATCATTTGGGACAAGGACAGGAAGCGTGTCCGCACTGTTGCGATTTATTAGGGAATGCAAAATTAATTCCCGGCAAAGCCAGTTCCAGTTATGGATATTCTCCACCATTAACGTATGATTATCGTCTTTGTCCGTATTGTGTCGGCACGGGAGTTGTTCCCGCTGGTTCATTATCGGATGCCGAGTTAATTCTGTTAAGAACAGTTCCTTTTTTGCGACAAGAAAAAAGTCAGCAACTGCAACGATTGCTCACAGCTTTTTCCAGTCCGCAAAAAGCGATAAATGAAATTGAAGATTGTTTGCGGGCGCTGGCAGAACCAATTTGGGATGTTGAATTCGCAATTTTGCCGATTATTTATCAGTACTATCGAAAGGCGGGGTATCCTCAGGGAGTTTTTGCGGAAAAAGTGATTGACGTTTTGCGCGCAGAAGCAAAAAAAATCAGGAGAAACGATTTTATTCCTGAGTCTGGAGCTTTTGAGATTATTTCGGCTCCGCCCGATTCTCAGTTGGATGTTTCTTCTGTTTTATTGGCGGATATTCATGATTTGGTAAAGACGCTTGGACGCTATGAAGAATCGATAAATGGAAAAATTTTTATCACGCCTATTTTGGGCGGATTGGTCGTTACTTTTGTGGGTAAGGTTGGTGATAACGAGGGTGTTTGTCTTGGCGTCTTTAATGAAGTGGAAAAATCAACGGTTGCTAATCTTGATGTTCTGTTTTTGACTTTGAAAAATTTTATGACAGTTATCTGGGATAAAAAAATTTCTGGGAAGGATATCACTTTTGCTTTGGAATTTATAAATTATGCACTTTCAAAGGCGGGGAGTCTTTGCCCGGTTACCGGTGAACGAAGCAATCCTTTTGTTAAAGATGGTCAGGATATTCTTGAGGGTGTTGATTTTTTTGACAAAAGAATTCATTAAACATTGGAGGAATAAAATGAAAGTTGTTGCGGGTGATTATTGGTTGGTAAAAGGTGGCGTGGTTTTTGTTCTTGACTCTGCTTTTTTATCGAGCAACCTTATTTTTGTCAATCAAGTTTTGGTCGATGGCGAAAAACGGGCAGATATTTATTTGCCGGCAAGTCAATTTTGTCGGAAATTGACGCCCGAAGAAGCCAAAGCAAAAATTGAGTTGATTATGGAAGCAAGCATTGCGCAATTTTTGCGATTGCCATTTTCTCGTGGGGAAGAATTCAAAAACTTATTGGAAGAAATGAAAAATTCGGAAGGAGGTAATTCATGACAAAAAGAAGAACAAATCCAAGAAAAAACATGGTTGTTGGCCATTTGAAAAAAGGCCAGGAGCCATGTGCTCTTTGTTGTGACAGGTCTTTTCTATTTGGTGGCGCGGGAAGATTTAATGATCTTGATTCTGATTTTGGTTATACTAAAGTTGCTGTTTGCACATTTTGTTTCGGAACTGGAATTTCTAATATTGTTTCAGATGAGGTAAGAAAGGAAGCTCAACGGCTGAGAATTTTTCGTGATAGTGTTCATCGTAGATTGCGGGTGATTCAAGAGAATCCTGACTTGCATCCCAAAAAAGAAATTGGTGGTTTGACAAAAATTACAGAATACGAAAATCTTTTGCCCGAAGAAATCAAACTTTTGTTGATTGTCAGAAAGTATTGGTTGGAAACAGGCAAACCTAAGGATGTCTATGCCGAGCAATTGACTGAACACCTGACGGAACAATTTTCTTTATTGCCGAGACGGCCGATATTGTCTGCAGAAGACAAAGCGCCGTTTGTGGTTAATAATGAAAGTTTGCCGGAAAATCTGAATGATTTAACAACTGAAACTTTGGCTGATTTGCATGATTTGGTAAAAAGTTTTGGCCACAAGTTTTTGGAAGAAGGAGAAATTTCTTTGACCGCGGGAATGCCGTTGGATTTGGAAATTACCATTTCCACTAATCCTGAGAATCATTCTATGATAATTTCTTGTGAAGCAGGAATTTTTACAAAAGAACGTCCGCCGATTATTTTGGAGTTACCGGAAAAGCAAATGATCGTTATGGGTTCGTATATTAAATTTTCTGAACTGTCTTTGTTTATTCGGGCGGTTGATTGGTTGGCGTGTCATCGTGGTTTGCTGAATTCAAAAACAGGAACAAGAAAAAAGAAAGAAATGAAGGTTGATTTTTCTTCACCTTGATTTTTAAGGAGGAACCAAATGATCAAAAATCGAGCAATTAATGTTGGTGATTATTGGTTGGTAAAAGGTGGCGTGGCAAAAATTATGTCCGTAGATGTGTCTCTTGATAAGATTGTTTTTATGTTTCTCAGTGGAGATTTTTCTGATCCTCCTTTTGATTCCTCGAATGTTCAAAAGTATGTAGAAATTATGGCAGGGATGTCGGAAAAAGATTGTCTCAGAAAATTAACGGTTGATGAGTTCAAAAGGGTTGCTAGAATTTTGGTGATAGCAAGGTTTACTGCTATGTTTCGTGAACAGTTCGAAGATACGGGAGAAGATTTGGAGTTTATTAACCCATATTTTTTGGAAATGCACGGCTTCCCGATGCCGTGGAAACTGGAGCGAAAAGAGCCCTGATTGGGATAAGAACTATGATTGATTAACAAACTTATACCGCCAACAATTTGGCGGTTTTTTTAATGTTTTTTGTTTTTATGTTCTTTTTCCGCCAGCGGCGGATCCGCCACTGGCGGAGTTCCTTTGTTCTTTGCTCTGTTGCTTCATTGCTAAGTTGGTCGGTTGGTCGGTTGAAAATCACCTATTGCCAAGACAAAAACTTTGTGTTAATATTCCAGCAGTTAATAAATAAGCGTTTGTTTTGCAAAATCAGACTTTGTGCTGATTTTGTCCACTGGGTAATTTTTATTTAATTTTAGACAAGAATTATTCACGAAGCAAACAATGATTATGAATCAACATTACGAGTTGGCCTACATTGTGCCAATTACTTATCTGGAGGGAGACCTCCAAAAGGTTAATGATGAAGTAAGCGTTTTGATTAAACAATTGGGCGGTGAAATCACTTTGACCGAAGACATGGGCAAGCGCCGTTTGGCCTATCCCATCAATCAAATTTTTCAAGGCTCTTATTTTGCCGTGGAATTTGATATGGAAAGTGTTAATACCAAAGAGTTGGAAACGAAATTAAAACTAAAAAAAGAAATTTTGCGCCATTCGATTGTCAAAAAGAGAATCAAATCAGCCGAAGAAATTGCTCGTGAAACTAAGATTCAAGAAGGTTCACGTAATGCCAAACAGGATGAAATCAACAAGATCGAAGCTGACGAAAAGGCGACCGTCAAGAAAGTTGTCGAAGATGAAGTAAAAATTTCTTCCGCTTCTGCTAACAAAGAAGCCAGCAAAGCCAAGTTGGAAGATTTGGACAAAAAGTTGGATGAAATTTTAAAAGACGATGTTATTTAATAAAAATTTTCAAAGCAAAATCATATGGATTTAAACAGAGTGATGATTATTGGCCGTTTGACTCGAGATCCCGAAAGTCGGGCAATTCCGAGCGGTTCGGCTGTGGCCAATTTTTCCGTGGCGACCAATCATTTTTGGACTGATGCCAATGGCGCCAGACAAGAAAAAGTTGAATATCACAATGTTGTTTTGTGGCGCAAATTGGCCGAAGTGGCCAATCAATATTTGCGCAAAGGCGGTCGGGTTTATATTGAAGGCCGTTTGCAAACTAGAGAATGGGAAGGTTCTGATGGCGTAAAAAGAAATCGCACTGAAATTATCGGCGAAAGCATGATTATGCTTGACGGCAAATCAGCTGATTCTCGTCAGCCAGTAGTCGGTGCGGAAACAGTTTTACCGGGGACAGAATTGCCAAGCGTGGATAAGTCCGGTGATGAAGAGATTAAAATAGAGAATATTCCTTTTTAAATTCATTTCAATTTGGAGCATAAAAAATTTTGAGATCTCCCCACTCCTACGATCGGTCGAGATGACAAAATTTTTTCATTTAATTTTTAATAACACTATGGAAAAAAATAATTCTACAAACAATCAAAAGCCAAAAGGTTGTTATTTCTGTGAAAACGGACTTAACGAAGTTGAATGGAAAGACGCCCAGCTTCTTCGCAAATTTTTGTCTTCTTATGCCAAAATTTTGCCAAAACGCCGAACCAAAGTTTGCTCCAAGCACCAACGCAAAATTGCGACGGCTGTCAAAAGAGCAAGAATCATGGCAATTTTGCCTTTTGTTAACAAGTAAAAATTTAGTAAAACAAAAAGCGCTGATTAAAGTCAGTGCTTTTTTGATTATGGAGAATGTTTACAAAATGGTAAAAGTATGATAATCTATTTTTTCAAGCCATGGTGGCTTGATGTTCATCAAAAGGAGTTTGTCATGACGACAAAATTTGTTGTCTCGGACGAACAATTAGGTGTTATCGGTAATCGTTATTGGGATTTGCTTCGTCGTGTAAAAGAGGGGACATTGGATCCGGTCAAAGTTGCCAACGGCATTCAGCGACTATCGGAAAATGAATTTGGTGATGTCTTTAACTTTGAAAAAATTCCTTGGAAGATAAGTTCTATGGTTCATGAGGTCATTTGTTACGAAGGGACTGATTTTTGTAAAGAAATAAAAGCTCGTGGAATAAAAATGGATCTTTCTTGTGTAATTCCATTTGTGATTTCCGGTAGCGGTAAATCAAAAATTGTGCGATTACGCACAGCAAAACTTGATAATAATACTGATATTTCACTTGTTCGGCATTATGCCCAGCTATGTGGATTTGAGTTGGGAACATCTTGGGATTTGTTAGCTTTTCTTCAGTCTTCTTTTATGGTTACTTTGCATCGTGGAATTTCATTTACTGCCTTAGGAAATTCTGCGAGAATTCTTTATTCAGATGGTTCTGGAGGTAGTATAAATCATGTTGTTCTTAGAGGAGGAGAACGGGAATATTCTTTTGCTTATAATTCTTTAACCTATGTTGCTTGCAATGGATACATTTTATTGAAAGAAAAAGAAGAACCGAAGCCTAAAAAAGTTCGATCAAAAAAAACAACGTAAAAAATCTTTCCGACACAACATCGTGTCGGATTTTTTTTATCAAAAAACACTTCAAAGGGGAAGTGTTTTTTTGTTTTGAGAATTATTTTTTGAAAAACTTGATAGCGGTTTTTAATTCCGGATGCGTTTTGGCGTATTTTTTGATATCAATGTTTTTTTTGTACGCTTCGCAAGATTGAATTAACGCTCGAGCTCCGGCTTGCGTGCCGTCCGGATGAGCGTGAACACCCGCGCCCATGGTGGTGATAAAGTCAAGTTCTCCGCCCATGACTTTTATAAAAGGTTTTAACAAAAGAGGATTTAAACCACCGGAAATAATCGGACAACATTTTTTTATTCCGCGCCAGCTGTCATCAACTAAAATATTTTTATTTTTGTTGTCCTGTTTTTTTAATGATTTACTATCTTCATCTCTTGTTGGAATAGTTGACCAATTTTGGGTAAAAAAATGTCCGCGACTTTCGTAATGCAAAATGTTTTTGGCGGAGACAATATCCTCTTTTGGTGAACCGGCCATTTTGCCAACGCCTGCAGTGCCGGTATGAACGCCGGAAACTCCGGCTAATCTGGCAAACTTTGATAATACCAAAACGGAAAAACCAATCGGATTTTCATCTCTGGTAAAGGCTCCGTGAGAAGCACGATGAAAATGCAAGAAAACATCAGGATATCGACGACGCAAAGTTTGCACTGCCATCCAGCCGGCCGTAATTCCGTCGATCAAAAAAGCGTAACTGCCATTTTCAAAACCGGCGTTGCGAATTATTTCACATCGTTCGATCATGGTGTCAAAATCAGAGGTGGAAACGTTAAAAGAATGAACTTTTTTCTTGCCGGTTTTTTTGACCGCTTTGTCCATGGCCTCTTTGACGTTATGCACCATTTTTTCGTATGGACAAAAATCTTGATCAGCTTGCGGTTCGTCATTCTTTACAAAATCACCTCCGCCAACCCAAAAATCATAACAAACTTCCGCATATTCTGAAGCGGTCAAACCCATTTTTGGTTTGATTATTGTGCCAAGAATGGGTCGGTCATAAACATTCAAATATTTTCGTAAATCATCAATCGTATAACTTGGTCCGTCATATTGTTCCAGCATTGCTGGCGGAAACCAAACATCCAATAATTTAAGAGCGGAAATTTCTTTCATTCCGAGAACATTCCCTACCACGTAAGTTAAAATATTTTGAATGTTTCCATTTCGATCAAAAAGTCGCCATGGATAGGCGATCCAAACCAAATTTTTTTGCAAATCAATTTTGTAAACCAAAGCATTTAATGTTCTCGAAAAAGCCGTTTCCGTATTTACTCGGAAATTCGTGCCGGTTGAAGATTCGGCTGCCACTTCGCTGGCTGATTGCAAAATATTGTGACCTTTTTGGGGGATTAAATGAAAAACAGCCAGCATAGATTCACCATTTTGGGGATTGCTTAACCCCAAATTAACATATAAAGATTGTTTTTCGTTCAAACTGTTTATTAATTTTTTGTAGACAAATTTTTGGCTGAACATATTGTTTTGTTTATATTTTAACACTTATATTTTAGCAAATTTTGGATAAATGGGGAAGTTTTTAAAGACTTTGCGAATTTTTTGGTTGCTGTTGACAAAAATAATGGTTGTGTTAATATGTTGTTTCTTGTGTTCCTTACAATTTAGGAGGAAAAAATGGCTTATTTAACTGTCAGTGGTGAGGTTGAGTATTCTTTGACAAAGGTGCATCTCGATGGGGATCCGAAAATTTATTATAGTCTCTATCTTGGGGACTGTCATTTTCCTATTACTTTGATAAAAAAAAGAGGTAGATTCTCGCAATTGATTGAAAGAAAACAGGGAATTGTTTCAATTACTTATTGGCCGTCTTTCCGCGGAACAAAATCAATGGAGAAAGGGGATATAAAATTACATGTTGGATTGCCAAATGCTCAGTTAACGGTGCAGATAAAAAGAGAGTTGATTGAGAAGCTTTTTGGTGTTTTTTGTAGGGCGTCAATTGAGAGGTAAAGGAGGAATTCATGAAAGTAAATTTTGGAAACATTGTTACAAAGTTTTATTCATTCAGTGAGTTTACGCAGATTTGTCTGCGGATTTTTGTGAATTGTTTGGTTGTGCTTTTGGTAATTTTGTTTGCTATCAGATTTTCGGGATTCGCAGATCTTAAATATGTGGTTGTTTTTGTGGGGATTGCTTTTTTCACCGCTGTCTTTCCCACGAAAAACGAGCTTCTCGTCAGGTGGTCTTTGATTGTGGTTAGTGTCTTGATTGTTTTTGGAGTTTATTTTTTGTTATTGTCTTTAAATGTTAAAAAAGAATTGTCGGATTTGTTTTTCTTTGTTTCGATGGCGCAAATGAGTGGTGTGACTGCGGCCAAATTGCTCTATCGTCTAAAAAAGAAAAAGGAATAAAGCAAAAAAACAGAGCGGGCTTAAAAGATTCAGGTTTTTTAAAGAGGAGGAAAAAATGGGAATATTGTTAGAAGTTTTGGGTTATGTTTTCATATTATCTATTGCTCCGCTTTTTGTCATTTTGTTTTCTTTTGGCTTCCCAGTCGATTCTGTGGTCGTGTTTGCTATTTCTTTATTCTTTTTGATTCGTTTTCCGCCAGGTTGGGTTGATTTTGGGCAGTTAAAATCATTAGTCAAAATAACCATTTTTATCACAATTTTGTCCAGTGCGCAGGGTATTTATCTCTTGGTAGCAGGGACGGGATCTGCCTTGTCAATGGTTTTTTCTGCTTTTTTGCTGGCACTAATAATCGGACTGTTTGCTGATTGGTTCTGGGCACAACACAAGCACAAAGCAACGGTCAAAGCGCTTGATGAAGTTTTAGAAAAAAGTGGCGCTGAATTGATAATTACAAAAGATAGTCTTGTTTCTGTTTTGGCCAACGAATATTGGTGTTCTGCCTGTAAGAGCTTTGTGAGATTAAAGCATGAAAAAGTTGGTAAGAGTGATCGTTTATTTTGTCCTTGTGGCAAAACTACACATTATTTGACAAATAATTAATGCAATTTCGTGTTATCGGTAATGTTGGAATAAAAATTCCCAAAAATCGCCATGTTCATAACTGGCGATTTTTTAATCAAAAAAAACAGGTTAGTGAAACCTGTCTTTTTTTCGTTATATTTTTTAGAAAGTTAAACCACTTTCTGGTTCGGCATCAGGAATGGCGTCGCCAACCGGTTCGTGTATGAGTTGGTTATCAAAGTTTTTTTGGTCAGTAAAAAGTTGCCAAACTTCTTTGCGAATAGCGTCGAGAATTTTTGGATTTTCTCGCAGGAACTGTTTTGCCGTTTCGCGACCGACGCCTAATTTTTCTTCACCAAAAAGATAAGAGTTTCCGTTTTTCTTGATAACATCGTAAACAAGGCCGGTATCAATGACATCACCGCTGATGGAAATCCCTTCGTTGTACATGATGTCAAATTCGCAAGTTTTGAATGGCGGAGCGACTTTGTTCTTGACGATTTTTACTTTTACGCGATTACCGATAATTTGTTCGCCTTTTTTAATTTGGGCTGCGCGACGAACTTCAATTCTGATTGAACTGTAAAATTTTAAGGCCATTCCGCCGGTAGTAGTCTCGGGATTGCCAAAGAATACGCCGATTTTTTGCCTGGTTTGGTTGATAAAAATTACCGTTGTTTTTGTTTTGCCGACAATTCCGGCTAATTTGCGCAGAGCTTGGCTCATGAGACGTGCCTGCAATCCCATGTGGCTATCTCCCATATCACCTTCGATTTCTGCTCGCGGAGTTAAGGCTGCGACTGAGTCAATGACAATAATGTCAATGGCGTTTGATCGAACCAATGTTTCGACAATCTCTAACGCTTGTTCTCCGGTATCCGGTTGGGAAATTAGCATTTGGTTAATGTCAATACCGATTTTGCGGGCATAATCAGGATCAAGGGCATGTTCGGCATCTACAAAAGCGGCCATGCCTTTTTGTTTTTGGACTTCGGCTACGATGTGTTGGGCCAGAGTTGTTTTGCCGGATGATTCTGGTCCGAAAATTTCAATGATTCGACCTCTTGGAACTCCGCCAACACCAAGTGCGATATCCAAAGATAGACTTCCCGTTGGGATAGCCTCGACATTCATAGTTGTCGCCTCACCCAATCTCATAATCGCCCCATCACCAAATTTTTCTTTTATTTGGGCGATGGCGTCTTCTGTGGCGCGATTTTTGGCTGTTTGCATTTCATCTTGTCCTTTTTTTGTCATAGTTTTGCCCGCGAAAAATTAAGCATGGAAATTTTTGTGGGTTTTTATTTATTTTCATTTACAATTATTTTGCGGTAAAGAATGTTTTCTTGGCTGTGTTTTTTCTTTGCTCCTATTTTAATAATATTTAA
>JBAYHA010000017.1:0-17417 GCA_041666425.1 Patescibacteria group bacterium
CTTTCTTGAGTCAGGATCTTTTGACCTTTGCGCATCCAGAATTTCTCTAATTGTTTGTTTCTCCTTTTGGTCCCACGAAAACCAAACTTTTTTAGCAAAACGCATATCATCGGTACTAATGCTTTCCGGATAAAACCCACCATCAACATTTCCTACAGAGTCATCCCCTGCAACTTGTTGTGGGGCAGGGATCTGTTGAGGATTAAGAATTTTTTCCTGATTTGGCATCGCTGAATTACTAGCACGGACACACTCCAAAAATTGCTCATAAGTTACTAAACCGTCGCGAAAAAGTTTTGCCATTTCGCCAATAGAATTTTCATTCATTTATAAACCTCCATAAAAAGAACATATCCGCATTTTAATAGGTATGCCTCCTTTTGTCAAACACTCGCACACGATGTATCTCGATTTTTGCATATCAAAAAAATTTTTATATTAATAAAAATCAGGGCATAAATAAATACAAAAAAAACGCAAAATTGCGTTTCTCTTTCATCCAAAAACAGGTTTCAATAACAATACTTGGCGTGCCATTCGAAGCACAGAATGTGCGAAGAATGGCGTGCCATTCGAAGTTCGCCTTCAGCGAACGAAGAATGGTGACCCCACCGGGAATCGAACCCGACTTTTCAGGATGAAAACCTGATGTCCTAACCACTAGACGATGGGGCCATGTTTTTGCGTCAAAATAATAACAAATATATTTTGTCCAGTCAAGAGATTTTGGTAATGTGCAAGGGCAAAGGTAAAATATCCTAGCGCGCTGAGAACTTTACAAAACCATAATTTGCTGTTAAATAAAGATATAGAGTTCTTTAACAAAGGAGAATCTCAATGAACAACAACAAAATTACCAAAAAGAAATATGATGAGGAATGGCGTGAAAAATTAATTCACCACGCCCAGGCAAAAGCAGACGCCGAAGACTCTTTACTTTTCACTTTTCTTGTTTCTTGTGTTTGCCTGCTTGGACTATGGGCAATCTCTCACTTTAACTGGGAAACTTATTGGCTAATATTTTGCGGAATTTTACTATTACTTTCTTTTCCCACCTTTATTTGGAAAAGCATTAACTTTATTTTTCATCATTTTAGCGAAAAAAACGCCAGAGAAGCCCTAAATAAATCCAAAAACATAAATTGTTAAAAATTCGAATCTCGTTCATAACGAGATTTTTTTATAACAAAAGACAATTTTGTCAAATTTATTTTATCAAGATAAAAAACTTGATTTTTTTTCTAATATAGGCTATTATTTCAACATCTTTAATAAATGATTAATAACTGCCATTTTTTGTTAAATAAATTTATTTTGCAAAAAAGGCCACATAAATTTTATGTCAGTACCAGCTCATCACCTAAGTAAAGCTCGCGTTCGTAATCGTCGTTCCCATGATCATTTGATAACACAAAAATCTCAAGTTTGTCCAAAATGCCAAGCCCCGACAAAACCACACCACGCTTGTTTGGCTTGCGGTTATTACAAAAGCAAACAAGTTATCAAAACTAAGGCAGAGGTAACAATCAAAAGAGCAGAAAAGAAAAAGAAATTGGAACAAAAAGAAAAAGCCAAAATGGCTTCATTGAAAAACAACTAACTAAAAATTCAGAATTTATCACAAAGTGCTCCCTTCGGGAGAATTAAGAATTTATCACGAAGTGATCCCTTTGGGAGAATTAAAGTAAAATTTTTATGAACTTTACTCTTATCCTGGCTCTCGCTTCTGCGATTGTAGCGATTTTGTACGGTTTATTTCTCATCAAAAAAATTTTGAGGTTGCCCACAGGAAATGAAAAAATGCAAGCCATTGCTGGCGCTATTCAACAAGGCGCCAAAGCTTATTTAACTCGTCAATACAAAACCATTGCCATAATTGGCGTAGTGGTTTTTGTTTTGATTTTTGCTTTTGTCGGATGGAAAACCGCTATCGGTTTTGTTGTTGGCGCGGTTTTGTCAGCCTTGACTGGATTTATCGGAATGAATATTTCCGTTCGCTCAAATATTCGCACAACAGAAGCAGCTCGCGGTGGCTTGGAAAAAGCTTTGGCTGTTGCTGTTCAAGGGGGCACAGTTACTGGACTTTTGGTGGTTGGTCTCGGACTTCTAGGCGTAGCCGGTTTTTATGCCATTACCAAAGATGTTCATGCTTTGATCGGTCTTGGTTTTGGAGGAAGTTTAATTTCTATCTTTGCCAGACTTGGCGGTGGTATTTTTACCAAAGCCGCTGACGTTGGAGCTGATTTAGTTGGAAAAGTTGAAGCCGGAATTCCAGAAGATGATCCTCGCAATCCGGCTGTCATTGCTGATAATGTTGGCGACAATGTTGGCGATTGCGCCGGTATGGCGGCTGACCTTTTTGAAACTTACGCCGTAACAACTGTGGCCGCCATGTTTCTTGGTCAAATGCTTTTTATCGGTTATGAAAAAGCGTTGCTTTATCCATTACTTATTGGTGCTATTTCCATTATTGCTTCAATCATCGGAACATGGTTTATCAAACTTGGTGAAAAGAAAAATATCATGGGCGCTCTTTACAAAGGTTTAATCGCGGCCGGAGTTTTATCGGCAATTGGTTTTTATCCAGCCACAAAATATTTAATGTTTGATAATGCCACTTATTCTGTTACCAATTTATATTTAACAACATTGATCGGTCTTATTGTTACAGGCGCAATGATTGTTATTACCGAATATTATACTTCTACCGCTTACAAACCGGTAAAGGAAATTGCCGAAAGTTCAACTACCGGTCACGGAACAAATATTATTGCCGGATTAGCCGTATCCATGAAATCAACCGCTTTACCGATTTTGGTTATTTGTGCAGGAATTTTTGGAGCTTATGAATTGGCCGGACTTTATGGAATTGCTATTGCTGCGATGAGCATGTTATCAATGGCTGGAATTATCGTCACGATTGACGCTTATGGCCCGATTACTGACAACGCCGGAGGAATCGCCGAAATGGCTGAACTTCCGCAAGAAGTGCGTGATGTCACCGATCCGCTTGACGCTGTTGGAAATACAACAAAGGCCGTAACCAAAGGTTATGCCATCGCTTCCGCAGCCTTGGCTGCGTTGGTTCTTTTTGCTGATTACACTTTTGCAATCAGCGACAAAGCCGGAGAAAAATTAATTTTTGCAATCGATAATCCAAAAGTTTTGATCGGTTTATTTATCGGTGGACTTTTACCATATTTATTTGGTGCCATGTCCATGCAAGCAGTTGGCAAAACTGCCGGCAAAGTTGTCGAAGAAGTTCGCCGCCAATTCCGTGAAATCAAAGGCATTATGGAAGGAACAGCCAAACCGGATTACGCCAGCTGTGTTGATATTGTTACCAAAGCAGCAATCAAGCAAATGATTGTTCCTGCTTTGTTGCCAGTGATTATTCCTATTTTGGTTGGCTTGCTTCTCGGACCTTTGGCCTTGGGTGGCTTATTAGTTGGAAGTATTGTAACCGGATTATTTGTGGCTATTTCCATGACCACCGGCGGTGGTGCTTGGGATAATGCCAAGAAATATATTGAAAAAGGCAACTTTGGTGGCAAAGGTTCTTCTGCTCACCAAGCTGCAGTTACCGGCGACACGGTTGGTGATCCTTACAAAGATACCGCCGGTCCGGCCATTAATCCAATGATCAAAATTCTAAATATCGTCGCTTTGCTCATGGTCGGAATTATTGTAAAACTTTGGATGTAAAAATTTTTACAAAAAACAGCCTCGTCTCGGGGCTGTTTTTTTTTGAAAAACTATCTCATACGGCGACTAAAGTCGCCTAAAAATTGAACTCATTATTTTAGGTGACTTTAGTCGCCGTATAAATTTAATTGACATATTGAAATTTAATGCTAAAATTAAATCACCTGTTCCTTTCAACATCTTTATCTTTCGGAGGATTTAAATGGCAACAAATGAAAAAAAACCAACATCAGAAGAACTAAAAGCTATTTTTCAAAGAACAATAGCAGAAAATGCAGAAATAGAAGAAAGATTGTTCCGTCACTACGAACAAGCGACTGACGACTCTCCGAAAATGTCTCTTGATGAACTTCAGGACAAAATTGTCGCCGAGGGACAAGCAGCCAAAGACGAATTTGTGACGTTAGACAAACTTAACCAAGCCCTAACCGACTTGGACAAAGAGCCGGACAACGAAGACAAATCATAAACACACAAGCACCAACAATTTGGTTTTCCCCATCGAATGATGGGGATTTTTATTTAAATTTAGGTATAAATACTAAAATACCATTGATACTCCTTGACATATTAAATTTTTCTGCTAAAATTAAAATTCCTGTTCTTTTGACAACAAATTAAAGGAGAATTTCATGCCGGAAAAATTAACGCAAGAATCACTAGAAGCAAATCGTCATTTGGAAAAAAAAGAGCGAAAAGAAATCCTGAGAGAACTGTGCGCCAGAATGAAAGCAGAACAAAAAATCTTTCTAGAAGGACTTGCTCGAACTAATCTTCCCTCTCCAACCATCAACAGCTACATCATATATTTCAACTATGTACTCAACAAACGACTAAGTTTTGAGGAAAGTCTGGTGCTCTACTCTCTGATGAAAAAGTTGCTCCAAAAAAAATACGGACAACTGATAACCAAAAAACCACAGGGAGAAAATAAGCCCAAAAATAAAAAGCTCTTTTTTGTCCAATTTGATTTCTCCGACCTTCCGTGGAAAGAGTCATTGTTCTCCGCAGAACTCCTGCGAAGAATAAGAATATTCAATCAGGCCGCCAAGTGATATTCATAGACCGATCCGTGAAAGGAGGCTCTAATGCAAAATAAGATCATGAGCAAAACGGTAATTGGCGCTTATCTCCGAGAGGCTTGTGAATTTCTACATCAAAGTAAAATCAAAAGGATTGAACCAACATTAGTAATTCAAGCTTTACGCGCAATGGAAATTTTTGGTTATGCGGAATGGAAAAAAGCAACTGACTTATCGAAAGAAAATGATTTTCCAAAGCCACTTATTGGAAAGCAACGAAAAAGTTATTTCACTAAATTCCAAAAGATTATCTTTTTAAAAACCTATCGCCAACTACTTCGAAAAAAAACCATTCCGGAGAGTATTGAAAAAGCGAAACTGAAATTTTGGAAAAACGCAACCACCCAATTTTCATTGTTGGAAAAAAAATTTTTAGAAATTTTGGCCCGCACTAATTCCCATCACTATTTGAGCGACTATCCAGCCTTTCTTGAACAACTGGGCTATGTTCTTAATCGCCCACTGCAAAAAGTGGAAGAAAAAATATTTTTTAACCTTTGCGCAGAAATGCAAAAAGCAAAAAATGGTAAACTTATAACAAAACCTTTCAATTACTATGAGTGGAAACAACGTCCTGACGATGAGCCCCCCGAGCTTTCCATCAACTTTAAAAATTCCGACATCCCTTGGGCACAAAGCCTTTTGACGGAAGAAGAATTGAAGAGAATTCAATTACGAAATACGGTAGCAATCAAAAAACATCAACCAAAAATAAAAAAGTTGATAAAATGAGTATCTCGCCGACTGCAACAGTCGGCTTTATTTTTATCAAAATATTGATTGACTGCCCTTGATTTTACTTCTTTTTTTTGTTATCATTGAGAAGAATTAAAAATAAGCAATTTTTATGAATTTTAGCAAAAATGAACTACCAAAAAGTTTACTGGAAATAGTGGTAACTCTGCCTTTCCCAGAGCTGGAACCGTATTTAAAAAAAACAGCCGAACAGATCAGTCAAACAAAAAAAATTGAAGGCTTTCGCCCCGGCAAAGCGCCTTATGAAATTGTTTTGCGCGAAGTCGGCGAAATGTTTCTAATCCAAAATGCGGCCAATATGGCAATTGAAGACACGCTTGATAAAATTTTAGAAAGCGAAAAAATTGATGCCATATCTGAACCGAAAATTGAAGTACAAAAATTAGCCCCGAATAATGAATTTATTTTCAAGGCGACTTTTTCCCTTTTACCAAAAATGACAATACTAAGTTTGGACAAATTAAAAGTAAAACTTCCGGAAGAAATAAAGATTGAAGAAAAAGAAATTGACAAAGTTCTTGAAGATTTAAAAAAATATAAAGCCAAAGAAGTTCTCGCTGACAAAATTGCCGAAACCGGAGACAAAGTTATCATGACTTTAAATGTTTTTGTTGACAATGTACCAATCGAAGGAGGTCAAACACCAAATCATTCCGTAATTATCGGTGAAAATTTGATGATTCCGGGATTTGAAGACAACATCAAAGGATTAAAAGTTGGCGATGCCAAAGAGTTTGATCTTGAATTTCCAAAAAAATATCACGAAGAAAAATTGGCCGGCAAACCGGCAACTTTCAAAATCAAGGTAACCGAAATTTACAAAATTGAATTACCGGAACTTAATGACGAATTTGCCAAAGCTTTTGGGCTACAAACAATGCCTGACTTGCGCAAAAATATTGAAAGCAATTTAAAAAGAGAAAAAGAAGCCAAAGAAAATCAAAAGTTTGAATTAGATATTTTAGAAACATTGCAAGAAAAATCAGAGTTCGGTGAAATTCCGGAGGTTTTAGTCAATGAAGAAACTCACCGCATGGTTCATGAATTGGAAGAAAATGTGGCCAAGCAAGGAATGAATTTCGAAGATTATTTGAAACATTTAAAAAAGACGGAAGCTGACATGATGCTTGATTTTATCCCTGATGCTCTCAAAAGAGTAAAAACCGGACTACTGATTCGTGAAATAGCAAAAAACGAAAATATTGCCGCGACCGAAGAGGAATTAAAAACCGAAACAGAAAGAACAATCGCCAGCTACAAATTGAATCCACAATACGAGTCGCGCATTAACGAAATTGAAACCAATTTAAAAGGCGCTCAAGCGCAACAATATTTTGGTAACATTATCAAAAACCGAAAAACATTGGATTTTTTGAAAAACAAAGCAAGAGAAAACAGTAAGTAGTTAAAAGTTCATAAAGTTTATAAAGTAAACTTAACATAACAAAATTTGAAAATACAAAAATAGCGCAAAAACGCTATTTTTGTTATAATTAAAATATAAAATTAAAACAAAGCTACAACAACTACCAACGATTAAATTTATTTTGTTCAGTTGATCAGTTGCTCTGTTGCTCGGTTGGAATATTATGCTTTTTGGTTCCCATGTCTCCGCCGCTGGCGGAATATTCAATGCTCCCGAAAATGCGTCAAAAATTGGCGCAGATATTTTTCAATTCTTTGATCGTTCTCCTCGCGGAGGAAAGCCAACCTATAACGAAAAAGAGAGCCTTCTTTTCAAGAAAAATTTAAAAAAATTTAAAATTCAGGAATGCTACCTTCACACTCCATATTATATAAATTTGGCGTCGAGTGAAAATCGCATTCGTTTTGGCTCAATCAAAACAATCCGCGATGAGCTCGAGGCTGGAGACAAACTCGGTGCCAAATATGTAATGACTCATCTAGGAAGCGCCAAAGATTTCACGGACAACAAAGCGTTAGAATTGGTGATTGACGGATTAAAACAAGTTATGAACGGATACAATGGAAAAACACAACTTCTAATAGAAAATTCCGCCGGCACCGGACAAATAATTGGCGACAGTTTTGAAGAAATAGGTTATCTTTTAGACAATTTAAAAGGTTTTTCCATTGGCGTTTGTCTGGACACTTGTCATGCATTTGCGTCCGGTTATGATTTTCGCACAAAAAAAGAACTACAAAATGTAACAAAATCTTTCGAGAAAAATATTGGCCTGGAAAAATTAAAACTTTTTCATTTAAATGACTCCAAAACTGAATTTAATTCCCACAAAGATCGACATGCAGATTTAGGAAACGGCTCGCTCGGTTTTGAATCTTTCAAAAATATTTTAGCAGAAAAAAAATTCGCAAAAGTAAATTGCATTTTGGAAACTCCGGAAGAAAATTCCAATTACAAAAAAGAAATCGTTTGGTTAAAAAATAATTTTAAATAATTTTGACAAACGCAAAGCAAAAAAACTTATAATAACCAATTTGAGATCTCTCGACAGGCTCGAGATGACAAATTGGTTAAAAATAAAAATCAAAATGAAACTCGCCATCGTTTCTGATTCACACGATAATTTAACAAACATAAAAAAGTTTTTGAATTATTGTGAAAAAAATAATGTTGAAAAAATTATTCATTGCGGGGACGTCACCGAAGATGAAACTCGTGATTTTTTTATTGCCAATTTTTATGGTGAAATTTTTTTTGTGGAGGGAAATGCTGACATCAATGCACAACAACAAGTTAAAAGGACTAATCGTTTTCAAAATTTACCAAGAAAAAAAATCCCCTTTCTCGAATTAGACTTTGATAAAATAAAAATATCCGCCTGCCACACGAGAGAAAAAGCCAAAGGATTGGCTCTGAAAAATTTATATAACATTGTCTTTTACGGACACAATCACAAACCTTGGCAAGAAAAAATCAACAAAACTTTCATTATCAATCCGGGAAATTTAGCGGGGATGTTTTTTCGCGCCAGTTTTGCTACTTATGACACTGAAACAAAAAAATTGGAACTTATACTTTTAGAAAAAATTTAAACAAAATTAAAACTCGTCCAAAGAGTTGGACGAGTGTGGCGAACGTTAATTTCAAAAATGTTAATTCATAAATGGAAGAATAGGCGCACAGATTGGATGTGATGCCGTATCTGTATAAACCTTTCCACCACCGTTGTTGGCAGAAACTTCCCAACCTGACCCAAATTGCAAACAACCATTTTCCTTCAAAACCTGATTCTTTTTCGCCGTGATTGCGTCGAGTTTTCCCCCGCAATCAAGCTCGTGTGTTCTCTCAATCGCGGTGCAACTGGCAGGAGCGACTTCTTCAAACTGCGACGCCAGCGGCTTTAGCAGTTTTTCAACATGATATGCGTTCATAAGCATACCGTTAAAAGAAACAAAGCACAGAAGCAAACCAACTATTCTGACTACTCTCATGGACGCCTTTTTTTCAACAGATAGTCCAAGAATCAGAATCGAGATAAAAGACAGAAAGCAGATATAACCCATTTCGTCCTCCGCAATGTTAAATTAGGTAAATTTAATTATATCACCATTTAAACAAAAAGTCAATCCCCATAAATACTACTAAATTTAAATAAAAAAAGCTCCATAAAAAGTTATGGAGCCAAATGTTTCACGGCCAAGGTAGGCAAAGTGGGAAAGTCTTGGTATCAAGGATAATTTCATCACTACCTGGAAATTGCCGTAAGCGCCAACGCGCCCCTGACAACAAACAATAATTATTGCTAAGAATTTCATTCTTGACTTCGATAAAATACTGCAAATCTTCACTACACGATTTTTCTTGCGCAACCTTGCCGTTTAATTGATTAAAACAACTTCTCAACTGTTTTTTTGCTTGGGAGGAAACCGGGTCCAGCAATGCATTTACCTGTATTCCTTTGTAAATCACCGCTAAAAATAAAACCAAAAATATTGACACCAAGAGAATAATCATGCTATTGTTTTTTTTTGGAAGATTTTTTCGATACAAATCCCTTTCGCATTCGCTTCGATAAAATCTTGGTTGATCCATCTTTCCTCCTTTGAATGAACTGCCCATTTATATCATAATTACAAATCGCAGTCAAGACGACAAAAATTATTTAAATTTAAACAAAATGATTGAAATAAATCCACAAAACCCGGAATATCCAAAAATAAAAAAAGCCGTTGATGTTTTAAAATCAGGAGGAGTTATCGTTTACCCAACTGACACAATTTACGGGTTTGGTTGTGATATTTTTAACAAAAAAGCGGTACAAAAAATTTACGAAATAAAAAAGAAAAAAATATCCGGTTTTAGTTTTATTTGTCCCGACTTAAAAGAAATTTCCAAATACGCTCATGTTAGCGATTACGCTTACAAAATAATTAAACGTCTTTTGCCGGGAGCATACACGTTTGTTTTCAAAGCGACAAAATTTGTGCCAAAAGAATTAATTCCTGAAAAAAAAACCGTGGCCATTAGAATTCCAAACAATCAAATATGTTTAAATTTGATAAAACAACTTGGGCAGCCAATTATTACCACCAGTGTTAACATTACAAAAGAACCATATTTTTCCGATCCGTTAGAAATTGAAAAAGAGTTTGGCGAACAAGTTGATTTAATTATTGACGGAGGAATTTTACAAAATGAGCCTTCTTCAGTTATTGATCTTTCCGGCGAAACAGCGCTCATAATTAGAAAAGGTAAAGGTGATGTAAGCATGTTTGAATAATTTAAATTTAAATAAAAAATTACCTTTTCCACATGGAGCTATTGCTCCCTTTTTCATTTTGACATATGATATTGAAGATATGAATTTGACGATCAAAGTACAAACCAAAGCAAAAAAAAATCTCGTTTCAAAAATTTCCGAGAACCAATTTAAAATTCAAACCACAGCCGTTCCAGAAAAAGGTTTGGCCAACAAAAAAATTATTGATTTACTTTCTGAATATCTAAAAATTCCAAAGACAAAATTAAAAATTATTTCAGGATTAACCTCAAAAAACAAAAAAATCGAAGTCAATTAACGGCTTCTTTTTTTAATGTTCTTTTACAAAAGGAGAATGATCATGGTAACAAATGACTGGTTTGACGATTTTCTACAAATAGTGCTTACTGAAAGTAATTTTTGCAAACATTTTTGTCAAAAAAATTTTTTGGTAACAATCGAATACTGCGATGGGCTGGAAACTTGTGAGACTCTTTACACAGAACTTAATAATTTGCCCTACTTTCCGGATGATAAAGAAAATATTGACGTGGCCATATTACGAAAACTGTTAAAATTACAGAAAATCATTCTAACCCGCAAACCAACGGTCGAAAGTTTGCAAGTTGTCTCGGTTTTTGACCAAGTAGCAAGAACCAAAACATTTACTGTAAAAATCCATACTGCGATAAGCATAAGCTTTGTTCTTATAGACGCAATCGCATAAAACAACGACCAAAAAGAAATTTGCGCTTCACACTCGAAGCGCTTTTTTATTACTCTGTTATATTTTACGATACAACTTTTATAGTAAATTTAAACAATAGATTGATAAGTAATGTTATAATAATACAAAATGTTCCACGTGGAACATTTTTAAAAAGACTTATCAACAGGGCTGTTAATTAACTGTGCATAAGTCAAATCAATCCTGCCAAACTCCTCAAACAATCTTAAATTAAAACCAAAAAATGCCAATTATTTTATTCCCAAGCCACTTTCAAATGAAATTGTTCCACGTGGAACAATTTAAAAGGCAGCCATACGATGGCTGCCTTTAAACCTACTGATTTATTATTATAACTACTGAAAACCAGACAAAGTTAAACACACAATGAACGCACGAGCTGACAAAAAAACCTTTCCAGGGATTATTCCAAATATCCGCCGATTTCAGAAAAATAATACCGAGAATAATGCCTCCAAAAAACTGCGGCAACCCCGCATAACAACTCAAAAAGAAAAAATGCGGAACTGCAAAAATCAAAGAACTTATAACCAAGTACCAAATAACCGTTTTTATATCAGAAAAACTAGAAACACTTCGGAAAATCCAATACGGGATTACCCGAAAAACAAACTCCTCAATTGCGGCAAATACAAACAAAATAACCGCTAAAATAACGAAAATCAGAAACGACGGCCTGACTGAAAAACTGTCTAACCGCACATTTCTCGAATCTGGAAAAAGACAAAATACTATTGTTGCATAGACAAAACCGATCAATAAATTAACCCCCAAAAGGAAAACACCCAACTTAAATAAAGAAACGTTGTTTTCCTTTTTGAAAATCCACCATGAAAACAAATCTTGATAATAACCCATATCAGCCATAAGAACCTCCATTGTTTTAATGTACCATGAAAAATTAATATAGCATAATCAAAAAATTTTGTCAAACACAAAATGTTCCACGTGGAACATTTACAAAAAAATCGACGGTAATGTCGATTTTTTTATTTTTACTAAGAAACTATTTTACTCAAAATTTTTCACCGATACTTAAAAAACATTATACTAAAAAATAATTTAACAGTTGGTATCCTCGACAGGAATTGAACCTGTATTTAGGCTTTAGGAGGGCCTCGTTCTATCCGTTGAACTACGAGGACAAAAATGTTCCACGTGGAACATTTTTAATTTATTTTTAAAATAATTATATTTTTTTAATAAAAATAAATCTACTGTTGCGTCGTAAAACATTTAAAGCTGCTTATGATTTGAAAAATAGGTGCTTATAACACCTAAAATTCTTTATCGATATCGACCGTTAATTGTTTTTCCGGCTTTTTTGCGATGCTTCTTGTTCGCGACAATTTTTGTCTTGTTCATAATATTAAAAATATTTTTAAATACAAATTTTTGTAAAATCAAATGCTTAACAGAATCCAGATTCTAGATTCTAGTTACTAGTTACTAGAACCTAGTTTACTGTAATGGTATCCCCGGTAGGAGTCGAACCTACGTATCCAGCTTAGAAGGCTGACGTTCTATCCGTTGAACTACGGGGACAAAATTTATTTAAATTTAAAACAAAATCACAAAAATATACTACCAAAGATTTTATTTTTTGTCAATTACTTTCATTATTTTCAAAATACCTTTTTGTCGTATTTTTGGCTTTGACACCCAAAACTCCCTGCAAATCATCCTCGCTTGCCCCCAAATCAATCATTTTGTTAGCAAAATAAGAACGAAACACTTCCGGAGTAATACTTTTTCGACAACCGATAAATTTTTTGTATCTTTCAACAATCCTTTCCACCGTTCTTACAGAAAGACTTTGCAACCCTCGTCTTTTTTGCGCCTTTTTGGCCCGATCGTGAGCCAAAAAAATATGCTCGATTTTGCTCTGCCTAATCTTTAAATACTCATCAATCCAAAATCCGCACTGATTATTCAAAATCAAACAACGGCTATTTTTTCCTTGGACTTCCAAGCTACGAGTTTTTTGTTTTTTATAATCTTTTATTTTTAATTCTACCAATTCGGAAACCTTAACACCAGTAGAAAATAAAATTTCTAAAATTGCTTTGTCGCGCAATTGCAAAATTTTTTCTTGCAAAACTTTTAATGGCGCTTCTAGGAATTTTTGCGCTTCGTCCACTGTCATCATCTCAATTTTACGACGCTCAATCTTCTTTAATTTTAAACCATTTGGCAAAATATTTAAAATTCTTTTGCGATGCAAAAATTTTAAAAATTCCCGCAAGGCAATTATGTGATAATTCTTGGTATTTTCTTTTAAGTTTTTTTTGCGCAATTCATCTCTGCGCAAATCCAATTCTTTTTGGTACTTTTTTACATCCGTCAATTCAAGTTGATTTAATTTAATTTTTTTTCCATTACACCAAACAGCAAACCTCTGCAAGTATAAATTATAATTGCGAATCGTTCGAGAAGAACGACCTTTTTCCTTGACTCCTTGCAAATAATTTTTGATTTGTTTTTCGATCATAAGAAAATACCTTGGTTCCTATATTGTACGACACAAAAACAAAATATTCAACTGTTTTTTTACAAAAACTAGGGACATTACCGGAGTCCAATTTTTGCGATTGACAAACCCTTTAATCCGTGCTAAATTTATTTGTTCTGGTCTTTGACAACTTTCCAAGGAGAAAAACATGGAAAAGAAGTCTGATCGATTTTTTAACCTACTTGCAGGAACAAGAGATTTTGGGAAAATTGAATGGCTTAAGAGTTTTTTCTTTATTTCCGTAATGTTTGGACTATTTTCTATGTTAGTAGCCATGATTGACTCCCTTTTTACCAAAACTGTGATTCATCTTTTCGACGGATCAACCATTATTCTTGTCATCATGGGAAGTTCTTTGCTTACCACAATAATTTTCTACAAAAAAGCCACTTCCGTAAAAAAGAAACTGGCTTACATCCCTCAAAAAGTCAAAGCGGAAAATCCATTCCTTTCTCTATATAAGATTGAAAATGGGAAACTGACTCCAGTGCCAAATTGCGGATATTTTGTCAAAAATGCCCCGCCTGAAGATCCCGACTACCGACACTGGGATGAAAAACTTTTCGAATTTATCACCATTGACCTATCTTGGCCAAAAAGAGAAATTACCAGGGAAGTAACCCATAACAATCTGCGAATCAAAATCCGTTTTTGGATACAAAAACCATACGAATTTGTTCCCTCGATAGAATTAGCAAAAATGCTATATGAAACAAACAAATCCCTTGGACAATACGTCGTTGAGCAAACAGAGGAAAATATAACAACACACAACGATCTGGCGATAGAAGATCTGATCGTGCAATATCTTGCCGGTCAAATGGAAAATGAAATGGAGTTTCGCTATCGACTAAACCTGTTTTTCTGTCATAGCAATAAAATTCCCATTGTTGGCAAAATTCACGACTTACAATTTGATCATGATTGGCTGGAAATCCGGCCAATTAAATAATTTACATTTTGCCCCGAATTATGTTCGGGGCTTTTTTATTAAGAAGTTTTTGCCGTAACGCGCATTTATTAAAAATTCCTTAAAAAACAGCTATTTTGCCCTTGTCAAATTTTTTTTCTTGTGCTAATATAGGAAAGAATTAAATTAATCGATTCTGTGGCTCCGGCTTATCTATTCATAGAATAATCGGCCAAGCGGTGGAATCCGAAAATATGCTTAATCCAAAGAAAAAGCAACAGATCATCAACAAGTTCAAAACTCACGAAAACGACACCGGTTCAGCCGAAGTGCAAATCGCGATTTTGAGCGAAGAAATCAAAGAATTAACCAAGCATTTGCAAGAACACAAAAACGATCATTCCTCTCGCCGAGGTTTATTAAAAAAAGTTGGCGAAAGACGTCGTCTCGTTCGTTATCTCGAAGTTGAAAATAACGAAAGTTACCAAAAGTTAATTACCGAATTAAAATTAAAACCAACCAACCGATTAAAGAGAGAAGAAGCCGTAAAAAAAATTCTCGAAGCGGAAATTGACGGCGAAGAAGAACCAACCGAAAAAGTCGAAGACGAAAATAAAGAAGAATAATATTTTTAATCCGCCTCCCTTGCCGGAGGCGGATTTGCTTTACCATTTACAATTAATTTAAATAACCTGTCACCAAATAAGTAGATTTCTTTTGACAAAATTGCTTTAAATCAAAAGAAAGAAATCTAAAATTTGGTGACAAAAAAATTATGTCAAACTTAAAAATGTTTGAAACTGAATTTGCCGGCCGCAAATTGATTGTCAAAACCGGCGAGTTGGCCTTACAAACTAACGGCAGTTGTCTAGTTCAATACGGCGACACCGCAGTTCTGGCGACCGCAGTAATGAGCCCCGAATCACGGGACGGCATTGATTATTTTCCACTAATGGTTGAGTATGCGGAAAAAATGTACGCAGCCGGAAAAATCAAAGGTTCCCGTTTTATAAAAAGAGAAAACCGCCCTTCCGACGAAGCGATTTTGACCGGGCGAATGATTGATCGTGGCCTGCGCCCTCTTTTTGATCAAGCCATGCGTCGAGATGTGCAAGTTATTTTAACCGTATTGGCGCACGATGGCGAAAACGATCCTGATATTCCGGCGATGATTGCATCTTCAATCGCTCTTGATATTTCCAATATCCCCTTTAACGGCCCACTGGCCGGAATCAGAATTGGACGAATCAATAATGAATGGGTAATCAACCCAACCATGTTGGCCAGAACAAAATCAGAATTAAACTTGGTTTTTTCCGCCACAAAAGATCGCGTAATGATGATTGATGCCGACGCCAATGATTTGAATGAAGAAATAATTTATGAAGCTTTTGAATTCGGATTAAAACACAGTCGCAAAATCGTGGAATTTATTGAACAAATTAAAAGGGAAATTGGCAAAGAAAAAGCCGCCATTCCGGCTAATGATATCTGCCCCGAGGATCTCGATGACAACCAAAAAGAAAGTGCTGTGGAAATAAAAAAAGTACAAGACGAAATAAAAACTTTTATTTTAGAAAAGCTGGACAAATTTCTTTTTAACATTCCTCGCGGTTCAAAAAATGAACGCAAACATCTGTTGCATGAATTAAAAGATTTAGCAGAGAACTATTTGCTCGACAAACAAATTGGCAAAGACAAAAGAAAAAAAATCATGGAGTTTTTTGATTCTTTTATCGAGGAACAGATCACTTTGGCAATTATCAAAAATGAAAAAAGAGTCGATGGAAGAAAATTAAACCAAATCAGACCATTATCTTCTTTTGTCGGTTTATTACCTCGAGTTCATGGTAGCGGTTTGTTTAATCGCGGAGAAACACAGGTTCTTTCCATTGTTACACTTGGCGCTCCCGGTGATGTCCAAACGGTTGAAACAATGGAGCCGGAATACAAAAAAAGATACATGCATCATTATAATTTTCCTCCATTTTCCACCGGCGAAGCTTATCCGTTAAAAGGTACCGGCAGAAGGGAAATCGGACATGGCGCACTTGCCGAAAAAGCACTGGAACCAATGTTGCCGAGCAAAGAGGATTTTCCATATACTATTCGCGTGGTTAGTGAAGTTCTTGGATCAAACGGATCCAGTTCCATGGGCTCAACTTGTGGCTCAACGCTCGCTTTGCTCGACGCCGGCGTGCCGTTAAAAAAACCGGTCGGAGGTATTGCCATGGGCCTTGCTTCAACAAAAGATGAAGAATACAAAATTTTAACCGACTTGCAAGATTTGGAAGATGGCGATGGCGGAATGGATTTCAAAATTACCGGCACGCGCGATGGACTTACGGCAATCCAAATGGACACAAAAACTGCTGGCCTAACTTTGGAAATAATCAAAAAAACATTAGCCCAAGGACGCGAAGCGTTAAATCAGGTTTTGGATGTTCTGCAACAAACAATTTCCGAACCGAGAAAAGAATTATCTCCATTCGCGCCAAGAATCAAAACAATCAAAATACACCCTGACAAAATCCGCGAACTTATCGGTCCGGGTGGCAAAGTTATTAATAAAATTATTGCCGATACCGGAGTTTCCATTGATATCGAAGAAGATGGCTCTGTCTTTGTCACCAGCAATAATGCCGACGGCATGACCAAAGCATTGGCCATAATCGAATCAATTATCCAAGAAGCTGAACTCGGCAAAACTTACCTTGGCCAAGTGGTCAAATTATTTGACTTTGGCGCGGTGGTGGAAATTTTCCCCGGCACCGAAGGACTTGTCCATATCAGTGAAATTACCGACCGCGAAAGAGTCATGGATATCAATAAATATCTAAAAGAGGGTCAAGAAGTAAAAGTAAAAGTTATTAAAATTGATCCCGACACCGGCAAAATCGGTTTATCAATCAAAAAGGCATAACAGGAATTCATAAAAAAACGGCTACCTGCTCTCTCTGTTTGAATCGAGATGACAAGTAGCTGTTTTTTTATCAAATAATTGCTTCAGAAAAGTTGC
>JBAYHA010000018.1:0-17374 GCA_041666425.1 Patescibacteria group bacterium
AAAAAACGCCCCGCCCACAGGCGAGACATTTTGGTCGATTTATTCGACAAAAGAAAATTGGGCAAAAAACTCCAAAACCGTCTGTTCATCAATCAATATTTCACCGGCTCTGACCGTCCGGAACAAAATTTCCACATATTGTTCCCCCATTGGCACGACCACCGCGACATAATCATTATTATTTTTTTGGAAATCATACCTAATCGCCGGCTTGTCGCCAACGGAAATATCAATACTGTTCTGACCTTCATAATCATTTTGTTTTTTGATAAAAACCCGTAAATCACCATTCTCAATGCTATCCGCCAAACGAGTTCGTCCATCAAGATAAAAATGCGCAATCTGTCTATTGACATCTATCCTTTGCGCCCAGCCGGTAGGATAAGCAATTTTGGTGCCAAAAAATTCCACGACCGGCCAAACCGATTTTTGCTCAGTGATAACATCATCAGATTCTGCCATCGACCAATCATCTTGTTGCCATTCGGAATCATTGTTGACAATCAATTGATTGACCACACTATTGAGTGTAACTTGAGTTTTTTTTACTTCAATATACATGGCGCAAAAAAGCGAACTAAATGCGATAAATATACAAAAAATCAGCACCAAAGCCATGATGGCCACTCCTTTGTAATAATGTAAATCGTTTTTTAATACACGCAAATCTCGTTCTGATTTTTCGCAGACAACGGCGGCGTCTTCAAAAACGACTTTTTTTGTTTTGCTTTTTGTTTTTATTGGCATATAAATAAATTATATCACTTTTTATTGTGTTTGGAAAATAAATCCCGCCAAAAAATTCTTCCCTTCATCGTCAAGAACTATTTTTTTGACTAAAATAAAACTTTTTTGATTAGGTAAAAGGGCTTCAAATGAAGTCTCGGCGGATTTTTTTTCATCATAAAAACGAAATAACAAATATTTTTGACCGAGAACATTTTCTCTTATCTCACAATAACGCAATTCACCTTGACCGATTTTTTTTAGTCGATCAAAAAAATCATCATGACAAAAACCCAGTTCGTGCGTCTGAACCAAAGAACGCAACAAATCATAGTCTTGCACCAAGGAATATTGGCCAAAACTGACTTCCGGATTACTCGGCCGATTAACAAAATTTCCTTGACAATAATTATCAGTGCAAGTTTGCGCAAAAGCGCCCCAATCAAAAGGACTCTTGAACTGAAAACCAAAAGTCTGATTTTCGGTAAAAAGCCAATTACGCGTTTGCGTGGAAAAATTTTGCGCTGATTGTGCCGACGACGACGGCCGGTCTTTTAATTCTTTTAACTGCTTGTGCGTTTCATTGATTTCTTCGTGAATGTTAAAAATCCACAAACGCAAACTGCGAACATTCTGTTCGGCCAGCCAGACACCCCAAAAAACACCCACCAAAATCAAGCCAAAAACTCCTAATTTTAAAATTTTATTTTTTTTTATCTTATTCATGAAAATTTATTGGATCAAAGAAAAAACAGCTTCGCGCAATTTTGGTTTTAGCAACTCTTTTTTTTCTTTGCCCAAACCATTCAGATATTCGGTCAAAGAATAATACAAATTTGCCAAATGACGATAACGCGGATTATTTTCGAGAACGGCCAGTCGATCAAAATCACTCATCAATTCCCAACCATCAACCGGTTTCTCCGCAGACTTCATTTGTTGTAAAAAATCAGCGGATAAATCTTCAAAAACTTTGACCAAAGAAGTCATCTCTTGGACAATAAATTCTCTTTTTTTGGAAAAAATCTTTTCCGTGCTTTCGCCACGAATATTGGCTTCTTTTTCCATTTCCAAAAAACGACGAAAAGCATTGACGCACAAATGATGAATAAACCGAAAACATTCAAATCCTTTTGTTTGCTCTTTTTTTGTTTCCAAAATCTGCCTTGTCGCCAAGTCCATTTCACCAAAAACATTTTTGGCCCAACCGGTTCGTAGAGCATTACGACTTCTTTGCTCCAACTTTTGTTGGCGTTCTTTTTCTTCCGGCGAAGCATTTAAATTCTGCAAATCAGCTTCCAATTCAGCAATTTCCATTTGCAAAATATTCCTTCTAGTTGCACCATCCAACAAAGCAAGTTCTCTTATTTTCTTTTTTAGTAATAATCTTTTTTCCACTCTTAATTGCACAACTTGCGGATTTTCCCAACCATAAGCAGAACCTTTGTCAGCAAAAAGAAAATCATTTTCGTCAAGCGGATAATTGTCCCTGTCCAAAAATTGCTCCAGCCGAGCACAGGCTTCGGTCAAAATATTTCGCAAACTGATTTCTTGCGCTTTTTGCTCGGCCAATCCGAAGTTTGGATAAATTGGATAAAGTTGTTCTTGTTTTTGTTTTAATGGATAAAGTTGTTCCATATATTGATTAGTGAATCTTTGTATTTGAAAAGATCTTTGCCGGTAACAAAAACAAAAAGCCCCATCAACAAAAAGAACCCCGCCGTATGAACAATCTGTTCTACTTTTTCATTGGCCGATTTGCCACGCAATTTTTCGACAATTAAAAACAAAAACCTTCCGCCATCCAACGCCGGCAATGGTAAAAAATTGATAATCGCCAGATTCATGGAAAGAAGCGCCATAAAATTCAAAATATAAACAAAACCCAATTTGGCCACCTGTCCGGTCATGGCCGCAATACCAATCGGTCCGGCCACGTCAACACCAATCGGTTGATGTTGAAAAAGTCTAACAAAAATCTGACAAAACCCCTGCAAAATTGCTACAAACATATATCCGGTAGCCTTAAACCCTTTCCAAATCGCGGTAAAAAAAGGATACTTTACTTTTCCAGAAGCGATCAGGCTAACACCGAGGGCGATTTTGTCATTCGCCGACAAATATTCCGGTTTTATATTGAAATTTTTTTGTTCGCCAAAACGATCCACCACCAAATTAATTTCACTTTGACCGTGTTGCGTAATAAATTCCTGAACTTGCGAAATTTTTTGCAAATGTTGACCATCAAGACTGAGCAAAGCATCACCCATTTGCAAACCGGCTTTGTCCGCCGGCGTATTTGGAAAAACTTCCAATACTTGAATTTGGTAATTTTGCGTTTGGCCGATTTCCGCGTCGGAAATCGGTTCGGGAGCGCCAATCATATAAACAACGGACAAACAAATAAAAGTCAAAAAGACATTCATAATCACCCCGGCCGAAATCATAATCATCCTTTGCCAAATTTTTTTCTTGGTAAAACTGTCGCTGGCTGTCTTGTCTTCGCCATTTTCACCTTTTATTTTTACAAATCCACCCAACGGGATCCAATTTAACGACCAAATGGTATCCTCAGACTTTATTTTGTCCACATCTTCATTGCCCCAGAAAAATTTTCTTTTGCCATTGACCTTTTTCCAACCGCACAAACGCGGAGGCAAGCCAAAACCAAATTCATCAGTCTTAACTCTAAAATATCTGGCGGAGCCATAATGACCAAGTTCGTGAAAAAAAACCATCACGCTCAAAACAACAATAAACAAAACAATCGTTATAAACATAATTATAATTATAAAACTATTTAATATAAATCATTATAGCACAACTTTTTCAATTTTTATTTTTTTGTGCAAAAACCCCTTGGCCGTCTGTGCAAAATTTTCATTTTTGTCAGTCACGCAATAACGAATTCGGCCGTTGATCTTTAAGTTTTTTTCAATTTCCGGATGACGAAGCAAATAGTCTTGCAAAGAATCGGCAATAATTTTTCCGGGATCCGGAACGTTTATCTTGTTTTTTAAAATTTTTTTGAATTTTTGCAAAAGCATCGGATAATGAGTGCAACCGAGAATCAAAGTTTCCACTTTCTCTTTTTGGAAAATTCGTAAATACTTTTTCAAAATCATCAAAGTTTCCGCTTGGTTTACCCACCCTTCTTCGATTAAAGGAACCAATAACGGAGCGGAAGATTCAATGACTTTTAGATTTTCATTCAACGCAAAAATTTCTTTTTGGTAAGCGTGAGAATTTATAGTACCGATCGTACCGATTACCCCAACTTTTTTTAAAACTTTTTGGCCGACATATTCGGCCAGCGGACGAACTACCCCCAAAATATTTTTGTGTCCACGATTTTTTAAATTTGGCAAAAACTCTTTTTGCAAACGACGCAATGCTTTGGCCGTGGCCGTATTGCAAGCAATAACAATCAATTCACAACCTTGGTTAAATAAAAAGACACAAGCTTTGCTCGTTAATTCGTAAATCGCCTCATCCGAACGATTGCCATATGGCACATGCAAAGTATCACCAAGATAAAGGTAATCATATTGCGGTAATTTTTTTTTAATCTTTTGTAAGACGGTTAACCCGCCCAAACCTGAGTCAAAAATACCAATCATAGAGTTTTGCAAAAAATAAATTAAAACAATACATTAACTATTCGTTATCAAACCACGAATCTCCGTGAACTTTTCATTTAACAACTTTTCATCACGCGCTTCCAAATTCAAACGTAACAACGGCTCAGTATTCGACGACCGAACGCCAAAGCGCCATGCCCCCATTTCAAAAGAAACACCGTCATAATCTTGAATCAAATAATGATCGTATATTTTTTTTATTTTTTCAATAATTTCATTTTTATTTTTAACGGTAAAATTGGTTTCCTCAATTCTGGAATACCGCGCATATTTTTGCATAAATTCGGACATGGACAACTGCGTATCACAAAACTTTTCCAAAACCATAAGCCCAGCGATAATACCACTATCCGCTCGATAGTTATCACGAAAAAAATAATGTCCGGAATGTTCTCCGGCAAAAATAGCGTTGGTTTCTTTCATTTTTTCTTTGACAAAAGAATGTCCGACTTTGGTCATCAAAGATTTTCCACCATTTTCCTCCACAATTTCCGGCACAACCCGACTAACATTAACATTATATAAAACCATTTCCCCTTTGTATTTTTGTAAAAAACTTTCGGCAATCATCGCCGTAATAAAAGAACTGTCGATCACTTGCCCATTTTCGTCAAAAAAGAAAATTCTGTCAGCATCACCATCAAAAGCCAATCCCAGATCAGCACCAACTTCCTTGATTTTTGCAGTCAAAAAACGGTTGTTCTCTTTTTCAATCGGACTGGGTTGATGATTGGGAAAATTACCGTCAAGTTCAAAAAACAATGGCACAACCTCAACCGACAATTGGTCAAAAACCAAAGGGCACAATTTGCCAGCCATACCATTACCGGCGTCAATAACTATTTTTTTATTTTTTATTTTTTGTGAATCAATAAAAGTCAAAACATATCCAGCAAATTCTGGCAAAGCATTTTCCCTTATTTCGACTTTGCCAAGGCTTTCTTTGTCAACAAAGTCTTGATGCAAAACCAAATCCTTTATTTGCAAAAGTCCACTGTTCTCGCCAATCGGCATGGCTCCGGCCTGACAAAATTTCACACCGTTTAATTCCTTTGGATTATGCGAAGCGGTAATCATCGCTCCGGGTAAATTATATTTTCCAGAAACAAAATACAAAGTATCGGTAGTAATCAAACCAATATCCACAACATCAACACCTTGCGAAAGAATTCCCGAGATAAAAGCCATTTTTAATTCGTAGCTAGAAAGACGCATATCATAACCGACCAAAACTTCTGTGGCTGTGCAAAATTTGGCAAAAGCCTGACCAATTCTACGCATAATTTCCGCGTTTATTTCTTGCGGATAAATTCCTCTAATGTCATACGCCTTAAAAATAGTTTCGTGAATCAACATAATTTTGACGGTTATGTGTAAGTATTATATAATATTAGCATAAATCTATAATTTTTATAAAGCAAGCCCAACTCTTTGTAATTTTTCCGTTTTCAAAGGAATCTTATGCCACCAAAAACAAAAACACAAAAACAGGCAAACCCGCAAAAAAACCAAAACACCTCGAACTCCCAACAAAAAAAACCACTCGACAACGATAATGAACAAAAAAAATCAACACAATCCACTAACTCCAATGGAAAATCTTTGGCGACCCAACAAACAAAAGTCAACAACAAGGAAAATCTCCAGAACAAAACATCCCACAACATTTCTTTGACCAAAAATTTTAATGAAGAAAAACAAAACAAACAAGAAACATCAACATCGGCAACATCAATAGATTCATCCAAAGATACCACCAAAACACAAAAAACAACCGACCAATCGTCCGCAACAGCTGAACCCTCAATCGATGTCTCTATCAATTTGCAAGGACAAATTAAGCCACAAAACGGAGCTGACATTGCTTCAAGCAAAGAACAACTGGCGCAACAAAACAACCAACAACCGGCAGCTGACAAAACAACTAGCGTTGAAGAATTTTTCGGAGACAAAAACCCCCAAACGCAAACTCCGGAAGATCTCAAAAATGAAAAAATAAAAAGCGAGTTGGATAACGCCAAAAAACTGCAAAGATTAAAAAATCAATCTGCGCAGCAACAACAAAAAAAATCAAAAAACGCCGGTGATGTTGATTTCCAAAAAGGACAACAAAACAGACTTAATCCCCAACAAACGATCAACCAACAAACGGCCAACAATCCGGGGACTTCGTTATATGGCCAAAGTACGCCACAAGAAAAAAACAACCAAAGACAACAAACAAATAATACCCAAATAAATCAGTCCAACGTCAACGCAACAAAAGAAGATGACCAAAAAAATTCCGCCAAAATGACCATGGAATTAGCCTACCGTAGCGCACTAAAAAAATTAACACAACAGGCGACAAGTAAAATAGAGCAACAACAGGCAGAAACCGAGGACGAATCATCGCCACAACAACCTTCCGAAAATGAAATGGAAAAAAATTCCGAAGACAACCCGTTAAAAAAAATCACCAACGCAATCAAGGACAAAATCTTGCCAAAGAAAAATCCGGCGGCAATCCCCGCAAAAGCAAACCCATTAAAAAGTCTCGGCAAGGGAAAAGTAATGAAACTGATTGTTCAATACATGCTCAAGCCATTGGCCAAGTTGATGATTCAGGCAAGCTGTAGTTGCTTAATCACTTTTTGGCCGATTCTCTTAATGGCAATAATCGCGATGATTATTTTGAATCTTGTAGGAATCGACTTTGGCAAAATAGTGGAAGCCTTATCAAAAATTTAAACAAATATTTTATGCAATGGCAAAATTTCAATTGGAAAAAATTAATCGCTCCGATAATTTTCATTTTGGTGGCCATAGGCTTTGGTCTGGCATTATATTATCTTTTTTTCAAACCGACATTTGAAACTCCGCCAACGGAAGAACCGCAAGGAATTGAACAACTCCCCGACGCCACAACCGGAACACAACCCGGTTTAACCGAAGGTGAAGAAACAACTGGAATCCCTGAACTTCCCACCAAAAGTATAACAAAAATAACCGCGCCGGAAAAAGCACTTTTACCAAGCGAAATCGCCCAAGGTGGACTAACGGCCACCACGGCTTTGAGTTTTGAAAAAGCGGACAAAATCTCTTTGGACAGTACCGGCAAGAATCCATTAATTTATAACGCCCAAAGCGGAGAATTTTATTCCATTGATGAAAATGGCGACAAAAAATTATTAACTGAAAAAATTTACAAAAACATCGAAACCATAGCCCTCTCGTCTGACAAAACAAAAGCGATTCTTGAGTTTCCCGATGATACCAATATCTATTTTAATTTCGAAAAAAACAAACAAATTACCTTGCCAAAAGAATGGACCGAATTCAGTTTTAATTCAACGGCCGACAAAATCGCTTTCAAAAATATGGACAATGATCCTGAACAGCGCTTTTTGGGCATCGCCAATCCTGATGGATCAGGAATCAAATATATTGAATCAATGAGCACCAATGATGATCACGTGGAAGTCAACTGGTCTCCGAACGAAAAAGTCCTCGCTTTTTACAAAGATGGCGACACCTCCACCACCAGCAAACTTTATTTATTGGGACAATACGGGGAAAATTTCAAATCAATCACCATCAACGGCTATGGCGCCAATACCCAGTGGTCAACAAACGGCGAAAAATTACTTTATAGCGCTTATACTCCATATACCGACAACAAACCACTTTTGCAAATTGTCGATACTGACGGAGAAAATATCGGAGCCAACAACAATAGTTTAAAAGTCTATACGTGGGCGGACAAATGCGTTTTTGCAGACGCCACGACCGTCTATTGCGCAGTCCCAAAAGAAATGCCTTCTGGCGCCGGATTAGTTCCCCGATTGGCTGATTCTGTCCCCGACTATATTTACAAAATCGATCTAAAAAAAGGCACAAAAAGTTTTGTCGCCGAACCTGACGGTGATTATACCATTGACCAACTCCAAGTAAACAGCGATCAATCACGACTATTTTTTACGGACAAACATTCCGGAGCGATTTATCAAATCAAATTAAAATAAATTATGAAAAAGGTCGTCAAAGTCTCCTATTTAATAATACTGACGATATTTTTTTGTTTTAATATTTCTCCGGTTTCTGCCGAAACCTGCACCAGCGATGACGATTGCTCCTCGCTAATGCTCGGCGAAGAAAAATTTTTTTGTGAAGAAGGCAACTGTATTCTACCAAAAAATAACGGCGAACCGTGCTATTTCGACGAACATTGTCATTCAAAAAGATGTTCCAACAATTTCTGCGTAGTCCCCGTAGGCGAAGACTGTCCCACCCCAGAAAGCGACTGTATATCAAAAGTTTGTAAGAGCGCACTACTAAAAAAAATTTGCGCATGCAAAGCACAAGAACATTGCCCCAGTGGACAATTTTGCACTACCTTTGGTTTATGTTTAGCCAAATATAAAGCCGGACAAAGTTGCACCACAGAAACAGAAGTAACCTGTGAATCAGGGAAGTGTGAAATTAATTTTGGAGAAACAACCGGTAAGTGCTCGGACGCATCATTACTAAAAGCAGAAGATCCAAACTCCGGAGAACTCCCCGAATTAAAATTGGACATGGCCACACCTGATTTAAAAGTTCAAATTCCCAACTTCCTCGGTTTTACCAAAGAAACATTAAAACCCGGACAACTGATGGGCTTTTCTTGGATCGCTCAATATATTTCCGCTGTTTTCAAATACGCCATCGCACTTGGAAGCGTTATTGCAGTTATCCAATTTATGATTGGCGGAATAAACTATTTATTGGCGGCTGGTAATTTTGCGCAACAAAACAAGGCAAAACAAACCATCCTCGGATCATTAGTCGGTCTAACCGTCTTTTTGTCCAGTTATCTGCTTTTAAACCTCGTAAACCCGGCGCTAATTACCATGGAAAGTTTATCAATAGATATATTAGAAGAAGAAATTGATCCTTCAAACCTTGAAACCAGAAGTTTCAATCCGCCCGGAAAATCAGAAAACACCACTTTTGTCTGCAACGCTGACGGCAAAGCCATTCACCGTAAGAGTGGGAAATTACTGGACATTAGCAAAATCCGCGGTAACGGGTATAATTTCTCACCGCATCCGGGACAAAAAGGCATTCCTTTTTATGAAACCGATCACGGGATGTTCCAACGCAAAATCCCTCCCGACATAATAATCATTCATGCCACCGCCGGTAATCGTTTTCTTGATGCGTCTTCCTTTTACGGAGGTCCGGCGGTACACTACTTGGTCGACCGAAATGGCGATGTTTCCCAATCAATTTACGAAGAGCAATATACTTATTCTGTAAAAAACTTGGACGCAGGGAGAAGAGCCATTAGTTATGAATTGGTTAATTTATATAGTGTTTGCGGTGCAAATAAATTCCAAAAAAATAAATTACGCCGGTCAGGTGTCGATCCAAAAAGAATTTCAAAAAAACATCCGCTCTGTCTTGAAGTAAAAACTATCACACCAACTCAAGTCCACGATTTCTGCCCTTGCGCAAAACTAAACATCCCCAGACTAAAAGACGAATGTTATGAAGAATTTTCCGATGCTCAATTTCGCTCAGTAGCCAAACTTACGGCATGGGTAGCAAAAAGATACAATATCCCCATTGTTCATCCGGTAGAAAGAAACCCAAAACAAGGCAAAAATTGTCCCAGTATGCATCAAGCGGGATATTGTTGGAATTATGGAGCCGGAATAGTTGGACATAATGATCTGCAAGGAGACACTCATGGCGATCCGGGGCCAGCTTGGGATTGGGACAAATTTTTAGCTTTGGTAAAAAGTTATATGGGCAGTGTCCCCAATGTTACCTTTGGAGCAAAAGAATACAATGACAACCTATTCAAATAAATTATGAAAAAAAATTATCTTATATTTTTTCTTATATTGTCTTTTGCTTTTGGCGCAAAAGTAAGCCATGCGGCGACCTGTGCCACAGATATAGACTGCCAAACAACTGATCCAGATTATGTTTGTGAAATAAAACCGGGCGATCAATATGGAACCTGCAAAAAAGCCTCTGAAATCGCCCAATGCACGGCAGATGAACAATGCGGTACTTATGAATTATGTTTGTCCGGTGAATGTAAATTCCACGGAGGTTTTGCTTGTCCGTCAAGTCCGGCTGATTGCGCCTCCGGCAAATGTGAACAAATCTCCACAATCCTTGGAAAACAGAATCTTTGCACCTGCCTTAATGCCGGTCATTGCAAATCAACACAGTACTGTGGAACTGATAAAGTTTGTTATGCCAAAAAGGCACAAGGAGCCGAGTGCACCAAAGCAACGGAAATAGCGTGCATTTCCGGCATTTGCGAAATATCCTTTGGCGAGACCAAAGGAACCTGCGCCGAGCCAAAAGTTGCGGAAGTTATAGAAAATCTACCACCATTAGAAAAAAACTATACCGCCAAATTCAAACTCCAAGCGGAAATTCCCAATATGCCTATTTTTACAGAGACGCCCATCTCCGCCGGATCTTTAGTAAGTCTCCCTTGGATTGCCCAATATGTTAGCGGAGTTTATCGTTATGCCATTGGCTTTGGTTCGTTAATTTCCGTTCTTTTACTTCTAATTGGCGGGATAAAATATCTTTTGGCAGGCGCTAATTTATCACAGATCCAAAGCGCCAAATCAACCATTGTCGGATCAATCATTGGTTTAATTATTTTTGCTTCTTCATACTTGATCTTAAGTTTAATTAATCCAACCCTAATAACATTGGAATCAACCACCATTTTATCAGTGGAGCCGATTGACGCCATGGAATGGGCCAATTCAGTCTTTGGCACTGACGGAGAAACAGCCTTGGGTTTGGTTTCTCCCGGCAAATTCGCTTCGGCCATGAACAGCAAAGAAACTTGCGGAAATCGCGATGGATTATCGCTCCCCGATCCCCAAGATAGAATTGACAGACTAAAAAAAATCGTCGATATTTGGAAACAAATCAGCTACAATCAAGGTGGCGCAATTTATACTCGTGGTTCAAGTTGCGAGTTCTCTACTTTTTCCCAATTTAAATACCAAGTATTGTCAATTAACGCCCTATTCAAATCCTATCCCGAAGCCTTTGTGCAATACGACGGAACTCCCTGCTATGCCCTAGAAAAATATATCGCTGAACTTCCCACAAAAGACGAGTTCAAAGCTTTTACTCAAAAAATAAAAGATGAAAAAAAAGGAGGTGTTGACGCAGTAAAACAATTTGGGATTAACAGTTATGAGGACTGTTCTTCGATGATTGATGGCATATACAAAGACTTTTTCCTGCCTCGCGCGCGTCAAGCCGGACTGATTTGCGCCGATTGCGGTTCGTTTATTGGGCACTTATACAACTGTTTTAACAAAAATACCGGAGGCCGAGTCAAGGCAGGAGTAGGCTGTGGAACAGGAGTAAAAAACTATGTTTTTACAATGACAAAAGAAGAAAAGACTGACGCAAAACTGGATGAAGTGATTGAAAAACTACAATTTGGCGACGTCATGTATCTACAGCTAACCGGCGGAGGACATTACATTCTCTATACTGGGAAAGTCGGACTACCCTATGAAATCCTAGAAATGGGTGGCGGTGGCTGGAATGACATAAAAAACAAATCCATGGGTTCAAGTTTGGCAACAAAGCATATGGGGATAGAAAAAGCGGAATGGTCTGGAGTTAACATTACCACCACCGCCAAACATTATTTATCAGAAGTAAAGAATTTTGTAAAAATTTGCGCTTATCGCCCACTTGATGACAATGCCTATGCCAAATAAAAATGAAAAAATTTTTGTCTGCCAAAAATGCGACGCCCAATCACCCAAATGGTCGGGACGTTGTTTGAATTGCGGAGCTTGGGGGACGATTGAAGAAAGCATAGCTAACAAAAGTCCGGAAAACAAACAACCGATTCATTTCTCCGAAAAAAATCTTATTGATTTCGCTTCAATAAAAAAAGAAGAATTCCCCCGACTACTAACCAAAATAAGCGAAGTTGACCAAATTCTCGGCGGAGGAATCGTGCCCGGAAGTTTAATTTTACTTGGCGGTGAACCGGGAATTGGTAAATCCACAATCGTCATGCAAATTTTAAAAAATCTGGCAATAAACGCCCCCACTTTGCTTTATATTTCCGGAGAAGAATCAGCCACCCAAATAAAAATGCGTAGCGATCGTTTAAATTATGATGGGAAAAATTTAAAATTTTTACCGGAAACAAATGTAGCCGAAATTTGCGGTGCGATTGAAAAGATAAAACCAACTCTCGCCATAATCGATTCCATCCAAACCATTTACACCGATCAAGCGGTCGGCGAACGAGGAGGAGTAAGTCAAATCCGCACAGCCACGACGCAAATAATGGAAACAGCCAAAAAAACCAATGTGCCGGTTATTCTCATTGGCCATGTTACCAAAGACGGTTCGGTCGCCGGACCAAAAACCTTGGAACATTTGGTTGATGTGGTTATTTATCTCGAAGGCGAAAAATTTCAAGATTTGCGCATAATGCGTTCGAGCAAAAATCGTTTTGGCAACACCAATGAAATCGGCGTTTTTGAAATGACTGAACTTGGTTTGATGGAAATAAAAGATCCGAGCCGAATTTTTCTCGCACCAAATTTTGAAAATATTGCCGGTTCAGTAGTCAGTGCCACAATGGAAGGCTCCCGCGCTTTTCTCATTGAAGTTCAGTCTTTGGTAACACCGACAATTTTTGGTTATCCGCAAAGAAAATGTTCCGGCTTTGAAATCACTCGTTTGCAAATGCTTTCGGCTGTGCTGTTCAAAAGAGCCAGTTTAAATTTAAATACTCAAGATATTCATCTCAACATTGTCGGCGGATTTGATGTTTCCGATCCAGCCATTGATTTGCCAGTGGCAATGGCTATTTTTTCAGCGTTCAAAAATCAACCGGTAGATAGGCAAACCATTTATCTTGGCGAAATCGGCCTCGGCGGTGAACTGAGACCAGTTGCCAATCTCGAAAAGAGATTGGCCGAAGCCAAGAAACTTGGCTTCGCCACCGCCGTCATTCCCGAAATGAAACTGGTTAAAGATTTCGGTTTAAAAATTGTAAAAATAAAAAACATTAAAGAGATTCAGAATTAAGAATTACAAAAAATGTTTTGTCATCTCGACTAAGTGAAACGCATGGAGAGATCTCAAAACATTTTTTATTTCAATTAAAGCGACAATTGTTTAATCACTACCTTTAATTAAACAAAAACACTTTGAGATCTCTCCATTGCAGTCGAGATGACAAAGTTTTTTTGATAAATAATTTATTCAAAGTGATTATTGACTGAAATTTCGGTTAATTTTTTTTGTAAATTTTCATTCAGCCAATTATTTTTTAATGTTTTTTGCGCTTCCTTTTGCGCCAGTTCAATCAAAGCAACATCGTGAAAATCAACATTTTGCAAATCAGAAAAACCTGATTGCATTTGCCCGTAAATATCTCCCGATCCGCGTAGCTCCAAATCAATTTCTGACAAGGCAAAGCCGTCCGCATATTCTTCTAAATATTTTAACCTTTTCTGTGTCGCAAAGGATTGATTGTCACTAAACACAAAACAATACGACTGAAATTCTCCCCGCCCGACACGACCGCGAAACTGATGCAATTGAGAAAGACCAAAACGATCGGCGCCTTCAATCATCATAATGGTCGCATTGGGCGCATCAATTCCCACTTCAATCACCGAAGTGGAAACCAAAATTTTTATTTTTTTGTTAACAAAATTTTGCATTACCGCCTCTTTTTCCTGCGACTTTAATTTTCCGTGCAAAAGACCGATGGGAATTTCCGGAAAAACATTCTTATCCAATCTTTCAAATTCCTGCTTCACAGACTTAACCCCAAGTGTGTCTGACGGATCAATTAACGGGCAAATAACAAAAACCTGCCGACCGGCGATAATTTCTTTTTTTATAAAATCGTAAATTTCTTGTCTTCTGTTTTCTTCAACAAATTTAGTCACAATAGGCAAACGATTTTTTGGCTTGTGCTTGATAATAGATAAATTCAAATCACCAAAAGCGGTTAAAGCCAAAGTTCTCGGAATCGGCGTTGCCGTCATCGAAAGAAAATGTGGCACCAAATCTTTTTCACCACGCAAAGTTAAATTTTTGCGTTGATTAACACCAAAACGATGTTGTTCATCAACAACCACCAAACACAAATCTTTTATTTTTATTTTTTCACTCAAAATGGCGTGCGTGCCGATAAGCAAATCCACTTCTCCATTTTGCAAAACTTCCAACATTTTTGTTTTTGAAACCTTTTCATCGTTAATAAATTTTTGCGAACGAGTAAATAAAGCAATCCGAAAATTTTTGTTTTGAAAAAGTTTTTGCAATGTAACAAAGTGTTGCCCAGCCAAAATTTCCGTTGGTGCCAAAACGGCCGCTTTGTAGCCGTTAAAAACAACATTCAGAATCGCCATAGACATGACCACGGTTTTGCCAGAACCAACATCACCATTTAATAGTCGATTCATCGGCCGCGATTTTTCCAAATCTTGCAATATCTCCCAAGCGCATTTTTTTTGTTCATCCGTTAATACAAAAGGTAAAGAATTAACATAATCTCTGGTTTGTTTTTCAAGAAATTTAATTGACCGAGAATTCGCGGACAACAATTCGGCACGAGATTTTTGAATCATCAGTTGACGCAAATACAAACGATCAAATGAAAGTCTGGTTTGCGCTTTTTTTAAATTTTCAAAATCGGTTGGAAAATGAATTTCTTGCAACGCTTTTTTTATTTCAAAAAAATGATTGTTTTTTAAAATTTCATCGGGCAAAATTTCCGAAAATAAAGAAACTGCATTCAAAGCCGTGCGCACCAAAAAACGCAACTGCTTTTCGGTGAGACCGGCTGTTAAGTGATAAATCGGCACAATTCTGGCCGTATGCGTAGTTTCGAATTTTACTTTTTCATAATCCGGCGAAGTCATTTGCATTTTATTTTCATCAAAATTTCCAGACAAATAAATTTCTTCTCCGACAGAAATGGTTTTGCTCAAATACGGCTGATTAAACCAAACAATTTTAATTGTTCCGGTGTCATCGGAAACCAGCGCTTCGGTAATAAATTTGCGTGTGCGAAAACTACGTCGAGAAGCAATCATTTGCACTTTTACTTTTATGGTGGCGAGTTCGAGATTTTTTAGTTCAGAAATTTTAACAATTCGACTCCAATCTTCATACCGAAATGGCAAATAAAAAAGTAAGTCTTCAACGGTCTTTAAGCCGAGAATTTTTAAACGTGAAGCCGTAGTCTTGCCTACCCGACCGAGAGCGGAAATTGGTGCTTGTAAATTCATACTGTCATAATTTTAACATATTTTGAGAAATAAAAAAGATGAGCGGTAATCTCATCTTTTTTTACAAATATCTTAATCTTCAATTTTTTCTCTTTTTCTTTTTGACTCCTCACCATTCTTGCGTAATCTGATCGCCCCTGGAGTAACTTCGAGATACTCATCTTCATTCATAATAGCTAGACCCATTTCCAAAGACAAAATAATTGGCGGAATGATTTTTATTCCTTCATCGGCATTCGAAGATCGCATATTGGTCAAATGTTTTGCCTTAACCGGATTGACAGTCATGTCATTGCCTTTGGATGTATTTCCAACAACCATGCCTTCATAAATTTCATCGGCTGGTGAAATATATAAATTTCCTCTGTTTTGTAATGTAACCAACGAATAAGCAGCGGCTTTGCCGGCGGCCATAGAAACCATGGCGCCAAATTCAGTTTTGATAACTTCACCAGCGTATGGTTTGAAATCAAGAAAACGCGAACAAAGGATTCCTTCTCCTCGAGTATCCGTAATAAATTCATTGCGATAGCCAAGAAGACCTCTAGTCGGAATTTCAAAAGTTAAACGTGATTGTCCATTTAAATTTTTGATATTAATAAGTTGACCTCGGCGCTTGGACATTTTTTCGATAACAATTCCTGAAGATTCTTCCGGAATATCAATGGTTGTTTCTTCAAACGGTTCGCATTTTGCACCATCAATCTCTTTAATAATAACTTTTGGTTGAGAAACTTGTACTTCGTAACCTTCGCGACGCAAATTTTCCAATAAAATTCCAATATGAAGTTCACCGCGTCCACTGACTTTAAAATATGATGTTTCAGAAAAATCAACTTTTAATCCCACGTTAACTTCCAATTCTTTTTCCAAGCGATCGCGAATTTGACGACTGGTCACATACTTACCTTCACGTCCGGCAAACGGAGAATTATTAACAAGAAAATTAACGGTAATAGTTGGCTCATCAATTTTGATGGCCGGCAATGCTTGCGCATTTGCTTCTTCGGAAATAGTATCCCCAATATAAATATCCGGTAAACCGGAAACCATAACAATATCTCCGGCCTCAGATTCTTTTACTTCAGTTCTTTTCAATCCATGAAAAGTGAACACTTTGGAAATTTTTCCTTGGGTAACTTCACCTTTGCCATTACGCACAAAAACGGTTTGCGCCGGTTTGATTACTCCGGAATAAACTCGGCAAATCGCACAGCGACCAAGAAAATTATCGTAAGCAAGGTTAAAAGGTTGAGCGGTAAACGGTTCGTTTTTTAATTTTTCATCAACCGGAACAACTTTTTCGAGAATCAAATCAAGCAAAGGAAATAAATCCTTGCTTTCATCTTCCAATTTGTTTTTGGCAAAACCTTGACGGCTGGAAGCAAACACATATGGAAAATCCAATTGTTGATCATTGGCGCCAAGATCAAGAAACAGTTCATAAACCATTTCTTGAACTTCAAGTGGTCGAGCGGCCGGTTTGTCAATTTTGTTGATAACAACAATCGGTTTTAAACCTAATTCCAAAGATTTTTTCAACACAAATTTGGTCTGAGGCATTGGACCTTCTTGCGCGTCAACAACCAACAAAACGCAATCGATTGAACGCAAAATACGCTCAACTTCGGAACTGAAATCCGCGTGCCCAGGAGTGTCAACGATATTTATTTTGGTATCTTTGTAAAAAATGGAAGTGTTCTTGGAATAAAT
>JBAYHA010000019.1:0-17247 GCA_041666425.1 Patescibacteria group bacterium
CAATTCTTGCCATTTTTCATTCCGTTAACTGTTTTTCTTGTTTGCTTTTTATTCTGGAAAAAATACGGCAATGACAAAAAAGATTCCCGTTCTGTTATCGCCCAATACGAACCACCAAAAGAATTTTCTCTTTTGGAACTTTCGGCAATCACCAATAACGGCCATTTCCAAACAAAAGCCATCACCGCGGAAATTTTCAATCTAGCGGTCAAAGGATATTTAAAAATTGAGGCAAAAGATGAAAAAATCTTTACTTTTACCAAGACGGAAAAACCGACTGAAGCTCTGAGCCGACTTGAAAAAGAATTATTAAAAACCATTTTTAAAAAAAACAACTCTTTTGAATTTTCCAAAGGCTACAATCCCAATCTGGCCAACATTATGAAATTTTCTTGGTCAACGGAAATTTCCAAAGAGTTAACCATCAAAGATATTTTGGACAAAAAAGCCAATAAAGCTTTTTGGATTTTACTTGTAATCGTAGCGATCATCGGAACTATTTCTTACTTAATTTTTAAAAATATTGACAACCAAATTCATTTAATAATTTCTTTGATACTTTCTGTATTGATCTTTGTTCTGTTTGCCTATTTTATGAAAAAATTAACACCAAAAGGCCAAGATGTTTTGTGGCAAACCAAAGGTTTTCAACTTTACATGAATACGGCTGAGAAATACCGCGAACAGTTTAATGAAAAAGAAAATATTTTTGAAAAATTTCTTCCCTACGCCATGCTTTTTGGTCTGACCAAAATTTGGATCAACAAAATGAAACAAATTTATGGCGAAAATTATTTCAACAGCTATCATCCGGCGTGGTTTGTCGGCGCCAATCTCGTAGCTACGAACTTTGACCAAATCGAATCGGCCATTTCCACAATTTCCAATAATTTAAATTCGGCCATGACTTCATCAAGCGGTTCCGGTGGCAGTGGCTTTTCCGGTGGCGGTGGTGGTGGAGGAGGCGGTGGCGGCTGGTAAATATTGATTTGTTATTTTCGACCGATTTCTCCCTTGTCATTTCGAGTGAACATGACCAGCCTGCCCCGAGCAAAGTCGAGGGGAGAAATCTTTTCTGTTTAGTAAATACGACATTGGAATTTTATTATTTGAAAAGATCTCTCCATTACAGTCGAGATGACAAAGACTATGCACGGGATGACAAAATAGCAAGTCGAGATGACAAAATAAAAAAAGCGTCAACTTATGCGTAAGTTGGCGCTTTTGCTTTTTCACTTTTTAATTTTATAACAAATATCGACAATGACCTCCTGATCTTTTACAAGAAAAAAGTGCGGACTTATCATCAAATAAATCACACTTCACTTCACGTTTTTCCTGTGGATTTTTTTCACCATCAAAAATAACTTTTACTTTTACTTTGCCTTCTTTTTTTTGCAACTCCGATAATTCCCTTGTGGAAACGAGAGGGCAACAAATAAATTCAAAATCATAACTATTTTCTTTTTTGACTTGTTTGTTCATTGGGGTCAATCTGCTGACAAAGAATTTCCAATTATCGTCATGATCAACAAACGGCGTGGAAATCTTCAACAACTTTTCGCTTGATGTGGTGATTTTCAACCAACCGACTTTTTTATCATTTTCAATTTTCACCAACGCCAATCGAGTAAAAGTACATCCCACGATATTAATAACAAATCCTTTTGCCAAAAATTCTTTAACCTTTTCCTGACAATCTTTTATGCTCGTACCTACACTCGCACCGTTGTATGTGGACTGATTTTCTTCAAAAGAATATTCCAAGTTAATTGCTGACTTTGCCATTTTCTCCTCCTAACAAAAAAGAAAAATCTTCATACAATTTATTTATATCTTCATTTTCTGATCGAAAAACTTCCCAAACTTTCAATAAATCAATAATAGAAAAAAGTATTATGGTTTGCCAAAACTTTTTTTCACCGCGTTTCCTTTCGTGTCTTTCTTTTGTTTTATAAAACTTAAACAGCTGAAGTTGCCTTTTTTCTGAGCCCAAAAAATCACTTGCCATATCACTCAACAATTTATTTTCCTTTTTCTGACTCTTCGCACAAAGATCCTTTAAGTTTTGCAAAACCAATTTTCTGTGCGCCAAAACAAATCTAAATCCATTCTTCAAATGAAAACCAAAAATCTCCTTGGCTTGCTCAAAAGTTAACAACTCCCCGCTCAGCATAAAATCTTCCATTTCTTCTACATCAGTAATCATTATTAACCCCCTCCATTACCCCAATAGGGCCTTCGGTTGTCAAATAACAGAGAAACAGTATTTTACCGCAATTTTAAATAAAGTCAAACTACCTACTATAATTTTAAATCGTAAACGCAATTCATGAAGGTCTGTGGGAAATTTAAATTTAAAGCCCTTTCTTCTCATCACTCCGGACCTGCCTGCGCGTAGCCGAACTACGCTTCGGCGGAGGCACGGTCAAGTCCGGAGTGACGGCGAGGTGGCGATGCCTGCATCACTCAATTCTCTTTTTATAAAACAAAAAACCTGTTATAATATTCATGAAATGTATGTCATTTTCTGAATACACAAACAAAAACGAAAACCAAGTTTTGCTTGAACTAAAAAGCGACAAAAACGGGCTGACAAAAACAGAAGCGAAAAAAAGACAAAAACAAAACAAACAAAATGAAATTAATAATCAAGCTCCAAACGGTTTGACTATTTTTTGGCGTCAATTTTGCTCACCATTTATTTATATTTTATTGCTCGCATCCGGACTTTCTTTTTTTATGGGCGAAAGAATTGATAGCTACATCATTCTCGGCATTGTTTTGTTAAATACGCTTCTCGGTTTTTTCCAAGAATACCACTCCGCCAAATCTTTATACTTATTAAAAAAAATTTTAACGCATCGAGCCAGAGTTATTCGCGACAGCGAAGAAATTTTAATCAACAGCGAGGAATTGGTTATCGGCGACATTATAAAATTAGTCGCCGGCGATATTGTCCCTGCCGACTTGCGCATAACAAACAACAATGGATTAATTGTTGATGAATCAATCTTGACCGGAGAGTCTATTGAAATAGCCAAAAATGAAAAACCCTTGAAAAAATCGACCAAAAACCTTTACCAAGCCCAAAACATCCTTTTTTCCGGAACAAAAGTCATTTGCGGAGAAGCGCTGGCTGTGGTTATTGCCATGGGTGCCAATACCGTCATGGGCGGAGTTTCCAAATTAACAGTGGAAACAAATAAAAAAAGCCTTTTTGAAAAAAACATCTACCAATTCAGCAAATTTATTTTACAACTTATTTTAATTACCATTGTTTTGATTTTTGTCGCCAACTTGCTTATCAAAGGTGAAAGCGCGCGGATCATGGAAATACTTCTCTTCAGCATCGCCTTGGCGGTTGGCGTAATTCCCGAAGCTTTGCCCCTTGTCACAACGCTTTCATTAAGCAAGGGCGCACTTCGCTTGGCCAAAAATAAAGTTATCGTGCGTCGACTATCAGCTGTTGAAGATTTGGGAGGAATTGAAATTCTTTGTACTGACAAAACAGGCACTATTACCGAAAATATAATGCAAATAGTTGATTTCAACAGTGCCTCAAAAGAGTTCACCCTGCTTCTGGCCGGATTAGCTTCGGAAAAAATAAAACAAAAAAATCATGACAACGACACTAACAACTCTTTTGATCACGCCATTTGGGGTGGAATTTCTAAAAAAATAAAGGCTGAGTTAAATAAATTCACAAGAATTGCGGAAATTCCTTTTTCACCGGAACGGCGCAGAAACAGCGTCTTGGTCAAAAACAATAACAAAAAAGAACTCATTGTGAGAGGAGCAGTAGAATTTGTTTTACCGCTTTGTCATAATTTAACAGAAGAAAAAATAACCGAACTTTCAAAATGGCAAAAGAAACAAGGCTTACTTGGCCGAAGAGTCATCGCGCTTGCTTACAAAAATTTCTCCCATGAAAAATACACTGTTAAAAATGAAACTGATTTTCTTTTTGGCGGATTAATCTCTTTACTTGATCCAATAAAAAAAACAACACGCGAGGCGATCAAAAAGGCCGAAGCGCTTGGCGTACAAATAAAAATTTTGACCGGCGACAGTCGCGAAGTGGCTGTTTCGGTCGGCCAAAAAATCGGCATACTCAAAAACGAAAACCAAGTTTTGACCGGCGACGAGTTCTGTGAACTGTCGCCGGAAAAACAACTGCTCGCAGTACAAACAATACCCATTTTTGCCCGAGTTTCTCCCGAACAAAAATTCCAAATTATTGAAAAATTACAAAAAACAAAAAATGTCGGTTATCTTGGTGAAGGCATCAACGACGCCCCGGCATTAAAATTAGCCAATGTCTCCATGGTTGTTGACCATGCTTGCGATATTGCTCGCGACTCGGCAGACATTGTTCTTTTGAATCCTGATTTAAATGTAATCATTGACAGCATAAAATCCGGCCGAGAAATTTTTTCCAATATCGTTAAATATTTAAAAATCACACTTATTTCCAACTTTGGTAATTTTTTTGCCTTGGCCGTTTCATCACTTTTCATCCCCTATTTGCCAATGCTAACAGTACAAATTTTGCTTTTAAATCTTTTATCCGACGCCCCAATGATTTCCATTGCCAGTGACAATATTGATCGCGAAGAAATAAAAAAACCAAAACAATACGGAGTGCACGAAGTTATTTCCATTTCTCTTGTCTTGGGTTTGATAAGTACGATTTTTGATTTTTTATTTTTTGCAATTTTTATGAAACACAATCCGGAAGAACTGCAAACGGCGTGGTTTCTTGGAAGCGTCCTTACGGAAATCGCTCTAATCTATTCCGTCCGCACCAAACATTGGTTCTGGCAAGCCAAAAGGCCCAGCAAAACAGTTCTGATTCCGACAATTTTTGCGGTAGCAATGGCTTTCTTGTTAACTACTTCCAGTTTTGGGCAAAGACTTTTTCACTTCCAAAAACCTTCAACCGAACATTTGTTGATTATTCTCTTGTTAGTCAGCGGATATTTCATTGTCAGTGAAATTTTAAAAAAAGCTTATTACAGAAAAGTAAAATAGTTCATAAAGTAAAAAATATTTCACTTGAGCCGACTTTAGTCGGCGACAAAAAAACACCAACGTCGATTTTCATACGCCGACTGAAGTCGGCTGGAAATATGGTTGGTGTTTTTTAATATCTTAATTCACTTTTGTTTCTTTTCTTTTTTGCTTTATTACTCTATTAGTCAGTTGCTCAGTTGCTCTGTTACTCCGTTGCTCATTATTCCGTTGCTTCCTTCTCCGCTCCTTCCAAATTCAACGACAAAGTTTTTGAGACCCCATCATCACCCATCGCTACACCGTACAGAACGTCCGCTACATGCATGGTTATACGATTGTGAGTGATTATCACGAACTGTGATTTGTAGGCTAATTCCTGAAGAATTTGCGAAAATTTATGTGAATTTGATTCGTCAAGCGCCGCCTCAACCTCATCCATAACAACAAATGGTGCCGGATTACTATCAATAATCGCGCAAATTAACGCCAAAGAAGTCATCGTTCTTTCGCCTCCGGACAAGACGGCAATATTATTGATTTTTTTGTTTGGCGGAGCCACCATTATTTCAATTCCGGTATTTACCAAAACCGATTTATTTTCCACCAAATTTTCATTTTGTTTTTTTTCTTCTTGCGCTTCTAAATTTGGATTTTCCAAATTATTCAAAACCGCTTCATTTATTTCCTCGGTCGCCGACTTTTCTCTTTGCACCAATTCCAACCGCGCCCTTCCGCCATTAAAAATTTTGGTAAAATATCTTTCAAACGCTTCATTGATTTTTTTAAATGAAATTGTAAATTGATTATTGATCACCTCGTCCAATTCAACAACAATTTTTTCCAAATCAACCAAGCCTTTGTCCAAATCATTAACTTGGCCGGTCAAAAATTCATATCTTTCACTGACCTCTCGGTGTTCATCGACAATTTCCGGATCAATGCCCCCAATTTGTTCCAGATTATTTTTTAATTTTCCGATTTCAAACCACAAACTATCAATATTAATCACGCTGGCGGTATCAACTTTTAAAAATTCCTCAATTAGTCCGCCATCTTCTTGGCCGAACTCGGTCAAAATTTCTTTTTCCAAATCTTCTCTTTTTGTTTCTATTTTCGCCAAAGCAATTTGCAATTCATTGACCTCACCGGAAACTCCATTGACCTTGTTCTGACAGTTCTGCATTTCATCTTGTAGACGAAAAACCTGATTTTTTTTCTTTTCTTCTTCGAGATTAAACTCGTCCAAATTTTGCCTGATCGCGGACAATTCTTTTTCAAGATTTTTCAAATCTTTTTCCAAACGCTCTTTTTGTTTTTCCAAATCAGCCAAATATCGATCATAATCCTTTGGTTCAACCTTGTTTTCATTTATTTCCAAAGCGATTTTTTGACTCTCTTTTTGCAAAACCTCGCCATCATTTTCGAGGGCCTTTTTTTTGGTTTCCGCCACCTGTATATCCACCCGCCAGTTATTTATTTCTACGGATAACTTTTCTCTTGCAATTTCCAAGGACTCCAACCGTGAACGATTAATTGTAATTTCTCTTATTTTTTCTTCGTATGAAACAGCGCCCTTATCGTCAATGCTCGCCCAAAAATTATTTTTCTTTTGGAAACCGCCACGCATAGCTCCGCTTTTTTCCAACAAATCTCCATCAAGAGTCACCATTCTTTCCGTGCCCACTCCAATAGCTTTGGCATTTTCAATGGTATCAACAACAATCGTTCGACCAAAAACAAAATCAAAAATATTTTTGTATTTTTCATCATAATTAACCAAATCAACCGCATACCCAATCGCCCCATTTAATGACAAAACTCCACGACCGTTTTGGCCATTAAATTTAATTTTGTTCATCGGCAAAAAAGTCACCGTTCCCAATCTGTTTTCTTTTAAATAATTGATGCACCTAACCGCAATTGATTCATTTTCGACCACCACTGACAATAGTTTGTTTCCTGCCGATACGCCGAGACAAAGTTCATACATTTCCTCGGTTTTGCCGATTTCCGCAACAGTACCAATAATTCCGGACATTTTGGTCCGTAATTTTAAAACCGCCCGAATCGCTTCGCGACCGTAATTTTCTTTGTTGCCAGATTTCAGCCGAAGCAACTCTTCTTCGGCTACTTTTAAATTATTGCTCAAAACAGTTTGTTCATTTATGAGCGAGCTTAACTTACTTTCCGCTTCCATCTTTTGATTTTGCTGATATTTATATTTAACAACCAAATTATTCAAGCTCTCCGTAATTTCCGATAATCGTCTTTCCGTTTCTTCTTTTTTGTCGATAAGCCAAGATAAATTTTGTTTGCCCGCTTTCAGGTACTCCAAACTCATCTTACCCTTAATCATCGCCAAATCTTTTAAAATTTCATTTTTTTTGCCGAGGAAATCATTATATTCTTTTTGCAAATTATTAAAAATATCTTTGCGCGATTCTTCGCGTGACAAACGTCCAAGCTCAAACTGAATCTCATTTAATTTTTCACGCCACTCGTCCGACAATGCCTGACGAGTAGCCAAAAGCTCGGCTTTTTCGGCGCGAGATTTTTCTAAATTCTTGAGGTTATAAGAATAATATTTTTTTTGTTCCTCGCGTAGCGCGCTTTCAATTTCTTTGCGCTGTTCAAGCTTTTTTAACTGTCTGGTTAAAAGTCGCAATCGCGGCTCCAACTCGGCAATAATTTTGTTTGTTTCGAGAAGATTTTCCCGAGTTTTGCGTAATCGGTTAACGGCCTGATCTCTTTTTATTTGAAATTGTTTGACTCCGGTCGCTTCATCAAAAAAATCTTTTCTTTCAAAAGCGGAAATATTAATAATATGATCAACCATGCCCTGACCAACGATACTGTAACTGCGTTGGCCAAAATTTGCCTTCGCCAAAAGCATCAGCAAATCAAAAAGTCGCACTTTGTTTTGATTTATCAAATATTCGGTTTCGCCATTGCGATAAACACGACGAGTCAAAACAACTTCACTATAATCAATCGGCAAAGCGCCATCTTCATTATTCATTGTTAAAACAACCTCCGCAAAACCCTGTCGCGCGCGTTTTTCCGATCCGCCAAAAATAACATCATCCGCTTTTTTGCAACGAATCAGTTTTAAACTCTGTTCGCCAAGCACCCAACGAATGGCATCGGAAACATTGGATTTTCCCGAACCGTTTGGCCCGACCACGGCCGTCAAACTATGTGCTTTTTCGTGAAAATTTGAATTTTTTGGAAAATCAAAAACTGTCTTTTTGGCAAAAGATTTGAATCCTTGAATTTCGAGGCGTTGGAGATACATATTTAACAGTTATAAAATTATATACTACAAATCTACGAATAACTAAGCTACGAATACTACTAATACTACGAATAATTAAGTTTCGAATACTACTAATGCTACGAATAACTAAACTTCGAATACTACTAATAAAGAACTAATATTCGTAGAATTCGTAGCTTTATTATTTGTAGATTCGTAGGATTAGTAGCGCATTATTTGCAGATTCGTAGAATTCGTAGCTTTATTATTTGTAGATTCGTAGGATTCGTAGCTTTATTATTTGCAAATTCGTAGGATTAGTAGCGCATTATTTGCAGATTCGTAGTTTTAATTTCCCCATTATTATACCATGGCAACCCGCAAAAACAAAACCGCAACTGTTGACAAATTATGGCAAATTTGCAAATATCTTAAACCATTCAAAACAATAAAAAAATAAAGCAAAAGACCGCAACGGCAACCGTTACGGTCTTTTTTAATTCCTAAATTTTATATTATTTTTCAAGAGTTACCTCAACTCTTTCACTTTCAAATTTATTATTATTTTGATCAATCAACTCGGCAAAAAGTTCATGGCTACCAATTAAATTTGTTACTGTCCAAGAAACCTCCACCATATTTGTTATTGGTGCAATCACCGTTCCGATAAGCGAAGTTACCCCTGTTAATTTGTTCCTGACATAAAAATTAATTTTTTTTGTGGTTGACAAATCACTAATATTCCCTGACAAATTAACGGCCCCATTATTTTTTAAAATCGAACCACCGGCTGGCGCAAGCCAAGAGAATCCGGGCATTGGCAAATCAATTTGGATATTCAAATCAATCAAAGCTTCGTTGGAATTATCCACGTCATCATAAGCCACAACTTTTAACTTGTGATACCCCCGCGTAAAGTAACTGCGAAAAACATAATTCAAATCATACGGCGATTGCCATTTGGTTTCAAGCAAAACATTATCCAAATAATATTCCACTCTAGAAATTATTCTCGGCGCCGAAGCACTGGCCGTGGCCGTAATTTGCATATTCGTCACAACGGAATTATTGCTTGGCGAAGTCAAATACACGCTCGGTTTGTTTTGCAATGTGTGCAAATCATCAAAGTCAGTTGGCGGAGGCTCTGTGGAAATTTGTACATTTTCTCCGGACTGTTTTTGTACCCATGTTTGCACCGCTTCTTCCCAACCAATATACGCGGGATCAGCGCTCACCGGATCGCTTGGCACATCACCGCGCGGATCATCTTTGTAAACATAATGTAAAAGACAATGCGCTTCACGAAAGTTCTTTTCGACAATCGCGCTGGAAGGAGTATATTCAGTCGCCAATTTGTTGGAAAATTTATCAATTTTTAAAATTTTCGCTCCGGAAACATTCCCGTCAAGTACCGGTTTGCCGGTCGCTTCTAAAACATAACCACGAAAATTTTCCACCGGACTGTTTTCCAAAGATTTTCGCATATATTCATTCCAGATCGGCGCAGCAATAACCGAACCGTCAGCGCCTTTCTTCATTTCCGCGCCGCTATTGTTACCAACCCAAACCACTGAAACCAATGCGGGGGTAAAACCAGCAGTCCAAGCATCTTTGTAATCGTTCGTTGTTCCGGTTTTGACCGCTACCGGTCGTCCCTGCAAAGTTAACGGTCCATTGGCGCCAAAAACATACGCCCGCGCCGAATCATCGGACATAATTGAAGTCAACATGTCCAAATATTTGGGCTCAATCACTTTTTTTGATTTTTCTTTGAATTCCAACAAGATATTCCCTTTGCTGTCTTCTACTTTTAAAATTCCCGCCGGAGGATTGTAAACACCGTCATTGGCAATCGTCGCATAGGCGGCCGCATGTTCAATCGGTCTGACTTCGCCACCACCAAGAACCAACGACAAACCAAAACGACTTCGATCTTCAAAAGAGGTATAGCCAAACTTTTGCAACTGCGAAACCATATTCTGCACACCAACCAAATACAATGTTTTGACCGCCGGAATATTTAATGAACCAGCCAAAGCTTGACGCAAAGTTACCGGACCGTGTTCTTTGCCATCATAATTAAAGGGATGATAATCTTCGCCATCATTTTTGAAAATCGTGTCAACATCATAAAGCACGGTGTCAGGAGTATAACCTTTTTCAAAAGCGGTCAAATACACCAATGGTTTGATTGACGACCCCGGCTGACGCAAAGCGGTCGTCACATTAAAATTGCCTTGACTTTCCAAATCAAAATAATCTTTTGATCCAACCATGGCCAAAATTTGTCCGTTTTTAGGATCAAGTGAAATCAACGCCGAATTATTAAAATTATATTCTTTGCCTTTTTTTTCTACCCCCGCCACAACCGCATCTTCGGCGATTTTTTGTTTGGTCAAATCCAAGGTGGTTGTAACCTTTAACCCACCAGTTTCTACAAATTCTTCGCCAAACTCTTTGCTCAAAATTTCTTTGACATACATCACAAAATGCGGGGCAATAATCGCTTGTCTTTTTAGCGCAAATCTAATTTCCTGCTTTTGCGCCTCATCCGCTTGCTCTTGAGAAATGTAACCATTGTCCACCATTTGTTTCAAAACATATTTTTGACGGTTAAAAAGATCCTTGACATGGCTACCATAAGGTGAATAATATGTCGGCGCTTGCGGAATTCCGGCAAGAATAGCTGATTCGCCGAGAGTCAAATCTTTGACTTCTTTGCCAAAAAAAGTTTGACTGGCCGATTGCACTCCATAAGCCACCGATCCGTAAGGAATTTCATTGAGATACATTTGCAAAATTTCATCTTTGGAAAAAATCTTTTCAATCTTATAAGACAAAATAAATTCTTTTATCTTTCTGGAAATTCTTCTCTCGTTGGTCAAAATAGAATTTTTGACAAACTGTTGCGTCAACGTCGATCCGCCACGCGCTCTTCTGCCAAGCAATGGATCGATAATCGTTCCTTTGAACATGGCCAAAAGATTAAAACCTTTGTGCTCGTAAAAAGTTTTGTCCTCGGCTGAAATGGTCGCCCATTTTACAAAATCCGGGATATCACTCAGCTTTACCAAAGTTCGTTGCTCATTGCCGTGAACATCATATAAAATCGTTTTGCCTTCACGATCATAAATTTTGGTACTCTGAGCAATATTTCTTTCCAAAATTTTATTTGGATCCGGAAGCTCTCGCGAATACCAAGCAAAAGCGCCAATCAAATAAACCACTAGGCCACAAAATCCATAAAATCCAAAAACTGCAATTTTTTTTAACATCTTTTTGTTAAAAGTTTTTCTTTTTTTTGGCGGTCTTTCACGATAGTCACTTTCTCCCGAACTGTGCGACACCACGCGCAAATTTGGTATGGGCATATTTTTATTTTATATTAAATAGCATTTTCATTATTTCTCGGGCCGGATATCTTTTTTTGCCAACATGAGGAAAATGATGTGACATCATTTGTGGACGAGTGTTGATTTCAATTATCTTGTAGTTGTTCCCGGAAATATCGTTGGTCAAAATATCCACGCCAACAGTATTTGCCTTGATCGTTTTGGTCATTTTTAACAATTCACGAATAATCTTTGGTGAAATTTCATCAGTCCGATCTATACCAATTCCACCGGTCGAAATATTGGCGTTTTTACGCAATAAGACAACTTCACGCCTCTTGATTATTGTATCATAATTTAAACCGGACTCAGACAGCACTTTTTCGGTTATTTCATCCATCACCAAACAGTTCTTAACATCACGGTTTTTATTTTCTTTTTCGATCAGTTGTGTTATTGAACTTTTTCCATCGCCAATTACTTGCGCAACCACTCGTTCGGCCACAAAATAATATTTTTGATTGATAATGGTAATGCGAAAATCTTTACCCTCAATAAATTCCTCGATAATCACCTGCCCCGCACGACTGTTCTTTCTGGCCAAAGAAAAAGCAGTTTTTAGATCTTCAGCTTTCGTTATACCAATGGAAATTCCACGACCCATCGAACCATCAATCGGCTTAACGACAATATTTTTGTGTTTTTTTAAAAAATCTTTCGCTTCCTTGACATTGGAAACAATAATCGTTTGTGGCACAGCAAAACCCAGCCGTCCCAAAACCTTGGTGGCTAACAATTTATTTTGCGCTATTTTGCGCAAAACGGCTGTATTTTTCTCAGTCGCCGAAAGATTAAACCGATGACTTTCTTTATTATTATAAACTTCGTAAATAACACCATCCGGAGTTAATCTTCGCAACTTAAAACCAAAATATTTGGCCGCCTGTTTTAACACCAAGAAATATCTGGTTTGTTCTTGCGGAATATTTTTTTCTTCACTCATATCAATTTGTTTTTTTGCATTAAATCAATCATCGCCTTGGCGATCTTTGTCCCGATATTTTTTTCGTAAACGGATAAACTTACCCCTGCGGACGCATTAACAAAAACCGGTTCACCATTTTTTATAAAACATTCGAATTCAATGACCGGTGAACGAAAAATTTTGGCCGCTTCAATAAACTTCTTGGCATAAAATTTCATTTCTTTTTCATTTTCCGAGAAATAAACTTCTTGAAAATTTAAAACAGTGGCCCGAATAATTTTTTTTGTCACCTTTTGTGTCAAAAAAACGGCAATCGGTAATTTATCCGATTCCTCCCACGGCTTTTCGTAAAAAGCAAAAAAATCTTTTAAAACATTTTTTAGCGGATTACCCTTTTTGATAAAATTATTTTTTCGATCTCTTTCTCTCAATCTGATTCTGGAAAGCAGGGCTACGCCAACTTCCTCCAAAAAAATTCGCACTTCGGACATTTTGATCGTTTTTTTCCAACGATTGGTCAAAAACCCGTTTTTATTCAACAAAGAAAAAACATAATATTTGGTCTCAATCAAACGATACGCAATCGTGTCCGTTAATTCAGTTAGCGTGCCAACGGAAAAAGAAACTCTATTGCTTTTTTGCCACATCCACAAATCAAAATCTTGGTCGATATTCTCGATTTTTATTTTTCTTTTCTTTGCTTCATTAATTAAAATCTTGGCATTTTCATCCATACAAATTATTATACGCCGACTAAATGCCCGCGCTAAAATATGTCTTGCAGTCAATCCTTAATTCTTGCCGAAGGCATCACTTCGTGATAAATTCTATTTATTCTTTCTATTCTTAAATCTTTTTGATTTCTTCACAGCATATTTGATAATTTCACCGGCAATATCCCTGCCACTTGCATGAGTAATGCCTTCCAATCCCGGATTGGCGTTGACTTCCAAAACTTTTGGGCCTGTTTTGGTCCGCAAAATATCTACACCGGCAAAATCCAATCCACAGGCACGTGCCGCGTCAAGAGCCAACTTTTTTTCGTCATCCGACAAATCGGCAATCCGTACACGTCCGCCAAGATGGAAATTACTTCTGAATTCACCGCGTTTTTTGGCAATTCTCTCCATCGCTCCAACAATTTTTTTGCCGATAACAAAGACGCGTAGATCATGCCCTTTTGACTCCTTAACATATTCTTGAATTATAAGCGGTTCCGGATCTTGATCTTTGACCACCATTTCGATAACTGAACGCAAGCCACGTTTGCTTTCAATAATCGAGACACCCTTACCCTGAGAACCGGAAACTGCTTTCAAAATTACCGGAAACGAACCGATTTCACTGACAATTTCATCAACATTGGCACTATTAGTCACAATAAAACTACGTGGCACCGGCACATTTTTTCGAGTTAAAACTTGCAAAGTTTTTATCTTGTTTTTTGCTCTCATCACTCCCAACTCTTTGTTAACCACCGGAATTCCCAACAGTTCAAACTGTCTGATAAGCGTACTGCGAAACATCATATTGGCTCCAGCCGGATTAGCCCGAACAATCAAAACATTAACATCTTTTAATTCATGATTTTTTAAAACCAAACCGGCTGAATTGCCAAACTTCATATAGCATTGGTTCTCAAAGATTATCGAAATTTGATGACCCAACTTGGTAGCCGCATTTTCCATCAACGCCATATTGCCCTTTAAAGATTCGCCTAATTTTTGACTTTGGCCAAAGGTTAAAACATGAATTAACATAAATTGATATATTTAAAACTAAAAATTTTTTATTAAAATACTTTTTTGAAAACATTTTCAATAATTAAAAGTGCTTGCTGTAATTTTTCTTGATTGATTCTAATTTCGTGATTTATTTCCAACTGCAAAGCAAAATCATCACGACCGCCATTTTTATGAAATTGAATGGCCACGCGACGACTCCATGCCGGAAAAACACCAACACCAACAGCCTTGGTCGAGTCAAAATTATTAATCTCCTCGACAAAACAGTTCTTTAACTTTTTTAAAATACTAATTGGCATTGTTGGTACACCGGAAACACTAAACGGCACAGCCGAAGTTCCTCGAAATTTATTCTGATGATCTTTTTTTGCCCGAAGCCCAACCCCCAAGTCAAAAAGATATTTATCACTATTCATGCCGTGGAGATAAACAACCACCGCTTTGCCCCATGGACTTTTTTGCTTTGCCAAATTACAAAGTTCGGAAATATCCGCGAAAAACTTTTTCATGGCCGGATTTTTTTTTGCCCAAAGATATTTGTTATTTTTTTTGCTCCAACTCAAACGATTGAAATCTTCCACTCTTTCGGGATATTTTTGCGAACGACTATTGGACTGTTTAAAAAATCGTCGGTTGACAACAAAAGAACCCGCAAAAATTCTGGCTAATTTTATCGCCAAAAAAGCTGTCTTCAAATCATCCCCGCCGGCATGCGGTGCTACAAAAACAAAATGACTCTGCCCTTGTCCGCAGTAGCCATAATCAGTTTTATTCTTAATAATTTTTGTGGTCATAATAAATACTAATGTTTTTTTGCTAATAACATCAGGCGATAACTTCCCGAAGCACAAATGGCAATCGCCAAAGCGTCAGCAGAATCATCGGGCTTCGGAATTTCTTGTAAATTCAATAATGTCTTAACCATTTTTTGCACTTGCATTTTGTCAGCTCGTCCATAACAAGCAATGGCTTGTTTTACTTGCAATGGAGTAAATTCCATAATTTCACATCCGGACTCCGCTGCCGCCAAAATTAACGCGCCACGCGCTTGTGCCACCTTGATTGCGGTTGTGACATTTTTAAAAAAGAAAAGTTCTTCAATCGCCACCACCGTCGGCTTGTATTTTCTAATTAATTTTTTTATATCGCAAGAAAGAAACAACAATCTGGCGCTAAAATCACAATCAGCCGGCGTTTCGATAACTCCATAATCCAAGCATTTTATTTTTGGACCATCTACAGAAATAATACCAAATCCGGTACGGCCATAACCGGGATCAATTCCGAGAAAAACTCCCGGAGTTTGTAAAGTTTTAAAGTTTGTAAAGTTCATAAAGTTATAACGTATAATAAGTATAACAAGTAGAATAGGTGTTATTAAAAGCATTAGTAATTTCGTAGTCAAAGTTTTTTGACATCAAATTTTGACATCAAATTACTTTATGAACTTTTCCCGAAGGGATCACTTCGCGATAACTTTATAAACTTTATACTTCAAGATTACTATAAACATCATTGATATCCTCATTTTCTTCCAACAATGTTAACATTTTTTCGACTGAGGCTTTGTCGTCATCGGAAAGTTTTACCTTTTCTTTGGCAAGCCATTCCACTTCTGAATAACTTGGTTTGATATTTTTTGTTTCCAAAAACTTCTTTATTTTTTCAAAATCAGTAAACCCACAAAAAACGGTCAAACCGCCTTCTTCCTCAACAACATCCTCAGCCCCATTTTCCAAAAATTCCATAATCAAAGAATCTTTGTCTTTTACTTCGATTGATTCAATTCTGATAACTCCTTGGTGATTAAACATCCATTGCACGGAATTTTGTCCGCCCAGCGAACCGCCAAATTTGGTCAGAATGGATTTTACTTCCGGCGTGGTGCGATTTTTTTTGTCAGTAACGCCTTCAATAATTAACGCCACGCCATGCCCGCCATAAGCTTCGTAAAAAACACCTTCATAAGTTAAACCTTCGATTTCACCGGTTCCCCGCTTGATCGCTTTTTCAATATTATCCTTTGGCATGTTTGCTTCCTTGGCTTTGTCCACGGCCATACGTAAAGAAAAATTTGTTTCAATATCTCCGTTTTTCTTGGCCGAGAGACTGATATTTTTGCTAAGTTTTGTGAACAAATGTCCGCGCTTGGCATCGGTAGCTTCTTTTTGGCGATGGGTTGTTTCCCACTTGCTGTGTCCGCTCATATTTTTTCATTTATTTTTGGCAAATTTTAAATCAAAAATCATTGTAAATATAACAGAAAAGAAGATAAATTTCAAGGGCTGAATAAAGAGCTACTAATCTGCGAATAATTAAGCTTCGAATGCTACGAATAATCACTGTTCTCTTGTTTCTTTGTTTCATTGCTCAGTTGCTTCATTGCTCAGTTGATCGGTTGGTCTGTTGATACGTTGTCTTGTGTATAACTTAATTGCATATTTATATCACATTTGATAAGTTTAAATTAAGAAAAAAGTTTTTCTAAAATATGAAAAACAAAAATAAAAATTTGGATCCGCAAAACATTCTTGAAGTGATCAAAAATTTACCGACACAAATTCTCATCGCTCAGAATTCCCCAAAAATAAAATTACAATCTCCGCATCTTTTCATCGGCGCCATGGGTGGATCGGCTTTCCCTGTTGATATTTTGCGCGCTTTTCTGGACGAAACAAAACACAACCAAAAATTGCAAACCGGTTTAGTTCGAGATTATAATATTCCAACAGGATTAACGGCAGATTACTGCGGAATTTTTATCAGCTATTCAGGAAATACGGCAGAGACAATTTCTCTTTTGCACCAAGCAGAAAAGAAAAAACTAAAACAGATTATTATTATCGCCCATGACGGAGAGTTGACCGAGATCGCCAAGAAAAAAAATTACCCACTCATCCAAATCCCCGATTA
>JBAYHA010000020.1:0-17034 GCA_041666425.1 Patescibacteria group bacterium
AAAGATCCCTCGATTCGCCACTGCTCACTCGGGATGACAAAATAGCAAGTCGAGATGACAAAATGTAAATAACGCTGAATATTCTTACAAATTAGAAACAAAAAGATTTAAAAATATGAAAAAAATTTTAGTCACCGGTGGCGCCGGTTTTCTTGGTAGCAATCTTTGCGCCAGATTATTGAAAGAAGGAAATCAAGTAATTGCACTCGATAATTTTTATACCGGCAGAAAAGAAAATTTAGTTGAACTTTTGCAAAATGAAAATTTTCAATTGATTGAACATGATATTATCGAACCGATTGAGTTGGAAGTTGAAGAAATTTATAATTTGGCTTGCCCGGCTTCGCCACCGCATTATCAACGAGATCCGATTTTTACTTACAAAACGTCCATTCTTGGCGCTTTGAATATGCTCGAATTGGCGCGAAAAAATAAAGCCAAAATTTTGCAAGCGTCAACGTCCGAAGTTTACGGTGATCCGTCAATTCATCCGCAACCGGAAAGTTATTGGGGTAATGTTAATCCGATCGGTATTCGATCTTGTTATGATGAGGGCAAAAGGGGAGCGGAAACTTTGTTTTTTGATTATCATCGAAAATATAATTTACCGATTCGGGTGATTAGAATTTTTAACACTTATGGGCCAAATATGGATCCGCAGGATGGGCGAGTGGTTTCCAATTTCATCATGCAAGCGTTGCAAAATAAGGACATAACTATTTTTGGGGAAGGTTCGCAGACCAGAAGTTTTCAATATGTGGATGATCTTTTGGAGGGGATGATCAAAATGATGAATAATGAAGATGATTTTATCGGACCGGTCAATCTGGGCAACCCTGGGGAATTCACAATCAAAGAGTTAGCGGAAAAAATTTTACAAATGATTCCAGAAAGTTCGAGTAAAATAATTTATCAAGATTTGCCATGGGACGATCCAAAACAACGCAAACCGGATATTTCCTTAGCCAAAGAAAAATTAAATTGGGAACCGAGGGTTAATTTGGAAGAAGGGTTGGGGAGGGCGATTGAGTATTTTTTACAACTGAGCAATTGAGAAAGGAACTCCGCCAGTGGCGGATACGTCTTTGGTGAAAAAAACACTTTCCAATTTGTCATTTCGAGCGATGTGAGCGTAAGCGAACGAGTCGAGAAATCTGTATTAAGAGTAATATTTTAAAAGGTAATTTTTTTTGAAAACAGATCTCTCCACTCACTTTGTTCGGTCGAGATGACAAAGACATAAAGGTTTCGTTGGGACGACAAAAAAGTATATATAGTGGTAATTTGTGTAATATTATGAAATTCTCATTCATCATCCCAGTCAAAGAAATCAACGATTATATTCGCGAAGCCGTGCCAAAAATTTTGGAAATCGAATGCGATGATTTTGAAATTATCATTTATCCGGACGAAGTGAATAATGAATCTTGGCCAAAGACCAGACAAATTGCCACCGGCCATGTGGGACCCGCGATCAAAAGATCTTTGGCGATAAAAGATGCGGCTGGAGAAATTATAATTTTCATTGATGATGACGCTTATCCAGAAAAAGATTTTCTCGATAAATTAGAAAAAGATTTTGACAATAAAGAAATTGGTGCCGTTGGTGGCCCGGCCGTTACTCCAAAAGATGACAATTTTCTGCAAAAAGTTAGTGGTGCGGTTTTTCTGAGTTCTTTGTCAGGTGGTTGTCCAGAAAGATATATTTCTATTGGTCAAAAAAGATTAGTAAACGATTGGCCGAGTGTTAATTTGTCGATTAGAAAGGAACTTTTCGCCAAAATTGGTGGATTTAATTCCGAATATTGGCCGGGAGAAGATACCTTACTTTGTCTGGGAATAATCAAAGCTGGCGAAAAAATTTTGTATGATCCGGAATTGATTGTTTATCACCATCGTCGGGCCGGATTTCTGAAACACATGAAACAAGTAGGTGGTTATGGCTTGCATCGCGGTTTTTTTGCCAAAAAATTTCCTGAGACATCACTAAAATTAAAATATTTTATTCCGAGTTTATTTTTACTTTTTGTGGTTTGCGGTGTTTTTTTCAGTTTATTTTCAAAAATTATTGCAAATTTATTTATTCTCGGTTTGGGTGTATATTTATTGGGTGTTTTGACGGCGATTATGCAAATAAAAAAATACGAGACTTGGCAAATTTCTTTAGCAACAATTCCATATATAATCGGGACACATTTGGTTTATGGTTATAAGTTTTTGCAAGGGTTGTTTTTTACGAAGGAATTAAAGAGTAAGTTAAGATAATTGTGACTACAAATGCTACGAATAAATAAGCTTCGAATGCTACTAATACTGCGAATAACGAAACTTCGAATGCTACGAATAAAGAATTAATATTTGTAGAATTTGTAGCTTAATTATCAGCAGATTAGTAGAATTAGTAGCGTATTATTAGCAGATTAGTAGAAAAAATTATGAAAATATCAATCTCATATCCACCATTAACCAGCGAAAAAGGCGTTCCTTTGCTTGGGCAAAATCGGCAATTTCAGTGGTTTAATAGTCCGACTTATATTTATCCGGTAATTCCGGCGTTTTTGGCGTCATTTTTGAAAGCGAACGGTCATGAAGTTCTTTGGGACGATGGAATTGCCGAAGAAATGGATTATGATACTTGGTTGGCGCGACTTTTGCTTAACCGACCGGATTTGGTTGTTTTTGAAACAAAAACTCCGGTAGTCAAAAGACATTGGAAAATTATAAATGAAATAAAAGCCAAAGCGGATTGGCCGGTAAAAGTTGTGTTGGTTGGTGATCACGTGACGGCACTGCCGACAGAAAGTTTGCAATACTCGCAAGTTGATTATGTTCTTTGCGGTGGAGATTTTGATTTTGGTGTTAATAATTTGGTTGATTTTTTGGAACAAAAAGGAGAATTAAAGTCCGGTTGGTATTGGCGTCAAGGTGGTGATTTTGATGAAAATGGGAAAAATGAAAAAATAAAGTGGTTTGGTGGTGAGTTTGTTAATTTTGAAACAAAAAATAGTGGTGAAAAACAAAATTATCACGAAAATGATCTGAATATTTTGCCGATGATTGATCGAGAACTCACCAAATGGCAGTTGTATGCTTTTAAAAATGGGAATTTTAAATATACACCCGGAACTTATATGATGAGCGGTCGTGATTGTTGGTGGGGAAGATGCACTTTTTGTTTGACTGGTGAAACTCAAGTTTTCACTTTAACTGGATCAAAAGTAATTACTGAGATAAAAAGAGGAGACCGCGTTCTAACTCATTTGGGAAATTATGAGACAGTCAAAGAAACTTTACAAAGAGATTATTCTGGTGACTTGGTTGAAATAAAAGCTAATTGTCTAATCCCTTTTAAAATAACGCCAAATCATAAAACTTTATGTTTGCCGTTGGATAAAATAAACCATTGTTTGAAATTAGGTAAATCAGGTTATTTATGCAAAAGTAATAATGACTTTTCAAAAATACTTGGTTGTGAAAATTGTAATTTGACTCGGCCATATTTAAAATACGAACCGCAATATATTGAGGCTGGACAAATAAAAAAAGGTGATTATTTGGCTGTGCCAATAAATAGAGAGATAAAAAATTTAGATTATTTGGATTTAAAGGAAGTTTTGGGATGGCAATCGTCGGTGATTCAAACCAATAAAAAGATTGCTGAATCGTTAATTGAGGATATTTTGAGATTAAAAGAACAAGGTAAAAGCGAGAGAACTATTTCCGCTATGTTAAAAATTGATCGAGAAACAGTGCATCGTTATTTGTCTTTACAAAAAAGTGGCAACTTAAAAGAAAAAGTTGATCCATTGAAATATAAAAACAATGAGATTAGTTTTGAGGGTGGGAAAAAATGGATAAAGTCGAAAATAGAAATGAATAAAGAGGTTTTTCGATTATTTGGTTATTATTTGGCCGAGGGATGTGTTTCAAAGATAAAGAACAGACCGAATTCTTTGGTATTAAGTTTCACATTTAATCAAAAAGAACATGAATATATTGAAGATGTAAAGAAAATAATAAAAGAGTCTTTTGGAGTAGAAGCAAATACGCATAAGAATGATGTTAATCACACGACTCAGATTACTGTTGGGAATACAGTTTTGGCCAAAGTTTTTAAAAATTTGTTTGGTGATGATTGTTATAACAAAAATTTGCCTGAGTTTGTAATTAAGGCGGCAAGGGAAAAACAGGTGGAATTGTTAAGGGGAGTTTTTCGTGGAGATGCGCATTATAGACAAAGAGGAGGGCGTGCCGAATATATTTTGAGTTCGGCTGCTGATAATTTATCGGCACAATTGGTTATGGTGTTATTAAGATGTTCGGCCATTCCTAGCGTTAGAAAAACCAAACTACATAAGAAGATGACCAAACGGCAGAATGTCATAACGCTTTCTAGTATTGATATAGTTAATTTGTTTGAGGAAAAAAAACAAACATTAAATTTGCAATCTATTTATAAAAAGGGATTTATAGTTAAAAATTATGCATATTTGCCAGTGACAAAGTTGAGCATAGCGCATTATGATGGTTTGGTTTATAATTTATCAGTTGACAAAGATCATAGTTATACCGCAAATTTTGTCGGGGTTAGTAATTGTTCTTGGACGACACTTTTTCCGGGAAATAATTTTCGTACTCGTTCGGCCAAGTTGGCACTTGATGAAGTCGGAGCTTTGATTGAGCTTGGCGTCAAAGAAATTATGGAAGATTCCGGTTCTTTGCCGATTGGGGACTGGTTAAAAGAGTTTTGTGACGGCATGATTGAACGCGGATTTAATGAAAAGGTGACCATGAGTTGCAATATGCGAATTAATGGAATTAAAGATCCGGAAATTTGGAAGCTGATGAAAAAAGCCGGTTTTCGTTTTGTTCTTTTTGGTCTTGAGTCGGCCAATCAAGAAACTTTGGATAGAATTGATAAGGGTTTAAAAATTGAAGAAATTGAAAATGGTCTAAAAATGTGCAAAGACGCGGAACTTGAACCGCATATTACGGCGATGATCGGTTATCCTTGGGAAAGTTTTGCTGATGCGAAAAGAACGGTGGATTTGGCCAAAAATTTATTCAAAAAAAATTATGTTAATACTTTGCAAGCGACCGTTTTGATTCCTTATCCGGGAACGCCGTTATTTAAATACTGTGCCGATAATAATTTGTTAAATTTTACCGATTACGATCGTTTTGATCAACGGGAACAGGTGATGAAATGTGAAATTTCGACCGAGCAAGTTAAAGAATTAACGCAAGGACTTTATAAATCTTTTCTCACTCCAAAATTCATTTTTAACAAAATAAAATCGATCAGAACTTGGGCGGATGTAAAGTTTTTATTTCGCGCCGGAGTAAAAGTTTTGGGGCATTTGGTGGATTTTAAAAAATAAAAATATGGCAAAAATTTTGGTTACTGGTGGAGCAGGATATATTGGTTCTCACACTGTTCATTATTTGATTTCTCGAGGAATTTCTCCGACGGATATTATTGTTTTTGATAATTTGGTATATGGTCATGAGAAATTTTTGCCGGCCGGGGTTAATTTTATCAAAGGAGATTTGTTGGATAAAGAGAATATAAGAAATATTTTTTTGAATAATGAAATAAAATCGGTAATTCATTTTGCGGCTTACGCTTATGTTGGTGAATCGATGCAAAATCCAGGAAAATATTTTGAAAATAATCTTTTGGCCGGAATTAATTTGTTGGAAGCGATGAAATCGGGGAATTGTCAGCAAATTGTTTTTTCCTCCACTTGTGCGACTTATGGCTTGCCAAAAAATTTGCCAATAACGGAAACGGAAGAACAAAAGCCGATAAATCCCTATGGTGAAAGTAAGTTAATGTTTGAAAAGATTTTGGAATGGTATAACCAAATTTATGGTATCAAATCAGTTCGTCTGCGATATTTTAACGCGGCTGGGGCTGGTTTTGGCATTGGCGAAGAACATAATCCGGAAACTCATTTAATCCCACTGGTTTTGCAGACGGCCTTGGGATTTAGGAAAAATATTGCGATTTTTGGTGATGATTATGAGACAAAAGATGGTTCTTGCGTTAGAGATTATATTCATGTAATTGATTTAGCCGAAGCTCATTTTCTTTCTTTGAAATTGATGAACGATAATAATTTTCAAACCGATTTTTTTAATCTTGGAACGGGAAAAGGTGTTTCAGTTAAAGAAATTATTACAATTGTCAAAGAAATTTCCGGCAAAGATTTTGTCGTTTTGACGGAACCAAGAAGAGCCGGGGATCCGGCAGAATTGGTGGCTGACCCAAGCAAGGCTAATAAAATTCTAGGTTGGCAGGCCAAACTTGATATTAGGGAAACAATCAAAAATGCTTGGGATTGGGAAAATAATAAGAATTAAAAAATTTATATGGAAAAAGATTTTATTTCTGTAATCATTGCCACCAGAAACGAAGAAAAAAACATCAAAAATATCATTGATTCCTTGCGTGAACAGAGTGATAAAGATTTTGAAATTATTGTCGTTGATAATGGTTCTACTGATCGGACATTGGAAATTGCTAAGGAAAATCAGGTTCTGGTTTTTAATCTAGCGGAGGAAATTTCTTTGGTTGGAGTCAAAAATTTTCGTGGAGCCCAAGTTAATTTTGGTGTAACCAAAGCCAAGGGTGATTTTATCTTTTTCCCTGATGCGGATATGACTTTTGAATCCGAACTATTCTCGGAAGCAATTGAAAAATTAAAAAATAACGATGCTTTATATGTTCCGGAAATTGTTTGCGGTAATGGAATTTTTGGGCAAATTAGGAAATTTGAAAGAAGTTTTTATAATGAAACGGTTATTGATGCGGTTCGTTTTGTTCGTCGAGAAATTTTTGAAAAAGTGGGAGGATTTGATGAAAAAAATATTGCTTTTGCCGCGGACGATTGGGATTTAACCAAAATGATAAAAAAAATTTCAAAAAAAGTTTCCATTACAGAGAAAAGTCTTTTCCATCATGAAGAGCAAATGCATTTGCGAAAATACTTAAAGAAGAAAGGTGGTTACGCTGATACTTTTGCAGATTATGTTAAAAAATGGGGTGAGGATGATTCAGATATCAAAAAACAGTTTGGGTTCGGTTATCGCTATCTTGGGGTTTTTCTGGAGAATGGAAAATGGAAAAAATTGCTGAGACATCCATTATTGACACTGGGACTTTATTCGCTAAGATTTTTGGTGGGGGTTATTTATTTGTTAAAAAAAATTCAAGAACGATCATTTTTAAAGGATTTATTTTACAAAAAAAGGATGCTAAGTAAGAAAATGAGGTTAGCTTTTAAATATCCCAAAAATACATGGCGATTTTTATTGAAGAAAGATCAATTTTTGGTTTGTGATTTTCCAGAGTTGATAACATTTTTTGTAACCAGCGCTTGTAATTTACAGTGCCCAATGTGCAAAAATTCAAATTTTAGGAATAATGTAGTTCCAAATCAACAAATTAAATTATCAGAAGTTGAAAAGATTCTACCTGAATTGCGCAAATTTAAACCATTTTGTTATTTAGTTGGCGGAGAACCTTTGCTTAATGTGGAGTCTTTGCCGATTATCAAATTACTTTCACAAAATAAAATTTTCACTTCAATGACTTCTAATGGTTTTTTGTTGGAAGATTTTGCTGAGGATATTTGTCATTCAGGTTTAGAATTTTTGTCTTTGTCGCTGGATCATTTTGATGAAGGGTTACATGATAATGGCCGTGGCGTTAGCGGTGTTTATAAAAATTTACTAACGGGATTAAAAATTATAAATAAGAGTCGTAAAATTACAGGAACGCCTTCGAATATTAAGATTAATACGGTTATAAGAAAGGATAATATTGCTGAACTTTCATTAATGTATGATTTTATTGAAAAATTAGGAATTGATGAGTGGCAATTGTCACATTTTGCATTTAAAAATCCTCAAGCGCAAGAAAAAATAGCAAAATTTAAAGTGGAAAAAGGTTTTGGTGACAATTCGCTTGGTTTAGATATTGGAACTACGGAATATTTAAATTGCGATGAGATTGAGACCTTAAAAAAACAGTTACGGCAAATAAAAGAAAAATCAAAAAAATATAAGACGAAAGCATTTGTGCCGACTATAGTAGATGATTTGACGAAATATTATCAAGGAGCTTTTCCATCGAAAAATTCTCGTTGTGCTGCGCCATTTAATTCGATGCAGGTTTATGGAAATGGTATAGTTAAAGCGGGTTGTCTTGATGTGGCAATTGGCAATTGTTTGGAGGGGGATTCACTTTATAGTGTTTGGCATTCTGAAAGAAATAAAAATTTTCAGAAATTAATCAAAGAACAAAAAGTTTTGCCGCCCTGTTTTCGATGTCACGCATTATCATATTATTGGCACGAACAAGAAAAATAAATTAAGTTTATAAAATGAAAAATATTATTGAGGAAAAGCCAACTGATGAAAAGCATGGACGAGCTAAATATAACTGTTTTTTTGTTGATGATAATGATATAAAAGAAAAAACAGTTTTAGATATTGGTTGTGGTTTTGGTTGGCAGGAAGTTGATTTGTTGAATCGAGGAGTGGAAAAGGTGGTTGGCATAGAGGTTTCGGAAAAAGATTTGGTAACTGCCAGGAAATATTTGCAAAATGAAAAAGTTGATTTTCAGGTCGCCTCAGCGACAACTTTGCCATTTGAAAAAAACAGATTTGAAACAGTTATTTCTTGGGAGGTTTTGGAGCATATTCCAAAAGATACTGAATCAAAGATGTTTGAAGAAGTTAATCGGGTTTTAAAAAGTGGCGGAGTTTTTTATTTATCAACGCCAAATCGCTCCTTCTTTTCAAATATTTTTGATCCGGCCTGGTGGTTAATTGGACATCGACATTATTCAGTGGAACAAATTGTTAAACTGGCTCAGGAAAGTAATTTTTTGGTGGAAAGGATTGTGGTGAATGGCGGCTGGTGGGAGATTGTTGGGATAAATAATTTGTATATTGCTAAGTGGTTATTTCGTCGCAGGCCGTTTTTTGAAAAATTTGTTAATCAAAAACAGGACACTGAATATAAAAAACAAAAAGGTTTTACCGGTTTATTTGTAAAATTAAGAAAAAATGAATAAGTTAATGTCTGTTATAATTGTTACTTGGAATAGAGAAAAAGACATTGAAAAATGTCTTGATTCGGTTTTGGCCAGCGATTATTCAAATTTGGAAATTATTGTGGTTGACAATGCCTCAATTGATGGAACGGTGGAACTATTAGAAAAAAAATATCAAAATAAAATAAAACTAATAAAAAGTAGTACTAATTTGATGGCCGGTGGAGGAAGAAATCTGGGAGCCACGGTTGCTCAGGGCGAATTTTTACTTTTTATTGATAGTGACAATGTTATTGACGCAAAAATGATCAGTATTTTGCACAAAAACATTTCAGAAATTCCTGAAGCCGGAATGGTCGGCCCAAAAATGTATTATTTGTCAGCCCCAAAAATTATTTGGTGGGCCGGGGCGGAAATAAATTTGCTAACAAGCAAAACAACATACCGCGGATTGGATGAAGAAGATGTGGGGCAATACGATAAAAATTTTCAGGTTGGGCATATTCCAAATGTTTTTATGGTAAAAAAAGAAATTTGGGATAAGGTTGGAGGGATTGATCTTCAATTTGTGATGCATTATGAGGAGTCAGATTTGGCAGAGAAAATAAAAAAAATTGGCAAAAAAATTTACTTTATTCCCGAGGCCAAAACTTGGCATAATATTCCGCGCGGCAGTGACAAAAGTAGCCGAAATTTTGGGGGAGAAACCGCAGAAAGAGTTTATTACACGGCTCGAAATCGAGTTCTTTTTATGAAAAGAAATGCTGGCTTACTAAATTACTTTTTATTTGTTTTTTTATTTAATCCCGTTTTTGTTTTGTTATATTGCTATAAATATTTAAAAAATGGTCAGATTTTTGCCATAAAAAGATATTTAAAAGGAACTTTTGACGGACTGTTTTGTAAAAAAGATTAATTATGAAAATATTATTTATCAATCCATGGTTAAAAACTTTATTTGGTGATGACAAGGCGAAGCCTGGTCACCCGCATTTGGGTTTGGCCTATTTGATTGCGGTGTTAAAAAAGAACGGGTTTACGGAAATTGATATTTTTGATCAGGGATTGGAAGATAATGATGAAATTTTGTTTGAAAAAATAAAAATTGGCCAACCGGATTTAATTGCCATGACTACTTTTAGTTATTGTTTTGCCTATGCGGATGAATTGATAAAAAAAATAAAAGAGGTAACGGCTACGCCGATTATTCTCGGAGGACCGCATGTTTCGGCTGTAAAAAAAGAAGTTTTATTGCAAACCAAAGCTGATTTTGCGATGCAAGGCGAGGCAGAAAACAGTTTTGTAAAATTTTTGCAAGAATTTGTTGGTAATAAAAACTATGCGGAAGTCGGCAATCTTTTTTGGAAGAATTCTTCTGGCCAAATTGTAGAAAATGAAAGAGAACCGTTAATTCTTGATTTGGATGCGATTCCTTTTCCGGATTATGAAGCTTTTAATTTTTCTCGATATAACTATTTTCACAGTAAAACATTGCCAATAATTACTTCGCGCGGTTGTCCTTACGGATGTAATTATTGTTCGGTCAAATTATCCATGGGGCGAGGTTTTCGTCCTAGAAGTCCGGAGAATGTTGTCGCGGAAATGAAGCATTGGATTAATTTGTATGGGATTACCAAATTTGAAGTAAATGATGACTGTTTTACTCTTGATTTGGAACGAGCGGAAAAAATTTGCGATTTAATAATTAGCGAAAAGTTGAATATTAAATATGAAATGTATAATGGCATTAGAGCGGATCGCGTTTCGCAAAATTTGTTGCAAAAAATGAAGGATTCCGGATGCATTTTTGTTTCTTTTGGCTGCGAATCTGGTAATCAAGAAATTATTTATAACATGGGCAAGGCTTTGAAATTAGAAAAAGTTAGAGAAGCGGTTGATTTAACCAATAAAATTGGCATTCGAAATTCCGTAAATTTTATTATCGGCCACAAAGGCGAAACCTATAAGACGGCAATGGAAACAGTTAAATTTGCCAAATCTTTGCCGACTAATTTTGTAAATTTTTATAATGTGGTTCCTTATCCAGGGACGGAACTTTTTTCCTGGGCAATAGAAAATTCCACATACATGATGCCGGTGGCGGATTATCTGGGCAAAGTGGGCAGCCGTGATTTGACTCCGGTTTTTGAAACCAAGGAATTTACCAAAGCGGAGAGAATTAAAGTTTTAAAAAAGGGTTATGCGCTTTATGAAAAAACGGTTTTGCAATTTCGTCTAGGTAAATATTTAGGCTTTGTGGCGTATCTGGTTTCTCGAAATCGCAAATTGTTTGAAATTGGTCGCAAATTAGCTCTGAGTAATAAGGTCGGTTTTTGGATTTATGAAAAGTTCTCAAAAAAATCAAGAAAAATAGATTAAAATATGAAAATTGTAATTTTAAATCACAATCCAAAAGAGAGAGGCACCTATTTTCGGTGTCTGGGATTTGCACGGGAATTAGTGAAATTAAATCATTCGGTTACTTTTTTTTGTTTGAGCAGTAAAAAAAATAAGTTAGCAATAAAGTATCAAGAATTGGGAATTGATTTTGTGGAATTACCGTTTTATTTTAACGGAGGAATTTTGGGGTTGTGGGAACATTTTTATCGAGGATTTTATATTTTCTTTTATTTGCTGTTAAAAAAAATTGATATCGTCCATAGTTTTAATGTGGCTTCGCCAACCGTTGGACTAGCGACCGTTTTAATTTTTCTTACAAAAAAAATCAAAAAAATAAAATTAGTGGTTGACTGGGATGATTGGTGGGGCAAGGGTGGCCTTACCACTTTGAATAATCAAGGCAAATTACAAGAAGCTGTGGCTGATTTTTTGGAAACCAAAATTCCTCGTTTGGCTGATCAGGTAACTTTGCATAATGAATTGATAAAAACTAGGTCGATAAATTGTGGCGTCGCGCCAGAGAAAATAACCAAAATTTATAATGGTTGTGATTGGGATTCTTATAAAAATTTTTATGAAAATGGTTATACGCAAGAAAAGGCCAGACAGGAATTGGTTTTGCCAATGGATAAAAAGATACTATTTTTTGGTGGGGCGATTGTTACCAGCGTGCCTTTTCTTTTGTCAGTTTTAAAACAGATTCAGGATAATAATGTTATAATGGTTATTATCGGACCGAGGAATGATGGTTTTGAAAAAATGGCTGAAGAATTTGGTTTAAAAGAAAGAGTGATATTTAAAAATCCGGTGGCTTATGATCTTTTTAAAAAACATACTTTGGCGGCCGATGTCTTGTTGTTTCCTCGAAGCAATAACAGTCTTCTCGATAAATGTACTTTTCCTGGAAGAATTGGTGATTATTTTTTGGCCAGTCGGCCGACAGTTTCTAGCGATGTTGGTGAATTGTCCATCGTTTTTCGGGAAGAGGATGTTGGTTTTTTGGCAAAGGCGGATGACGCGGATGACTTTGCCAGCAAAGTGAAAGAGGCTTTGCAAAACAATGGAAGATCTTTTTCTTTGAGTAAAAATGCCTTGGAACTGGGTCAAGGTAAGTATAGTTGGAAAAATTTAACGGCTGTTCTGATCTCTCAAGTGTATCTAAATTCAGTAAAAAAAGATCAAGAAAAGATGACGGTAAAAACAATTTTGTATAATTTTTACGATTTTAAAGAAAAGGTTCGTCAAATGAATGAAATTAATCCAGATGCTTATTTGCAAAGTTTGATTTATATGCTTTCTTCAAAAATGTATATAGAAAGTGTAGCCAATGATTTATTGTTTTTACATAATAAGGCAACGAATAAAAATAATATTTTGGATTTTGGGACTGGTTCCGGTTTTATTCCCCAGGTTTTGGCGAATGATTTTTTTGAAATTGTCGGGCTGGATACTTTTGAGAGGGAGTATTCAATTGAATTTGCCCGAGAAAAAGCCGAGAGTGTTCGCTTACAAAAAGAATGGGATGAATCTTCGTCTGATAAAAATGAATTATATTATTGGCTCATGTCTCAACATAAAAATATCAAATTAAATTTGACGGATGGTAAGAGTGTTCCGTATGAAAATGACTATTTTGAAAATATTTGCGCTTATGCGGTGGTGGAACATTTATCAGATGATGTGGCCGAAAAAACTTTATGTGAATTAAATCGGGTAACCAAGAAAGACGGTCGAATTTTTATTTTTAAATTACCACAAAAATATTCTTGGAGTGAATTCGTAGCAAGAAAATTAAAACTGGGGGCACATTCAAAACTTCTAACAAAAATAGAAATTACCCAATTATTGACTAGAACCGGTTGGCAAGTTGAAGAAATAGATTATTCTGATTTTGTTTTTGAATTTCCTCCAAAAGTTGCTAATTTCCTTTATTATCCATTAAAGTTTTTAAATTTTATCATTGCCTATACGCCGTTAAAATTTCTTGGTCATAATTTTAAAATTGTGGCTAGAAAAAATAATTAATATGAATTTTTTGAACTATTTATTCCCACACTATGTTCAGCATGTTTTATTGGTGGCGACACATCAGTGTAATTCTCGTTGTCTGATGTGTAATATTTGGCAGGAACATAATTTTTCTCAAGAAATGTCGTTGGACGAAATAAAAAATGTTTTTGCCCAAGATCGTTTTTCCAGAATGGAAACGATTTCTTTTTCTGGCGGGGAAGCGATGACCAGACCTGATTTGGTAGAAATTATAAAATATTTTCTTGAAACAAAAAAAAGATTAAAAAATATCCTGGTCGCGACCAATGGTTTGGCACCAGATTTAATTTTAGAAAAATTACAACAAATTTTTGCATATATCAAGGAAAATAAATTAAAGACACAGGTTTGGGTGCAAATTTCTTGTGATGGTGTTAATGAAGTGGTGGATGAAATTAGAGGCGTTCCCGGGGCTTTTCAAAAAATCAATTCTTTGATCAATGAGCTTAATAAACTAAAATCGGAACAATGTAATTTGCATGTAAAAGTGGTTTTTTTAACGCTTCCGGCCAATGTTGAACAGTTGGAAAAAATTACCGATTATGCCAAAAATAAAAATATCGGTTGTCAAATAAGCCATTTGTATCTATCCCGCGAGTATTACAAAAATGATGAAAATGATAAAAGATTGAATTTGTCAGGTGATCAGGTTAATCGAATAATTGAATTTTTAAAAGGCAAAAAAAAACAGAGTATTCCGGATTATTATTATAATTCGTTGGTGCGGAATATGTATTTGGGGGAAAATAGAAAAGATGATTGTCTTTTTCTTTCACCGCGAGGAGTTTTTGTGGAAGCGAATGGCGAGGTAAGTTTTTGTATGCACAGTCAAGGATTAAGTCTCGGTAATTTAAAAGAAAATCCGACGAAAGATTTTTGGCACGGACAGGAATATCGCAAAAAAAGAAAATTGGTTGTAAAAGAATGTTGTCAGAATTGTAAAAATAGTTGCGGTTTTAATTTAACCAACTTCCCAAAAAATTTTTTGAGAGTTCTGTGGCAAAATTTAAAAAATAGAAATAAAAAGTTTTAATATGACAGATGAAAGAACTGAATTAGCTAATGATTTTGAAATTGTCCCGTGCCTGGCCTGTGGTTCATTTGTCAAAAGTAAGGTTTTCAAAAATATTGATCGTTTGCATAATTTCCCTGGAGTTTTTGAGATTAATCATTGTGGAGAATGTGGATTAATTTATGTTTCGCCTAGACCAAAAAACATTAGCCAATATTATTTACAGGCATATGAACCGTATAATCTGGATTCGCAGGATTTTTTTCAAAGACTGGATTCTGATTTGCTGGCCGCTTATTATGAAGATAAAAAAGGTCTTAAACTGTGGTTAAAAAAAACATTATATAAAATTATTTGTCAACCAATTCCACTTGAATATCGTGGAAAAAAAATTTTGGATTTGGGGTGCGGAAATGGACTGTTTCTTTATAATCTGCAGAAGTATGGAAAGTTTGAAGTCTGTGGAGTTGAAATGTCTGATTTTGCGGCCGAACAGGCCAGAACAAAGTTGGGACTGGATGTCCGGACCGGGACTTTGGCTAATAATGTTTTTCTAGATAATTTTTTTGATATAATAACTTTGAATCATGTCCTCGAACATTTACCTAATCCGCGAGAGATTTTACTGGAACTAAAAAGAATTTTAAAGTCAGGTGGCGTTATCATGTTGACTACTCCAAATGCCAAAAGTTTTTTGGCGAGAATTTTTGGTAAATATTGGTTTGCCTTGGAAACTCCGAGACATTTAAATATATTTTCAAAAAAATCAATATTGGCATTAATTGAGAAGACGGAGGAACTGGAAATTGTCAAAGCAGATTATCAGATTTCAAATTATGTTTTTGTTCGTAGTTTGGTTTATTTTTTTAATATAAAAAATAAATTGCTAAATAGTATTTTAATGAAGGTTAAGGTTTTGTTTTATCCGATTTTTTGGCTATTGCCAAGGGATAGACGAGATTTTATGACTATTCAGATAAAGAAAAAATAAAATATGTTGGAAAAATTTAAACATGCTTTTTATTTATACGTGATCATTTGGTTGAGATATTTCACTTTAAAAAAAATGTATAATTTTTTTTTAAATCTTTATGAAAGAAAAATAAAAAGAGAACAACTTCGTTCGGTTCCTTTTATAGTAAATATAGATGTTTCTAACGTGTGTATCCTGGGATGTCCACTTTGTCCAACTGGCAGAAAAGATAGTTCTCAAACCAAGGGGACGATGACCTTGGCTCAATTTAAAATTATTTTTGATAAAATTAAGGATTATGTTTTTGATGTAAAATTGTATAATTGGGGAGAACCATTTCTTTGTCATGATTTGTTCTTGATTGTGGAATACTGTCATGCCAATAAGGTTGGGGTTAGATTGCATTCTAATTTAAATTATTACACCGAAGAGATTTTGCAGAATATCGTTAAATATAAAATTGATTATTTGCATTTATCGATTGATGGTTTTACTCAAGAAAATTATCAATTTTATCGACGGAATGGGGATATTGCCAAAGTTTTTGCCGGACTCAAAAAGATTCAGGAATTAAAAAAAGAACAAGGAAGTTTTTTCCCGATAATTCATTGGGGTTATCTGATAAATAATAAAAATAAAGCAGAAGTATTGTTATCTCGTGATTACGCCAAAAAATTAAAAGTGGAAATTTTTGAAGCTTTTAATATGTGTCTTTTTACGACTTTGGGTGATAAATATAATCAGGGTCATTACCAAGAATTTTTGTCTGAAGTTGTGGCCGAAGAAAAATGCAATTTTCGTACTGACAAAAATCACTGTCCGTATCTTTGGAACGAACTGTCAATAAATCCAAACGGTACTTTTTATCCTTGTTGTATTATGTATGAGGACAAAGATGTTTTTGGTCAGTTTAACGATGATCGAACGATTCAACAAATTGTAAATTCGGAAATTTTTATAGAGTCTCGGAATTTATTTCGACAAAAAGATTATAAATCAAAAATTGCTACGCCCTGTCAACGGTGTACCTGGTATAAGAAATATTAAATTAAAATGCCAAAAAAGATTTACAATTTACTAAAAAAATATTGGTTAATGTGCGTTTTTTTTGTTGTGCCATTGCCATGTTTGTTTTGGTTGCCAAAGCATGAAATTATTATGCACGGGTTATTTTATCCTTGGCCGGAAAAAGCAGCACAGTTGTTTAATTTAGCTTATCAATATTTGTACAGTTGGATTTTTGGGGGAATGGGCTTACCTAACACGGAGCCAGCCGGTTTTTTGTATTATTTTTTAATGGCAATTTTTTTAAAAATAGGAGGCTCGCCACATTTTGCCCAAACCTTAATTTTTTATTTTGGGTTTGCTGGAATTTTGGCGGGATTTTATTTTTTAGCAAGAACTCTGTGTTTATCAAAAAGCGGATCTTTGTTAGCCAGTGTTTTTTATCTTTTTTGCCCATTTGTTTTTTCCGGGATGCCGTTGGAGTCAATGAATTTCCGCCTAATCCCTTATTATATTCTTACTCCACTATT
>JBAYHA010000021.1:0-16663 GCA_041666425.1 Patescibacteria group bacterium
CGGTAAAATAAAGCATTCAAATTGCTAATTTTCTTGTTGGTCTTATTTATATATTCCCAAGTTTTCAAAAAGACTTCACTAGTCAAATCTTCCGCTGTTTCAACATTGTTGACTTTGAAAAAAATAAACCGGTAGATCCGTTCTACATAATAGTCATACAGTTTGCCATAAGCTTCGGCATCTTTGCTCTGCCTGACCTTATAAATAAGATATTTCTCTTTTAATGATGCTTTTTTCATTCTTTATGACGATAACCCCGGTAAAATGTTACAGTTTTGGGGTGTTTATAAATTTGATAACTGACAAGTATTATACACCAAAACAAAGGATTTGTAAACGTTTTATCTAAATTTAGCATAAAATACAATGCTTTTTAAAAAAATTCCTAGGGACTTCAGTCCCGTATGAAAAATTTACGACGACTAAAGTCGTCTAGGAAAGTAATTTGCACCTGACAGAAAAGTAATTTTTCATAAAATTGACATTTCTAGCAAAAAATAATATGATGTTTTTAGGTAAAATTAGAGAATAAAAAACCTCATGCCCTCAATCAAACTGACAATTTCCGAAAGCGCCAAACTGATCGGAGTGGATAACTTAACCATTCGCCGAGCGTTAAAAAAAAATGAAATCCGGCACATTATTGTGCAGGGGCGTTATAAAATTGATCTCGAAGATTTATTTCGCTGGGCGCAAGCCAAAAATTCCACCAGAAAAAAAATGAATGAATTTGGGATTGGGCAGTTTGTAAAAGTCAACAGAGCAACTGAGCAATGAAGCAACTGAGCAACTTTATAACAAACAAAGGAACAAAAAAACATAGAAACAAATAAACAACAACAAGCTTGAGCCGACTTTAGTCGGCTCAAAAATAGATAAATAAATAAATAAAAATAAAGAAGAAAAAGAAAGAAAGAAAAAATAAAAATTAAATTTCAAATATTTTTTCTAATAAAAAAACAATCCCTAAATAAATTTTAAAGATTGTTTTTTTATATTTTTTTTCTTGCTTCATTGCTCAGTTGCTTGCCCTTCCGTAGCTCGCAGAGCGAAGGAGTGCTCAGTTGCTCAGTTGCTTTTTTACTTTCAAACTCCGCAGAGCTTTTTTTTCAAAACATATTTCACGATACAAAGCGTCAACTGATTTTACGATATTTGACCAATTATAATTTTTGCTAACATGCTGACGCGCAGAAGCGCCAACTTCTTGGCACAATTTTGGATTATGCAAAAGATATTCCATTTTTTCGCGCAAATCATGCGCGTTTTTGTTCTTGAAAGAAAACCCAAACCCACCATGCAAAGCTTCCATGTTTTCCTTGATATCCGAAGCCAAAACCGGCAAACCAAAACTCATCGCCTCGAGAATAACTATTGGCAAACCTTCACTCTCGGAAGGATGCACGAATAAGGAAGCGTTGGCAAAAAGTTCATTCCACAAACGGCTGTCGCCTTTTATATTTCCGGTGAAAATAATATTGGGATTATGCTTGGCCAAGGTTTGTAATTCATCAACATATTTGTCAGTAAAAGATGAAGCGCCGGCAATAACCAACTTTTGATCAGTTTTTAAACTGTTAAAAGCTTGGATTAAATAATGCGCGCCTTTGTGCTTGATCAACCGAGATAAAAATAAAATATAATTATTTTTTTGCAAACCAAAATTTTTGATTTCTCTCGCTGATTTTTTTTCTACCAAATCAACGCCATTCGGAATATAAAAAGTTCGCACATGATATTTTTTGCTAACATAATGTTGCAAATTTTTGGAAACCGTAATGGTTTCATGTGGAAAATAAACGGCCGACCATTCGCCCAAACGTAAAAAAAATTTGGCCAAAATCCCCCATTTGGCATGTTCGCGATCAAGACAATGAAAAGTTACCACCACTCTTGTTTTGCGACAAAAAAGTCTGGGAATAAAAGACAATAACGCCGGTCCAACGCCATGATAATGAATAACATCATAACCACGTGAAAGCGCGTGCCAAGTAGCTCGCCAAGTATGCGTAATGGTATCAAAATTTTTGCGATGCCAAGAGTTGAGTGAAATTAAATTTACTCCTCGATATTTGCGTAATTTTGGTGAAGTATACCATGGTCGAGTGTACACAAAAACTTCATGGCCAAGTTCGGCCAAACCAACGGAAAGTCGTTCGACGTGCTTCTCAACACCGCCGAACTTCATGGGAATCCCCTTTTGTCCGATAAAGGCTATTTTCATAAATTAAATGATATATTTTATTATACCACTTATAATTGTTTGTGTCAACCAGAAGGTTTGTTTAATTTTAGACAAAAGAAATTCTTAATCTTTTTGTCAACGACTTTATTATAACATAATTATCCAGATTTAAAAACTTTTTGGGGATATGCACAAAATTTGCTATAATTTTATTAATGAAAGCCTATTTATCATGAACAATAAAAATCTTTTTCAAAAAATCGCCAGATTACTTTGCTTTTGCTTTGTGATTATTTCTTTGACCGGATGCGGACAAAAACCGATTCAATCTTATGACCCCGCGCAAATCAATCCCCGCCCGCTCATTTATCGTAACGACAATTTTCATTTTACCTTGAACTTACCAAAATCTTGGGCAGAAGCAAACATTCATGGCGAACAAAAAATTGTTGATACTGAAAAAATAGAAACCATTGTTTTTGATTTACAAAAACAAAAAGAACTTTTGGTGATTTATGTTTTTCCCAAAAAAGAATGGCAAAAACAAACAGCCAAAGAAAATTCGCCTTTTGTTTTTATCAAAGAACTACCAAAAATAGTTTTTGCTTATAAAAAAAATGCGCAAAATAAAATTTTAACAGATGAAGAAAAATTAATCCCGCAAATTTTACGCTCGTTTGAGATAAAATAAACATTAAAAAAACATGAAATCATCTTTGAAAACTGGACTATCATTCGGATTAACTTCGGGAACAATCACCACACTCGGCTTAATGATCGGTTTGCTTGCCGGGACAAATTCCAAATTAGCGGTGCTCGCGGGAATTTTAACTATTGCTATCGCCGATGCGCTTTCCGATGCTCTCGGTATGCACATCAGCACCGAATCAAACAAACACAATACAAACAAAGAAGTTTGGATTACCACCTTTGCCACTTTTTTTGCCAAACTTTTTTTTGCCACAACTTTCATAATTCCGATTTTAATTTTTCCATTAAAAACGGCTGCCATTATCAGCGTTATTTATGGATTATTATTGATTACCATTTTTAGTTATTCCATCGCCAAAGCAAAAGATGAAAAACCTTTTGGAGTTATCCTTGAACATTCTTTGATCACTGTCCTTGTTATTGTTGCAACTTATTTTGTTGGTGATTTGATAAATACATTTTTAAAATAAACAAACGACAAGAGACTTTGACCATTTTGTCATCCCGAGTAAGTGAAACGCATCGAGGGATCTCAAAATGGTCAAATTAAAACATGGTTTTGAGATCTCTCCAATCGCGTGTAAACGCTCCGTCGAGATGACAAAACCTGAAAATTTTAATTAATAACTTAAATATGATGGATTTCGAGAATAAAAAAGAACAAGAATTAAAACCACTCGATATAAAATTTTTTTCGACCGAAGAAATGGTTGCTGATTTTGAAAAAAAAGGTTTAAAAAAATATGCCGACGGTTATCGCGAGATGATTATCATTGCCGAAGAAATCAAAAAAAACGGCGGCCGCGCATTACTTAACGGAGGGTCGGTGCGTGATTTTTTTACTGGCAAACTGATTAAAGATCTGGATTTGGAAATTTATCATTTGTCGTTTGAAAAAATAAAAGAGATCGTTGAAGGATTGGGTTTTCGTTGCACTTTGGCCGGACAATCTTTTTGCGTTTTGAATGTTTCCGGCAAAAGCGGAATACTCTTTGATCTATCATTGCCGCGGACGGACAGCAAAGCGGCTGATGACAAAGTTCGCGGTCGCGGAATCATCGCCAACACTGATCCAAAAATGTCCATTACCGAAGCCGGCAAAAGACGCGATTTTACCATCAATTCAATGTACGCCGATCCTCTTTCCGGAGAAATTTACGATCCTTATTCCGGCTTGCATGACTTACACCAGAGGACATTGCGAGCCACGGACGAAAAAACTTTTGGCGATGATCCTTTGCGCGTTTTGCGCGGAGTGCAATTTGTGGCGCGATTTGGTTTGCAAATTGAACCAAAAACAGCCTTACTCATGCGCCAAGTGGCGCCAAGAATGGAAAATCTTCCAGCCTCAAGGTTTCTCGAAGAATGGAAAAAACTTTTATTAAAAGCGGACAAACCGTCAATCGGCTTGGTTATTGCCATGGGACTCGGAATTATGAAATATATTCATCCGGACATGGTGCCAATGGCCATTACCAAGCAAGAAAAAAAACATCATCCGGAAGGCGATGCTTTTATTCATACATTAATGGTGGTTGATGAAATGGCCAAAATTATTCGCCGTGAAAATTTATTAGAAATAGATGGACAAAAAGCATTCACCTTAATCTTGGCAGCGCTTAATCACGACCTTGGAAAAGTCAGCAAAACAACGGTTGATGAAACCGGAAAAATTAACAGCTTTGGTCACGAAGCGGCCGGGACAGAACCAACGGAAAAATTTTTAACGAGAATCAACATTCAGCCACCACAAAAAGATAAAATTACAAATTTGGTGCGCGAACACATGACACCGACAGTTCTTTATATTGCCGAAAATTATCAAGGCAAAAAAGTCAGCGACAAAGCCATTCGCGATCTGGCCAAAAGATTATTTCCGGCGACGATTGAAGAATTGGTTCTCGTCGCTGAGGCTGATCATCTGGGTCGAGGGACTGAAGATAATTCAGATCAAGAAAATTCATTGTTGGAATATGGTATTTATTTGCCAAAAGCATGGTTGCTCGAACGAGCAAAAAAGTGTGCGGTTCTTGACTCAAAACCGGCGGACATAATTGGCGGAAAAGATCTGCTGATTCTCGATTTAAAATCTGGTCCAAATTTTGGAAAAATAATTCGCTTGGCCAATGAACTTCGCGATGAACTTAACTTTGACAAAGACCAAGTTTTAAAATTAATGGCAGGAGAAAATTCAGCAGAAAAAATAATAATCAAAATAGAAAAAAAATTAAAAAAAACAGTGTAGTGGCAAGTCACGACATGCCACTACAAATTTTTCAACATTATGTCATTATTTTTAAAATCAATCAGCACGCTAATTATTGTTTTCTTGGCTTCGGGAATCGGTTCTTTTTTTACCATGCCGACCATTGGCGGTTGGTATGCAAATTTAAACAAACCATTTTTTAATCCGCCAAATTGGATTTTTGGACCGGTTTGGACTTTGCTTTATTTCATGATGGCAATAGCGCTCGCCATTGTTTGGGAAAAAAGATTTAAATACACCAAATTCGGTTTATTTTTCTTTTTGGTCCAACTGTTATTAAATGTTTTTTGGTCAATTTTATTTTTTGGATTTAAAAATCCAACTTTTGCTTTTGTGGATATTTTATTTTTAAATGCTTTCATTATTTTGACAATCATTTCCTTTTGGAAAACTTCCAAATTAGCCGGAGCAATGTTAATACCATATCTTATTTGGTGCTCGTTTGCCATGATTTTGAATGGAGCGATTGTTTATTTAAATTAATATAATCGACAATATCTTCAGAAATCTCTAAAAAATATTTTTACCTGCAACCAAAAGAACCACCAAAACTGAAAAAGTTTCTTTTTTATTCAGAACCATCAATAACAAAAATAAATAATCAATAATATGAAAAAAGCTTTCACGCTTCTCGAACTTTTGATCGTTACCGCCATTATTGCGATTTTGGCAGTAATTGTCTTTGTTTCTCTTGACCCGTTAACTCGTTTCAAATCCGCCAGAGATGTTACTCGCTGGGCGGATATTTCAACGATAGTTGCGGCCATCAAAGCAAATCAAACTGACCACAACGGCAACTATATTTCCGCCATTTCCGAATTAACGAACGGCAACTTTTATACCATCGGAACTTGCACCCTTGAAGGAGACAATGGGTGCACGGCAAAAAAAACGCAACCAGCCTGCCTTGACTTGAACGAACTGGTTATTTCCGGCCACTTGTCCATAATTCCAAAAGATCCGTTAACAGGAACTGTCAAAAAAACAGGCTACTACTTTTCAAAAGCTTCCGACGAAACAATCACCGTTGGCGTTTGCGACGGAGAAAGCACCAAGGACATTTCCGTTTCCCAATAAAAATTGCCGTAAAAAAATACTTTTCAAAGATTTCTTAAACAAATTTCTTCTAACATAAAAATATAACTTTCCCCAGTTTCTATTATCTTTCGAACGGTTGTTGATAACTTTTTCAACCTTTATTCTTTCTTAAAAAAATGGTATCCTATTAATGAAATTACTTATATATATATCTATTTAAAATTATTTATGTCATTCAATCCAAACAAACTTATTCGCACAGAAGATTACACCCCCATCAAAAACGGCGGGCGTCTAATAAAAAAACCTTTATCTTTGGACCGATTTTCCGCACAACAAACTGAAACAAACAAAAGCAAAAGGACAGAACTGCACGAAGCTCGTCCACTTATTTCTCCAGAAAGCAGTGCTCGCGGTGAAAAAATCGAACATTACCGAACTTTGAGCCAAGAGGAAAACTTACGTTCCGAAATCTTTGCCAAAAGTGCTCGTGATATTTATGCTGAGGCTATGACCAATCCAAAATTTGCCGATGGCACAAGTTGGAATGCTACCAGCCAAGAGTTCCGAAAATACATGTTCACCAAAGATCTTTCCAACAAATACAAAAAGCTAGCCGAAACTTCTGCAAAAATGGCCGACCTTTCATTATATCAACCTCCGCTAATTGGCGAATCCGCCTTTGTCAAAGGAACCGAAGATCGACCAAGAATTATAACTGTCAAAAAATATGATCGAGCCAATGGCAATGTAGAATCAAATAGAGGCGAGTTTTTTACCACGAACTCTTTGGTCAGAGAAAATTTATATCGATTACAAAAACAACAAACAGTTACAGGAAATGAAATCACGGAACTAAACGAATTGTTAAAATCGGAAAACGACAAAAAAACTCCGGTTGATTTTTCCGAATTAATAAACGACGTTCCAATAACACAACCAAAACAAAAAATCGGCGCTTGGTCAAAATTAAAAAACTTTTTTGGGTTTGGCAAAAAAACACAAGACGAAGATACTTTGCCAAAACTTTCCAAAGCGGAAATATCCCAACTCGAAAAAGACTATGACGAAAAAATAAGAGGCACCAACTCGTCCGGGAACAAAGCTCTCGCCAGAATGAGTGATCGAGCTGTCAAAGGCGGAATCAAGCCGGCTTTTAACAAAAACCCAAATCGATTTGCCGCCGGATTAGAGGTTCTGCCAGAAGAAGAAACAGAAGAAGACTTGGCAACGACAAAAATCATCCAAAAAGCCAAAGAAAAAGCCGACCGAGATATAGAAAAGAAAAGCCGACCATTTGACGATGAAATCGCCGAATTCAAACCTCGCGGATTTGAAAAATGGGTAAAAAAATACGACAGAATGTTCGAAAACCAAGTTGACGAAATCAGATCTTGGTTTATAGAAAAAAAAGCCAATAACCCAAAACAACAACTAAAAACATTGCTTCGAGAACAAGAAAAAGAAATCAAACAAAATGAAAGCGCAGAAAAATACTCCGAAAAATTAAGTCGCAAAGACCGCCAAGGACTTTTAAAAGAGATGAACGATATCGACAAATTCGAACAGCATGATTTGGACAATCATTATGATGAAATCCGTGGATACGCCAAATCTTCACGAGACAATGCCAACAAAAAAGCACAAAAGAAAAAACCATAATACCAAAAAACAAAAAACGGACAATGTCCGTTTTTTGTTTTAGTCTTTTTTTATAATCGCATCGTATCCTGTTCTTTTTTTAATTTAACAAAAGTTCGGTTGTTAATTTTTTCATAACGAAGAATTTTGCCGATCCAATGTCCGCCCAAAAGATGTGGCATCATCACAAAATCAGCGCCATGCGCATAAAGCTCTTGCGCTTGTTCCTTTTCATAAGCGTTGGCGATAATCAAAACTTGCGGATTTGTTTTTTTAACATGATTCAACAAATTTATCTGATCATCGGTCGCCGGCACGGTCATAATAATCATCTTGCTTCTCGTTATCGGCAAACTTTCTAAAAATTCAACGTCGGCAATATCTCCATAAAAAAAAGGAACTTTATTTTTTCTCAATTTATAAATCGCTTGCGGGTCAAAATCAATTACCGAATATTTGATTTTTTTGTAAGCCAAAGCTTCGGCGACCTTGATCCCGATGCGATGATATCCGATGACCCAAGCATCATAAACTTTATTGACATTATTTCGTTGACGAAATTTATCAGGGCCAAAAAAATTGAATACCGGCAACAACAACCGATAAATTTTTTCATTATAAGTGATCAAATAAGATGAAGCAAAAATCGTCAGCAAAGCGACAAAAGTAAAAATCGGCACCTCCAACCCAGTCAAAAGACCCAATTCCCTACCCGCAAAAAGCAAAACAAAACCAAATTCACTCACCTGCGCAGCCGTCAATCCGACCAAAAAACTATTACGTCTGGTAAATTTTTGCCAACGTAAAAGAATATATAAAATAAACGGATTACCGATCAAAATAAACAAAGACAAAATCACCGCCACGGCCATTACCGGCACCAAAGAAACCATCGCCATTTCACTGCCAAGGACAATGAAAAAAATGATGAGAAAAAAATCACGAAGAGGTTTTACTCTACTCGAAATTTCCAATTGATATGGTGAAGCACTTAAAGTCAGTCCAGAAACAATGGCACCAATTTCCAATGACAAACCTAATTTGTAAAACAAACTGGCCAAACCAAAACACCAAGTCAAAGTAAACAAAAACAACAACTCTCCTGACGAAGAAACTCGATCCAAAATTTTTGGCAACAAATATCTACTTACCAAATAGATACCGGCTCCAGCCAAAAGCATTTTTGAAAATAAAAACAAAATCGGTTGTGCGCCGATCAATTCACTTTTTAAAAAACCGAGTGCAATAATCAAAAAAACAGCCAAAATATCTTGCACCAACATCAATCCGATCGTATAACGGCCATAAATAGTTTCTGTGTCTTTTTTTTCCGTGAGCAATTTCATGATAATAATCGTGCTCGAAAAAGTCATAGCCAAAGACAAACAGACGGCGGTAATCAAAGAAAAATTCAACGTTAACAAAATTCCTGTGCCAATCACTGCGGTAAAAATAACTTGACCAAAACCAGTAAACAAAGAAACCTTGCCAATAGAACGTAAATGACTAAAATTGAGATTCAAGCCAATAATAAAAAGCAACAAAACCACACCGAATTTGGCAAAAACATTATAGACTTCACCGTCACCATGAATCAAGTTCAAAAAAAACGGCCCGCAAACAATACCGGTCAAAATATAAGCGACAATCAACGGCTGTTTCAGTAATCTCAAAATAAAAGCCGAACCGACCGCCACGAACAAAAGCAAACTTATTTGAATAAAAAGATTATCCATAAAACATTTTTATTATATCACAAAAAACAGTTATCAAGAAAATCTTTTTTATTTTCATCCACAAAAACAAAAAGAGCACAGAAATGCGCTCCGGATTGTAAAAATTTTTACTAAATTTAAAATTTACCCAAGTTTAACTCATCAGTAAATTTAATTTCTTTGACAAATTCCGACATATGACTAATCAAAATAATCGCCCCTTCAAAACTATTTATCGCCTTGGCGATAATCGGAATATGCCGAAAATTAATATGATTAGTCGACTCGTCAAGAACCAGCAATCCCGGTTTCATAACCACCAAACGAGCAAATGACAACAGACCTTTTTGACCTTCTGACAAATGAGAAATCTTGTGTCCCATCAATTCTCCGGTAATTAAAAATCCAGCGGAAATGGAACGCATTTCTTGGACACTCATTCCCGAAGCCATAACATTTTGCAATGAATCAAAAACAGTTTGCTCATAATCCAAAGTCGCGAAATCTTGGCTGTAATAACCAACTCTAGTTTCCGGTAAAATAACGGTTCCGCTTGAAGTTCCATTCACCAAAGAACGCAACAAGGTACTTTTACCAACACCATTTGGTCCAGAAATTAACAAACGATCACGTTGGCGCAAAAGAATGCTAACCGGTTTGTTCAACGCTTCATGATTTTTTATAACCTTAACAGAATTTATGGTTACAATATTTCCGACAATACCTTGCGCCGGAATAGTAAAGTCTCTGATTGTTTTGTCTTCTTGGCGAACTTCAACTTTGTTTTCTTCCAACTCTTCAATTTCTTCTTTTAATTTGCTGGCTAGCTTGCGCATTTTGCCACCTTTGTGCGCAAAAAAATTGACCTTTTCTTTGTTGTCGCGAATTTCTTTTTCCAGTTGGGCGTTCTTTTTTATTTCTCGTTCAATTCTTCTTTCAATATCCTCGACCACCGTATAATAATCGCCGACATAAGTTTCTGTCTTTTTTGTAAAAACATCCAGATAAATAACACCCTCGGTAAAACAATTTAAAAAATCCGCATCATGAGAAATAACCAAAACCGTTTTGTCATACATAATAAGAAATTCCAGCAAATGATCGATTCCGGCTTTGTCCAAATTATTGGTCGGTTCATCAAATAGCAAAATATCCGGACTTTGAATCAATGCAAAGGCCAACAAAACTCTAGCTTGCTGACCACCGGACAAATCACCCACTTTTCGGTCGATCGGAACTTGAAGGTCAACTGCATTCATGGCTTTGCTGATTTGACCTTTTACATTTGTCGGCAAAACCTCAAAAGCTTTGGCAAAATATTCTTCGACCGTTAAATTTAAATCTTCACGGGCGACAACTTGATGCGCGGTAGCAATCGAAGCATTTTCGGAAATCGAAACAGTTCCTTCATTTGGTTTTAATTCTTTGGTGATCAGTTTAAAAATCGTACTTTTGCCACCACCGTTTTGGCCCATCAAGGTAATTTTGGCTCCACGGCGAACGCTAAAACTAACCTCTTCGAGAACAGGTTTTCTTTCGACATATTCAAATGTTACATTATCAAAACGTAAGATTACATTTTCAGCCATATGGTTTTATAAATAAGTGAGAATAAGTTTAATAAGTAATGATAAGTATAATAAGTGTAATAAGTCAAAACAATAATTAAAAAATATATTTTGTCATTTCGGCCAAGCCCATTTTGTCATTCCGAGTGTAATCGAGGAATCTTTTCAACATAATAAAATTCCTATATTGCATTACTGTTTAAAAAAGATTTCTCCACTCATTTCATTCGGTCGAAATGACAACCTTATTTTTCAAAAACAAACCTCAAATTAAGGTTCGCTAGCAACAAGAGAATAGCCTAATTTTTTGCAATTGTCAACCATTGCCTCCGTCTTATTTGACAGAAATTGTTTGACAGAAATTGTTTGACAGAAATGACAATATCTGCTATTATTTATAGTTCTATGTTCTTTAACTTTGTGGAGGCCATAATGAGAAAAATTCTTATGGGTTTGTTAATCAGTTTTACTTTCATTTCAAATGTTCTAGCACAAGAAGTTTGCAAAACGGAATGTGAACCAAACAAAGCAGAAATACTCATTCCACCAAATGGCGATGTTTTTCTTCGAATTATTGATCAGCATCTCTACTTGGTCGTTCAACAAGACGCTTCTGCTACATACTACGCAACAGAACTGAAACTGCCCACAGGAATAGAACCTATTTCTACAATTCATACTGAAACAGAAAATTCCCTTTGTTATAGCGACGGAAAAAATCGATTCACAGCAGTTATTGATTGTATTTACGGGGAAGTTTGTCTCTTGGATTTGGTCAAACTACCAATCCCAGTATTAACAAAAATAGCGGAAAGATCTTTCCGCTACATTGTTCGTCTTGAATGGACGCTTGTTGCTTCAAACGAAATTTATTACAGTCCGACAAAAAATATTCCGACCAAGGTGATATACGCACGCGTAGCTCCAATCTTCAGAGAACAACAAAAACCTCGCTGCTTCAGCTGTCAAAAATATTTCGACAGCAAAACGCCGGCCAAGATTGATCTTCCTGTTGTCTTGAGTCGACAAAATGACTACAATGCCAACAAAAAATAAGTTGGCATAACACCATTTCTAAAATGGTGTTTTTTTTTATAATTTATTATCTTCAATATATTTTTCCGTTTTGATGTAATATTTTTTATGAAACTACAATTCGCATTCAGTTGTCATAGAAGGACAATCATTTTTGACTGAAATACATTCAACTTTTTCATTTGCCCAATCAGCACATTCCGTCAGACAAGATTTTTGGCCTTCTTCAAACATAACATGATCGGCGTTTGGAACCAAATTCAAACATCTGTCCACATAATTATCACATGCTTTTTGACAGCACTCATTAGAACTTTCTTTTGTTGAAACTTCAGCTGGTAAAACATTTTTTACTTCTCCTTTTGTCAAACAACCACTCAAAAATAATAGCCCCAAAATCATGACAAAAATTTTTTTGTTCATAAGTTTTACGCTAAAATATAATTAAATAAATATCCGATAAAAATTATTCCCAAGCCGACCACGGTGGCAAAAATTAAAATCAATTTTGTTTTCATGATCTTTTTTAAAATCATAAATTCCGGCAAAGACAAAGCCGTGACGGCCATCATAAAAGCTAAGCTCGTGCCAATGGCAACACCTTTTTGGGTCAATACGCCAATTAACGGAATCACTCCAGCGGCGTTGGAATAAAGTGGAATTCCAATCAAAACAGCCAACGGCACGGCATACCATTTATCCGCTCCGGCGTATTGAGCGAGAAAATCGGCCGGGACATAACCGTGAATCCAGGCGCCAAGTCCAATGCCGATTAAAATATATGGCCAAACTTTTTATGCTAAACTTAATAAAAAAACAGCCTTTCCAGACTGTTTTCTTTTTTAATCTATTTTTTTAACAAGTCAGCAGGAACAACCCACTTGCCAACACCAGTGTTGTTGCAAGCTTGCGCCGCATAACCGGCCTCCTCGACGGAAATCGGTTCCCCGCCGTAATCATATGACCAAATTATACTTTCGGTTATGGTATTTGGCATTGCTTGGCAACCGCCAAGATCCGAGTAAGGGCAAGCATCCCACGAAAATTTTCCCTCGGCGCAAGACAACTTCATCCGATCTTCGGAAAAAACTTCACCAACAAAATCCACGCAAGTACTTTTGGTTTCAATAACATTACAACTACCCTGAACCTTGCCCTCTTTGGTTGTTTCAATCAACGGCTTTACATCGTCCTCATAATCAACTTCATTGTTTGCCGACTGATCACAGCCGGTTAGAATGAAACAGAAAAAAAATAAAAATATTAATTTTACCATCTTCATAATATAGTTTTTTTTATAATCGAGTCAGGTTCTTTTGTCAACAAAGTTTCTCTGGAATTCTTTAACTGAATAATTTTTGTTTTTCTCTTTGACACAAAAACCGTGTGTAATACCTCTTTTTTCACCTTTTGATTACAAAAATAATTTTTGTAAACATCCAAAACGCACGGATTTTCATGAGCGCATTTTAACACACTGTTGTCATCAATCTGATAAAGCGCTTCCGCACGTTCCGCGCTGACTTTTTTGTTGGTTGGTAAAGACTGTCCGCCTCCGCCCACGCAACCACCAGGGCAAGCCATTACTTCGACAGCATCATAAAGATGCGGTTTTTTTTGCAACGCTGACAAAACTTTTTTGGCATTTTTGATACCGTTAACAACACAGACTTTGACTATTCGACCCCCAAAATTTATCTTTTTTATTTTTGTTCCCTTGCCACCGCGAATTGATAAAACATCATTTAACGGTAAATTTGTTTTGGACATTTTGTAATAAGCGGTTCTCAACGCTGATTCAAAAACTCCACCACTGGCACCATAAATAACTCCGGCTCCGGATGGCTTGCCAAAAGGATTGTCTATCGGTTGCCCCGCTATTTTACTTATATCAATATTATTCTTTTTGAAAAGTCTGACCAACTCACGCGTAGTCAAAACCAAATCAACCGGTTTTATACCATTTATTTTTAATTCTTCTCTTTTAATCTCATATTTCTTGGCAATACACGGCATAATAGAAACGACAAAAACATCTTTTGGATCGATCTTGTTTTTTTGGCACCAATAATTTTTTATAATTCCCCCAAGCATCACCTGTGGCGACCGCGAAGTACACAAATTGGGAATAAAGTCAGGATAATTGAATTCAACAAACTTAACCCAAGCCGGACAACAAGACGACATGGCCGGTAAATTTTTACCGGTTTCTAATCGTTCAATCAACTCATCCGATTCTTCCATTGTGGTAAAATCCGCTCCAACCGCAGTATCAAAAACAAAATTAAAACCGATTTTTTTTAATCCGGCAACCAACTGATCCGTGGCGATTGTTCCATTCGCCAAACCAAATTCCTCCCCGATACTGCTCCGAATTGCCGGCGCAAATTGGACAAAGGTGATTTTTCCCTTGTCCAATATCAGTTTTTGCAATTCTTCAAATTCGCCAACGCCCTCCATCGCCCCAACCGGACAATGGACAATACATTGTCCGCAATTAATACAATCTTTTGTCTTTTCTGACGAAACTTCAACTTTTTTGTTTTTGTTCATACTCAAAAATTCAGTCGGACAAATATTCAAACAGTTTTCGCAACCGATACACTTGGTCTGATCAAAAACCATCTCACCAACTTGCAAAACCTTTTCTGTTGCATTTTGGGTTACCGGCGGTTGTATGTTGAATCTTTTTACCAATTCCAATAATCGACAATGCTGAAACCAAACACAATCATCACATTCAAAAACATGCTTTTTGATTATTTTGTTTAAATTTTTTGTTCGCAAATCATTGATGTCAACGGAATCTGTTATCACTTCCATGCCAGCAACCACCAATGTTTTGCAAGCATTTTGCAATTTTGGCTCATTAACGACTCTAACCAGACACAATCCGCAATGATGCTTTACTTTTACATCCGGATGAAAACATAATGACGGAATATCTATCTTGTTTTCTTTGGCCACAGCTAAAATAGTTTTGCCGGGTTCAGCAAAAATACTCTTGCCGTTGATTTTTATCAGGATTTCTTTTTGCATATTTTGTCATTATTAATTACTGTTTTTATATTAGCAATTTTTGGAAAGAAAGACAATTTTTACTTTTTTACTAATATTCTAAATTAAAAAATCGCCACCTTAACACTTGCAGTTTTTTTCTAATAGCTTTTTATTTTTATAAAAACATTATAGCACAAAAAATACGCAAAATGCGTATTTTTATTTTTTTCTATAAAAAATTTAATCATTGGCCGACTCTTCTTCAAAACTTTCAAAGGTTCCGCTTCTGGTAAAATCAATACTATATTTATTCTCACCAAGTCGATAAATAACGACGCTATCAACGCCAAGTTCTTCCAGCTTTTCATAAGTAAGTAATTCACCTTCTTTTATTGCAAAGACATCTCGCAATAACCACCGACCTAGGTCCGCATTATGTTTACTCATTAAAGCTTTTGAGCCGTCCTGACATAATTTGGCTTCCATTTTTTTTCCATTTGGTAACAACAATTCAAAATGAATATCTCTTCCTGGAAAAAAGTTAGCAAACTTTTTATTCACCCAAGAAGGGATCGGGATATACACCTCACTTTTATCTCTTGATCTACCACCCGCATTCCATTGATTTAATCCACTTTTTTCCGGAACATTCTTTTTGCCACCGCGAACAGAATATAAAGGCAAGAATATATGTTGAGTTTTTTTTATTAAAGCGAATTCTAATTTTTTGGCCATTACCGTAAACATTTTTTGCAATTCAGCAAAAGGATCCTCCAATATATTCACAGAAATATCCAAAGCAACTTTTGGGGTAACAAATCTTTTATATAAAGTGCTTTTGGCCAAATTAAAAGAATATTCATTGATCCCATCAAAAAAATTAATTGAATTCCCCTGCGCTATTTTAATTTTTGAAATATTATCAATATTCACCAGATCCATTCCCGTTTCATAAACCAAAATATTCTTTGTTTTTCTGGTAACACAATGGTAAATTAAATTATTTAAACCAAAGATTCTCTTGGTGGTTTCAATTCTTTTATTTCTCAATTCAGAAATTTTTAAAATTTTCTTTTCAGGATCAAAATCCTTGAACAACTTATGTTCACGATTAAATTCGGCCACTTTTTGCATGGTCGAACCATTTTTTTCTAAAAATGTTTTTACACCGATTCCCAAATTCATTTTTGAAGCATCGGCCGAGCAGTCTGTTCTTGATAAATTTTTTGCGTCAAAAGCTTTACAAAATAAATTTTCGGCCACTCTATAAGCAATATAAGGCTCATTACTTTCAGAAAAAAGTCGAGACAAGGAACCAATAGTAGCCAGCATTGACGAATAGTAAGAACGACTTTTTGAAGTTTGATTTTCTATAAACATAATTTTAAGCCTCTAGTGCTTTTTTGATGTTAAGGGCAATTCGATAAATTACCGGAACGGAAACTGAATTACCGCACTGTTTGTATAAAACAGAATCAGGAAGATTGGCCGGCAACTCAATATC
>JBAYHA010000022.1:0-16539 GCA_041666425.1 Patescibacteria group bacterium
GAGTGAAGAAAAAAAGCCGTTTGAATTCTTTCCCGAAGGAAGTCATGTCGCAATTCTTATCAGAAGGCTTGTTGAAAAATTTCCCAATTCCATACAAATTCAGGGGGTGGTTGGTGATTATGAATCATGGCTGGAACTTCTATCTGGCGAGAACAAGGTGTTTAATTGTTGTTTTTGGTGTTCCTTTGATGGGAAGGAAGTATTTTTACAGGGAAAGAATTTTCGAGTGGATACGGTGGAATCTTTTAAGGTGGCTTGTTCTTTTTTTGTCACGCAAAGGGATAAACAAGGGGATAAAAGAGAACAGTTGCTTGTTGTTCGGACGCGTGAAAATATAGGCTCGATAAATTGTCTGCTCAAAAAAGATCATGGTTGGCAGACTATTGAAGAATTCCGATTAAAGATTTTTATGATTACGGATGCTATGAGTTTTCAGCAGTATCAAGAGGAAAGAGAAAAGGTAAAAACTGCTGAATTTTAAACGGATATTGTGAGTTAACAGTAATTTATGCCGAAGGCGGATCAAATCCGAACTTCGGTTTTTTTTTGCAAAAAAAAACGCCGCGTAGACGGCGGCATTTTTGTTTTTTATTTTATTTCAACAAAAGTATTTTATAATTATTCTGTTATTTAGTTGGTCGGTTGGTCGGTGGATCAGTTGATATTGTTTTTATAACCCAATAACCTTTTTTATCTGAATCAATTTTTTGTTCGCCACGGCGCGGGCTTTTTCTTTTCCTTTGGCCAGAATTTCTTTTACTTCAGCATCGGAAATGGCATTATATTTTTTTTGGATTGGCTCTAAAAATTCAACAACTTTTTCGGCTAAATCATTTTTGAAAGCGCCATAACCTTGGCCGTTGAATTTTTTTTCGATATCTCTGACCAATTCACCGGTAACAAGAGAATAAATGGCAAGTAAATTGGTCATGGCCGGTTTGTCGGGGACAGAAACAACTTCTGTGCCGGAATCGGTAACCGCTTTTTTTATTTTTTTTCTGATTAAATCAGGAGAATCGGTCAAGGCGATATAATTATATTCGGAGCTAGCGGATTTGCTCATTTTTCGAGTGGCATCATCAAGACCTTTTAGCCGAGCAGAAATTTTGTTCAGAGAAACTTCCGGCACAACAAAATTGTCGCCATAAAGATTATTAAATTTTTTGGCAATCATTCTGGTCAGTTCCACGTGTTGAACTTGGTCTTCGCCAACAGGAACAATTTGCGTGTCGTAGAGTAAAATATCCGCAGCCATTAGACATGGATAGGTGAATAATCCGGCGTTGATGTTGTCTTCGTGTTGAGCGGATTTGTCTTTGAATTGCGTCATCCGGTTCAGTTCACCCATTGGCATCATGCAAGTTAAAATCCAGGCCAGTTCCAAATGTTCTGGAACCTCGGATTGACGGAAAATAACACATTTTTCTGGATCAAGACCGCTGGCCAAATAAATTTTTGTTAAATCAAAAATTTGGCGATTTAGTTTTGCCGGTTCTTGGTAAATTGTGAGCGCATGCAAATCAACGATGGAAAAGAAAGAATCGTATTTTTTTTGTAATTCCAGCCAATTATGCAAGGCACCAAAATAGTTGCCAAGATGAATAATGCCGGTTGGTTGCATGCCGCTGAATAGTCGTTTCATATGAATTTTATTTATGATATTTGAATTATATCAAAATGGGGAAAAAAATCAATTGAAATTTTTGCGGGGATTATTTTTTATATATTGGCGATTTTTTTTCTAAAACAAAAAACCGTTGGTGAAAACCAGCGGTTTTTTGTTTTAAACTTACTACTTACTACTTACATTGAAAATTAAACCTCGATAACGACCGGTAAAATCATCGGTCGGCGTTTGGTTTTTTTGTAAAGGAATTCGCCGATTTCATCGCGCAGTTTGTTTTTTAAAAACATTGGATCAAAGGTCGCTCCGGGTTTGCCGGCGATTATTTTTTTGCTGAAAATTCTGGCATCTTCAATCAATTTTTTGTTTTCTTTCATGTGCACAAAGCCGCGAGAAATAATATCCGGACTGCCGACAAGTTCGCCATTGGATTTTTTTACCATGGCGATAACGACAAACATTCCGTCTTCGCTCATCATTTGGCGATCGCGTAGAACGATGCTGGAAACATCGCCGACGCCGAGACCGTCAACCATGACATATTCTGTTGGAACCTTTTCATCAGTCAATCGACCGGCGGTTATTTTTGTTTGCGGATTTTGGACAAATTCCATAACTTGACCGTTGGCTGCAATAAAAATATCCTCTTTTTTCATGCCAACGCTTTCGGCGATTTGGCCGTGAATGCGCAACATGTAGTGATTGGCTTCAATGGGAATGAAATATTTTGGATTGAACAATCGGATAATCAATTTTAGATCTTCTTGTTTGGCATGACCACCGGCGTGAACGTCCATCAGTTGATAGTGATAGACCTTGGCGCCTTGTTTGTAAAAGCTATCTTTTAGGCTTTGAATGGTTCTTTCATTTCCTGGAATAACAGATGAAGAAAAAAGAATGGAGTCATCTTGTTTGACATGCAAGAATTTGTGGTCATGATTGGCGATTCTGTTCAAAACAGCATTTTTTTCTCCTTGGGCGCCAGTACCGATAATAATCAGTTGGTGATCCGGCGTTTTTTTGGCCGCATTTTCATCAACTAGATTATGACGATTGAATTTTAAATAACCAAGATCATAAGCGATTTCGATATTTGAATTCATGCTTCTTCCATCAAGATAAACTCGGCGATTATATTTTTCCGCTAGAGTAAGCAGTTGTTGAATACGATTAATGAGCGAAGCGAAAGTGCCGACAATAATTCGGCCCTTGGCTTCTTGAAAGATTGTTTCGAGTGATGTGGTTATTTCTCCTTCGGAAATTTGGTGTCCGCGATGTTCGGCGTCAGTACTGTCGGCCATAAGCGCGAGAATCCCTTTTGCGCCAAATAAGGCGATTCGATTGAGATCAATCGGTTTGTCGTTAATTGGGCTTAAGTCTACTTTAAAGTCGCCGGTATGCACAATCGTTCCGATTGGCGTATGAATAACCACACCAAAACTGTCCGGAATGTTGTGATTAACGCGGAAGAATTCAACTTCAAATTGACCAAGTTGAATTTTGTCCGTATCAGGATCAACAACACGAATATCGAGAGCCGGTTTGTGGTATTCCTCGTGTCTTTTTTTGATCAAGCCGGCGGTTAATTTGGCGGTGTATAGTGGGGGATTGCCAAGATCGGGCATCAAGTGAGAAATAGCACCAATATGGTCGTAATGTCCGTGCGTGATGATAACTCCACGGATTTTTTTTAATTTATTTTTTAGATAGGTTATGTCAGGAATGATGTAATCAATACCGGGCATATTTTCTTCCGGAAATTGTAACCCCATATCAACAATAATGATATCTTCTCCATATTCGAAAACTGACATATTTCGGCCGACTTCTTCGAGCCCGCCGAGAGCCAAGATGCGTAAAGGAGTTTTTTGGTTGTCCGGTGAGCGAAAGAAGAATCCACCGGTTTTGGTAAAATCGGGAATTCTTGGTGGAGTTGGATTTATTCGAGTTGTTTGCAAAGATCTTATTTTGTCGGCGACAACCGGTGAGGGTGATCTTCCGAGGGTGCGTGGTCCGCCTTGCGAGCGGGATTGGCGCGAGTTGAAGTGTTTTGTTTTTTGTAACATATTTTTTTAATTAAGAATTAAGAATTAAGAATTAAGGATTAAATGCAAATAAAATAAAATGTCAAAGAAGTTTTGGCAAAAATTTTACCAAGAAGTTTTTTTGCAGAAAAAATATAGGAGAAGATTGTTTTTTGTAGCTTTATGACACGACGAAACTGCGAAAAGCTACGAAACTACGAAAATAGAATGTATGAAGCCCGTTGTTGTTCGTAGTTTCGTAGCTTTTCGTAGTTTCGTATTAATAATAACTTTATGAACTCATTTATTTGTTCCAAACGCGTTTTGTTTTGATATACCAAGAAGCAGAATCAAGCAAACGATTGGCCGGAGCGATAATTTTGGTGTTATTGAAGCCTTTTAAAATTTTATTTTGCGGATAAGTATAGGTCGGATTGTAAAGGAAAATAGCGGGGAGGTTATCGGCAATTATTTTTTGGAAACTCTCATATTTTTTGCCACGTTCGGTTTCGTTGACCGTTTTTCGGGCATCTTCTAAAAGTTTGTCACTTTCCGGACTGCTGAATGAAGACAAATTCAAACCATAAATTGTTTTTTGACTGCTGTGCCAAAAAGGATATGGATCTGGGTCAAAGCCGAGTATTTGACCATAAAGCAAGGCTTCATAATCGCGCGTGGAAATAACGGTGTTCATTTCTTCGGAATTAACTAAACGCAAATTGACTTTGATGCCAAGTTCTCGCCAAGATTTTTGTACTTCTTTGGCTACTTTGGTTATCTCTGGTTGATTAACAGTGGTCAAAGTGAATTCCATGTATTGGTTGTTGTTTTTGCGCACCAAGTAAGGATAAACCTCTGAATTTTCAATTTGGGTTGTTTCGCTGTTTGTATTCGTAGCTGAGTATTCAGATAGTTTCCATCCGGCATTTTCTAATTCTTGTCTGGCGGATAAAACATCATAGGAGTATTTTTTTGTTTCCGACGTATAGCCGAGAAAGCCGGGCAAAATAGGTCCGTCGATTATTTCCGCTTCGGCGTTGAGGACTTCATTGATTATTTTTTGTTTATCGATTCCTTTGGATAGATTTTGACGAATTTTTAAGTCTTTTAAAATCGGATTTTTTTCGTAATTAAAAAAAATCGCTGTATATTGGGGCAAGTGCAAAAGGTTGAAATTGATGTTGCGATTATTAATGATTCTTGCTCGGAGTTCTTTTGGCAAGTAACTTAAACCATCGATTTTTTTGTTGTTCAAAGCTTCGACTGCGGAGTCAAAAGATTCATAAAATTTTACATCGATTTCGTCGATAAACGGTTCTTGGATATAAAATTTGGTAAATCCCTTGAGTTTGATATTTTTTACTTTTCCGGTTGAGCTTTTTGTCAGGGATAAAAAAGAAAACGGTCCGGAGCCGATTGGTTTTAAATTGTATTCGGCTAGAAGCATGTTGTCAGGCTCAATATTTTTCCAAACATGTTCTGGCAAGATTCCAATCGTTAAACTTTCCAAAAAGGGGGCAAATGGTTCAGGCAAGGTGAATTTGATAGTCAAATCATCAATCTTTTCAATCGTGATACTTTGGAAAGTAAAATAAAGGGGAGATTTGCTTCTTTGATTTTGGATTCGACCAAAGGTGAATATTACATCATCGGCGTTTAAACTTTCATTGTCATGAAAAAAAACATTCGGGCGTAATTTTATGGTGTAGATTTTTTGTTCGGGGTTAACTTCAAAAGATTCGGCCAAGTCCGGTACAATGCCATCTTTGGTGAATTTAAAAAGTCCGGAATAAATAAGGGTGGTAAGGTCAAGATCAACATCATTGCCGACGGCAAAAAGCGGATTGATATAACGTGGTGAACCGATCAAACCTTCGGAATAGATTCCGCCTTTTTTTGGTAGCAAAGAAGAGTTGGTCCAATAAATATTCAGACCAAGCCCGATTAAACAAATAATTATGAATCCAAAAAGTATTCTGATAATTATTCGCTCGCGAGGGGATAGGTATTTGTATGAATAAGCCAACTGCTCGCGCGATGGTAATCGTTTTTTTGCATTGAGTTTTTGAACCAAAATTTCATCATGTTTTGCAAAATTGTATTTTTGCCCGGGTCGGCTTTTTTTTTGCAGTCGATGAAACCAATCAGAAAAATTTTTTTTGATTTTTGATATTATTGACACAAGTTGAAGTTTTTTGTCAGCAAAATTGTGTTGGTTCGAGCATTAAGCTTGCAACCAAATGTTGACAAAAGAGATGCCAAGAAAAATTATGGCAAAGATTATCGTAAGAATGGCAATGGTCTTTTCCATCCCTCTTTTGGTGCGATAGACATTGCCACTTTGGGCTCCACCAAAAACACCGGAAAGTCCGCCTTCTTTGTTCTGGATGAGGATCAAGGTCGTCAGAATGATTGCAAAAATTATTTGCAAAATGGTTATTGCCTTAATCATAAAAAATAATTGGTAAAAATAATGAGTGAATCGATCATCAAGAAGTATAGCAGAGGAGTTTGCCGATGTCAATAGCGCTTTTTGTAAAAACAAATAATTTTAAATAAAAATAGTCTTTATTTATCCCCAAAATTCGAACGGTAGTTTTTGTCGGTTAATGATTTTGTGCTATACTGAATATTGTTATGAAAGAAAATTCTTTTGAAGGTCAGGAACAAAAGAAAAAATGGTATACCCGTTGGTGGGCGTTTATTTTATTTGTTTTTTTGATAATGATTTTTGCTTTTTTGCCTTTGTTTCTTTTTCAAACTTTCAAAATTTACAGAGAGGTAAAAAATGGAACTTATGTGGCCGAAGCGGATTTGACGGTCGAACCGCCATATGACATGAAGGAGGTTGTTAGTGCGACCTCAGCTTCTTGGGGTGCGCCAAATCCCAAAGTGGAGATTGTTGTTTTTGGTGATTTTAATTGTTCCAAATCAAAAGAAACGGCATGGATATTACGAGAATTGTTGGCGAGAAATCAAGATATTTTAAAAATTTATTGGCGGAATTTGCCGATTTTGAGTCAATCTTCGTATGAGTTGGCAATGGCCGGAGTTTGCGCTGGTCGGCAGGATCAGTTTTTGTTAGCTTATGAAGCTTTTTGGGACAAACAAGGCACCTTGAACGACCAAATTACGATTTGGGATTTGTTGTTAAATTTGGGTTTAAACAAAAAAAAGCTTGATGTTTGTTTGAATAATGTGCTTACTGAAGCGGAAATAAAAAAAGATTATTTTGTGGCCAGAGATTTGGAGATTTCTGGAACGCCGACTTTTTTTGTCAACGGTTATCGTTTGCAAGGTCATGTGCCTTTAATTTATTGGGAGCAGTTAATAAAAAAATTGGTTAATGTTTATGACAAAAAAGTTAATCCAAATTAGATTTCACGGAAGAGGCGGTCAGGGAACAGTCACTTTGGCCGAGCTGGTGGCTTTGGCCGGTTTTTATATGGGTTATGAAACACAATCTTTTCCCAGTTTTGGAGTAGAAAGGCGGGGCGCGCCGGTTTTGGCTTTTGCTAGAATCTTTGATCAACCAATTCGCTTGCGTGAACAAATTTATGAACCGGATTTTTTGATTATTCAGGACAAAACCTTATTAGGGGTAGATAGTTCAATCGAAAAAGGCTTGTCCAAAACAAAAATGGTTATAGTTAATATGGAGAATAATGATTCTGCTATTTTTAAAAATTTAAAGGTTATTAATATTCCCGCGACGGAAATGGCTTTGCGTATTATCGGCAAACCGTTTGTTAATACGATTCTGTTGGGTGCTTTTGGTTCAGCTTCCGGTTTGTTGAGCTTGGAGTCAATGCAAAAAGCGATAACAGAAAAAATAAAAAGAGAAGTTGTTGATTTGAATTTAAGAGCGATGGAAGAAGCTTATAATTTTGCAAAAAATAAAATATGAAAATAAAATTAGCCGTTGCTCCTGGTACGACAAAAGAAAATAAAACTGGCAGTTGGCGAACTTCAAGACCAGTAGTTGATCACAATCGTTGTATCGCTTGCGGTATGTGTATGCGTGTTTGTCCCGAAGGGTGTGTTTTTCCGGTTGGCGACAAAGCTTTGCAAGGAAAAATTTTTTACGAAAATGACTTGGATTATTGCAAGGGTTGTGGGCTTTGTGCGGAAGAATGTCCGGTAAAATGTATTTCCATGCAAAAGAATTAAGAATTACTTACCCCGTCATACGACAGGGCTTTCGCTACTTATTACTTACCCCGTCATACGACAGGGTTGTTACTACTCAAAAATAAATTATGCGCAAAATATTAGAAGGTTCTATTGCGGTGGCGGAGATGGTCAAATTATGTCGACCGGCGGTTGTATCCGCTTATCCGATTACTCCGCAAACACACATTGTCGAAGAATTGGCCAAACTAAAGGCTGAAGGTTTTGGTGATTATGAGTTTGTGCGAGCGGAAAGCGAATTTTCCGCAGCCTCGATTGTTCTTGGCGCGAGTGCGTCCGGTGTGCGCGCTTATACGGCAACCAGTTCCCAAGGACTTCTTTATATGGCGGAAGTTGTTTTTACCATTGCCGGAATGCGTTTGCCTGTGGTAATGACTTGTGCCAATAGAGCGATTTCTGCGCCGATTAATATTTGGAATGATGAGCAGGACAGTATGACCGTTCGAGATAGTGGTTGGATTATGCTTTATGCTGAGAATAACCAAGAAGCTGTTGATTTGCACGCCATTGCTTTCAAGGTGGCGGAGCAATTAAATATTCCCGTTATGGTAAATATGGATGGTTTTGTTCTTACTCATACTACGGAGCCTGTGGATATTCCCGAACAAAAAATTGTTGATCAATATTTACCGAGTTATTCGCCCAAAGCCGGAGAATTTTTGGAAATTAGAAATCCGGTGAGTTTGGGGGCGTTGGCGACGCCGGAGCATTACCAGTCGATTAGAGAGGATTTGCATCAAGATTTGCTTTCTTCGCAAAAAGTTTTATTATCTGAAATGAAAAATTTTAAAAAAATATTTGGTCGAGGTTCGAGTGAGCTTGTTGAATATTACGGTGATCCGCGGGCCAAAAAAGTTTTGCTATCTCGCGGTTCGATTTGCGGAACGATCAAAGAGGTGATTGACAATACTCGCGGAGTTGGTTTGTTGCGTATAAAAAGTTATCGACCTTTTCCGGTACAAGAAATTAGACAAAAATTAAAGTTTGCCAAAGATATTTCTGTATTTGAAAAATGTGTTTCGCTTGGAAGCGGAGGGATTTTGGCTGGAGAGGTCAGGAATGCGCTTTTTGGTGAAAACAAAAAAATAAATTCTTTTGTTGGCGGATTGGGTGGCCGGGATATTACGGTCAAAATGATTGAAAAAATAATTAAAGCCACCAACAAAAATACTCACGATTCAATATTTTTGTAATATTTATGAGATTTCACAAACTTTTTATCCTCGTCAGTTTGGCGATTGTGCTAATGCAAGTTTGTAATTTGGCATATTTTGTTGTTGTTCCTTCGGTATTGGGGAGTGATTTTACCAATGGGTTGAGAGAAATGGAGATAAAGGTGCCTTTTTCCAGTTTGCCGGCCAAATTGACTGGAGTTGTGGAGGGCGAATGTACCAAAAATAGAGAAATTTGCAAGCCGGGAGACAAAGCGTGTGAAGTTAGGAACAAGGCTACATGTTTACAAATTCCGTGGATTGCCATGTATATGGGAGCAGCCTACAAATATGCGGTCGCGCTGGGTTCGGTGATTGCTGTTTTGATGATTATGATTGGGGGAATTATGTATATGGTTTCCGGGTTTAATGTCGGGTTGGTGGACAAAGCAAAAAGCATGATGGTGGGAAGTGTTACCGGGTTGGTTTTGTTGATTGGTTCGTATCTGGTTATGTATTTTGTCAATCCTGCTTTGTTGAATTTGGAAATTCTGGAAGTGGAGATTATCAAAGAGCAATTAGTTATAGATGTTGCTTTTTGTCATGAGTTGGCGGCGCTTGACCCAAAAAAAGGATTATCTGCTTATAATATTTATGAGGCCAATGGTAAGACTATTGCCAAGGAGTTTATTTGTGGCAAAGAATATATTTATGAATCAAATGTCAAAGAGACTGTGCACAAGGGAAAATGTTTTGGACAAAAATGTACAGGGTTTGCGCAAATATGTCTTCCGTGCAAAGATCTTGACAAAAAAGGTTATTGTCAAGGAGAAATAAATGAAAAGACAATGGGGTGTGGAGAAGCAAAAGCTTGGGGAATGATAAAAAATCATGGTGATGGTCGGAACATTGATTATATGAAAATTTGGGGGATTGATCCTTTGTCGGTCACGACGAGTACCTTTGCGGATGGCTCGATCGATTTGCCTGATGAAAATGATAATCCGGCTACGGCCTATATTTTTTGGACAAGTAAAACTCCAAATTGGCCAGGTCCAAACAAAACAAAAAGCTTTTTGATGCAAGTGGAAATAAATGATACGAATGTGGTAAATATGGACAAGGCTTATCGTCCGACAGGTCTTGGAGGTACGTTTCTAAAAGCTATTGGCAAGAGCACGTTGCCTCAGTTGACGCCTTCCAGTGATGATACTTTTTATGTTATGCCGGTTGATACTGGCAAAAATCTTTCAGAATACGAGGCTGTGAACGCCAGTGGAACTAAGCAGATGATAAAATATGCTTCTTATACTGATACGATGTGGTTCCTGCCCTGCAAAGGTGGAAATTGTGTTGTTGGCGATTTTAAGGGACCGGAGTCGTGGAATTTTGCTTTTGGCGCATATGAAGATCCGCCATTTAAAGGTAAATGTACTTTTATTGATCCATTTTATACCGCCGCCGGCCAAGGTGGAGTGAGAATGGACATTGATACGCAGGACTTTTTGGAGGACGGTGATTTGGATTGTAGTGGTGTGGAAAAAACCAATAATGAAAAAAACAAAGGAAAGATGAAGGTTGGAGAGAGCTGTACTCGTAAGGAAGATTGTATCTCAGGTGATTGTGAGACAGAAAGAGGAATACAAAAATGTGAATGCAATGAAGATTCACATTGTCCGGCGGGGTCATATTGTAATTCTTCTTGGGCACATGAGAATCAGTGTGCACAAGAGTTTCCGCTTGGGCATGCTTGTACAGATGATCAGGAATGTCATTCAAAAGCATGTAAAAACTCTATTTGTGTTTGTGATGACGATTCTGATTGTAAGATGATGGCGCCGACTGTTGTTTTTCCGTCGCATCTTAACATTGCTTATAAGGATAAGTTCCAAGCAAAGTGTACAGAGGAGAACAGTACATCGTGTACTGTGTGTGTCCCTGCTGACCCGGTGGATTGGGCGGATCATGGAGCTGGAGAAAATGCAACAAAACCGGCTAGTTATAATGTCTGTATTAATGATGCTGATTGTTGTGGTGGTACAACATGTAATACTTCGCAGGGATACTGTATCTGTAACAGTAATACTCCAAAAGCATATGGTGATGGTTTCTGTAATGATTCAGGATTTTGGGAAAAATCTAGAGATATTGGAGATTTTTGTACGAAGAAAGAAGAATGTTATTACAGTCAAAACGGAAGTGATTGTGTTTTGTCTAATTGGTATAAGTCTTCAGGCTCGAATCCGTCTTATAGATGTGAATGTAAACAGTCGAATTTTAATGTGCAATCTGAGACTTGTCCGAAGGATCATTATTGCGTTGATGTAGAAGATGACTGTGGTTGGAATTATTGTATGCCTTTTAATCTCTTTGTTGCGCAAGTTGATGCAGAGTATAATTCATCAAGTGAGTTTACTATCACTGATCTTCTATACCGGCAGGGTTGGGGTTTGTGTGGAAAAGATACTGATTGTACAGGTACAGAATCAGGAGCAAGCGCCTCATGTCAGGCAAATTGGGGAGCAAATGATTGTCGTGCTTGTGGGCCGTATGTTGAGTCAGGCGGTCAATAATGTTTATAAGTAAACGGACAGGAACAAAGTTTTTATGATTTTATGTTTGTGGAATTTATAATGAATGATTAAAATATGCCATACCAAATGCCATTTAAATATTTACTGAATCCAGGTCACACGGCTTGCGCCGGTTGTGGTGAGTTGTTGGCTATGCGCCATGTTCTCGAAGCCTCCGGCTCGAATACACTTGTTGCCGGTGCGACCGGATGTAGCGAAGTGACTACCAGCAAATATCCAACATCATCGTTCAAGGTCCCGTGGATTCACGCTAATTTTGAAAATTCCGCGCCATTGATTTCTGGAATTTTAGCTTCATATGATTTTCGTGGAGAAAAGGCGCCAAACTTGATTGCTTGGGGCGGAGATGGAGCGACTTTTGATATTGGTTTAGGAATGCTTTCCGGTGCTTGGGAGCGTGGAGAAAATTTTCTTTATGTTTGTTTTGATAATGAAGCTTATATGAATACCGGTGTTCAGGCCAGTGGTTCTACTCCGATTAATAGCAATACCACCACCACGCCACCGGGCAAAAGATCTTCGGGCAATAATTTATTAAAAAAAGACATGGTCAAAATCGCTTTGGCGCATAATTTACAATATGTGGCTACAGCCACAGTGGGTAATGTTTTGGATATTCAGAACAAGGTGCGCAAAGCTTTGACTTTTTCCGGTCCAAAATTTTTGCAAATTTTAGTCACCTGCGTGCCGGGTTGGTATACGGAATCAAAAGATACGGTCAAAGTGGCTAGCCTGGCGCAAAAAACCGGAGTTTTTCCTGTGGTTGAATATGTTGATGGTCAATTGGTTGGAGTGGCGCGATGTCCGAATCCTCGTCCGCGAGTGGAGGAATATTTAAAATTACAGGGAAGGTTCAAGCATTTATTTAATTCCGGGAATGAAGAGGAAATAAAAAAAATTCAGGATTTGGCTGACAAAAATGTTGAAAAGTTTGGACTGTAGTTTATCAAAAGATAAGCTGTGGATAAATAAAAAAAATCGTTGCCAAATCAGCGATTTTTTTGTTATTTTGTTTTTTTTGTTCGTGTGTTTTTTGTTGCTAAATTTAAGTTGATTAGTTGATCAGTTGGTCGGTTGGTCAGTTGAAAATTCCCCCCACGATTTCGTCTCTTTTTTTAGACATGTTAAAATGATTTTGAAAAGAAAAATAAAAGACAATTTTATGTGTGAGCCAACTAATAGTGAATTGTTAAAAGCAATGAATGAAGCTTTTAATCATTTGGAACAACGATTTACAAAAATTGACCAAAGATTGGATTCTATTGAGTTGCGTCTTGATAGAATTGAATTTCGTCTTGATGCTGTCGAGAAGCGTCTTGATGCAGTTGAGAAACGTCTTGATGCTGTCGAGAAACGTCTTGATGTTGTTGAGAAACGGCTTGGTGCAGTTGAGAAACGTCTTGATGCTGTCGAGAAACGTCTTGATGCTGTCGAGAATCGTCTTGGTGTTGTCGAAAACAACATGGTTACCAAAAAGCATTTTAACAAAAAGATTAGTGAGATAACAAAAGAAAAACAACGTGGATACAAAAGAGATGCTCGGCTAGTTGATCTTTTGGCTAGGAAAAAATTTTTAACAGTCAAACAGTCGATGTCTGTAATGAAAGCGTAGGTATTTAAATAAAAAAATCGAGGTCGTGCGGGCGTCGATTTTTTGTTTTCGAGGGAGAAAATGAAGCTCTTTACAGTTGAATCTTTTTTTGATATGATATCTCGCAACTGGCATTACTCATTATTTATGTTTATTTTATAAAAAATATGGATAACAAAATTTCGATCAAGGGCGCCAAGGTTAATAATTTAAAAAACATTGACGTGGATATTCCGCGCAACAAATTGGTGGTAATTACCGGTTTGTCCGGTTCCGGAAAGTCCAGTTTGGCTTTTGATACGATTTATGCCGAAGGACAAAGACGTTATGTGGAAAGCTTGTCTTCCTATGCGCGACAGTTTCTTGAAGTAAAAGAGAAGCCTGATGTTGACCAGATTACCGGCTTGTCTCCGGCGATTGCCATTGATCAACGATATAGCGCTCAGAATCCTCGTTCAACAGTGGGAACGATTACGGAAATTTATGATTTACTTCGTTTGATGTTCAGTCGGATTGGGATTCCTCATTGTCCAAAATGCGGTCAAGTTGTTATTCGTCAAACAACCGAAGAGATTGTAGAAAAAATTTGGGTTTTGGGAAAAAAAATAAATCTAACGATTCTGGCTCCGGTGGTGCGAGAACAAAAGGGTAGTCAAAAAAAAGTTTTGGATGAAATTCGCAAAGCCAAATATTTTCAGGTTCGTTTTGATGGTAATTTGTATGGGATTGAAGAATTGGAAAAAATAAATATTGACAAAGAAAAAAAACATACGGTAGAGATTGTCGTGGATAGAGTTTTACTTGATGGCGACAAAGAAACAAAAGTGCAGTTAAAGGAGTCAATCAAAGTGGCTTCTGATTTGGGTAACGGATTGGTGGTGGTTTTGCGTTCGGATCGTGATGAGGATACTGTTTTTAGTCAATATTATACTTGTCCAAAATGTCAGATTGATTTGCCGGAAATTGAATTGCGCAGTTTTTCTTTCAATTCTCCTTTTGGTGCTTGTCCCGCTTGTTCCGGTTTGGGTGTCCGACAAGAGGTTGATCCTGAGTTGGTGATCAATAATCCGCGATTAACTCTGGCGCAAGGCGCAATCAAACCATGGACAAAAATTTTTGCCAATCAACCGGCTATTTGGCAGTTACTTTCGGCTGTGGCAAAGAGGTATCATTTTTCCATTGATATGCCTGTGGAAAAATTAAGCGCCAAAGCCAAAGATGTTGTTTTGCGTGGAACCGGAGAGATTGAATATGAAATCGCTGGGCGCAAAATGATTTTTGATGGTGTCTTGCCTAGTTTGGAAAAAAAATACAAAGAAACGGACAGTGATTATGTGCGCAAAGAGATTGAGAAGTATATGCGACAACATACTTGTCATTCTTGCCAAGGCAAAAGATTAAAAAAAGAAAGTTTGGCCGTTACCGTTGGAGGGCTTTCCATTGTCAATTATACGGAAGTGCCGGTAGCGGATTTGCAATATATTTTTCAAGAACTGATTAAAAGCGTAAAATTGGCTGGATCAAAATTAAACAAAAAATATTTTCGACATATTTTACAAGGTTTATCGATCAATGAATTTAAGGTTGCCGGAGCGATTATCAAAGAAATAGAACGACGAGTCGGTTTTTTAAAAAATGTTGGGCTTGATTATTTGACTTTGGATCGCAGTGCGACGACATTGTCCGGTGGTGAAGCGCAAAGAATTCGTTTGGCCACGCAGTTGGGGTCAGCGCTTTCTGAGGTTATTTATGTTCTTGATGAACCTTCTATTGGGTTGCATCCGGCGGATAATTCAAAGTTGATTGATACTTTGAAAAATTTGCGTGATAAGGGAAACTCGGTGATTGTTGTGGAGCATGATGCGGAGATGATGAGATCCGCTGATTATATTATTGATATTGGCCCCGGTGCGGGTATTTATGGCGGACAGGTTGTGGCGCAGGGGACATTGGAGCAAATAAAAAAATCAGGTTCTTTGACCGGCAGATATCTTTCCGGACAGGAAAAAATTGAAAAAATCAACAAAAAAAACAGAGGTAATGGCAAATATTTGGAAATAAAAGGAGCCAAAGCGTTTAATTTAAAAAATATTAATGTAAAGATCCCTTTGGGCCAATTGGTGGCCATTACCGGAGTTTCCGGTTCTGGCAAATCCACTTTGGTAACTGATATTTTGGCCAAATCATTATCTCGACATTTTTATCGTTCAAAAGATTTGCCCGGTGAACACAAGGCGATTCTTGGCATGGAAAATATTGACAAAGTAATTACCATTGATCAATCGCCGATTGGTAGAACTCCACGTTCCAATCCGGCGACATATACCGGAGTTTTTACTTATATTAGAGATTTATTTACCGAAGTACCGGAATCAAAAATCAAGGGCTATAACGCTGGGCAGTTTAGTTTTAATGTCAAAGGTGGACGGTGCGAATCGTGTGGTGGAGATGGTTTGATAAAAATTGAGATGCAATTTTTGCCGGATGTTTATATTGAATGTGCCGAATGTAAGGGGCGTCGGTATGACAAAAAGACTTTGGAAATTCATTATCGGGGCAAGAATATCTCTGATATTTTAAACATGACGGTGACGGAAGCCAAAACTTTTTTTGGGGATACTTCGATAATTTTTGAAAAATTAAATATTTTGGATGAGGTTGGTCTTGGCTATTTGACTCTTGGTCAACCGGCCACGACGTTGTCCGGTGGGGAGGCTCAAAGAATTAAATTGGCGTCTGAGCTTTCACGTTATGCCACGGGCAAAACATTGTATATTCTTGATGAGCCAACGACAGGTTTGCATTTTGACGATATCAAAAAATTATTGGTGATTTTGAATCGTTTGGTTGACAAAGGAAATTCCGTTTTGATTATTGAACATAATCTTGATGTGATCAAAAATTGTGATTGGCTCATTGATCTTGGTCCCGAAGGGGGGAGCCGTGGTGGATTTTTAGTGGCCGAAGGCTTACCGGAAAAAGTGGTTGAAAATAAAAATTCTTTGACCGGACAACATTTGAAAAAAGTTTTGTAGACAAAGAAACAAAAAATCCGCCAGTCGTGGCGGATTTTTTGGTATTATTTTATTTCCTTGATGTTTTTGTGGTTTTTGCGTAAGAAGTTTGGTTTGGCTTGGCGAACTTGAAATTTTTTGACAAATTCGATTTTTTTGATGCTTGGCGCATTGAGAGGGATGATTTTTTCTACGCCGATACCCTCGGAAACTTTGCGTACCGTGATTGTGGCATTGATTCCCTTGCCATGCTTGCGGGCGATGACAATTCCTTCAAAAACCTGGATACGTTTTTTTTCTTCGCCTTTGCTGTTTGTTTCGCTGATTTCTTGGTGGACTTTGACGACAGC
>JBAYHA010000023.1:0-16236 GCA_041666425.1 Patescibacteria group bacterium
ATCGGTGGTGGGCCGGCTGGAATGATGGCTGCCGGACGGGCAGGAGAACTTGGCAAAAAGGTGATTTTGTTAGAAAAAAATCGTGGTTTGGGCGCCAAATTGCTTATTACCGGCAAAGGCCGTTGTAATATTACCAACAAAACTGAGAATTGGCGTGAATTTATAAATAAGTTTGGTCAGAATGGTCGTTTTTTGACCAAAGCATTAAACTGTTTTGATGTTGACAAAACTTGTGATTTTTTTGTTGCGCTTCGCTTGCCGTTAAAAGTTGAAGAAGGTCAAAGAGTTTTTCCAAAAAGCGATCAGTCGTATGATGTTTTAAAAGCTTTGATTGATTATTTGGTGCGGAGTAAAGTGGAAATAAAAATCAGTTCCGAAGTGAAGAGTTTTGTTGTCAAAAGCAAAACGATTGAAAAAATTATTTTGACTTCGGGTGAAGAAATTGAAGCCAAAAACTTTGTTATTGCTGTGGGTGGAAAATCTTATCCGCTAACCGGTTCGAACGGAATAGGTTATACTTGGTTAAAAAAAATGGGGCACAAAATTATCGAACCGCGACCGGCATTGGTGCCGATTTTGATAAAAGAAAAATTTGTTAGAGATTTGCAAGGGTTGAGTTTGCGCAATGTGGAAATTTCCCTTTTTGAAAATGAAAAATTAGTGCAAAAAAAATTTGGTGAAGCGCTTTTTACCGATCGGGGAATGAGCGGACCGATTATTTTAAGTTTAAGTCGATTTGTCGAAAGAAACAAAAATTATAAATTAAAAATTGATTTCAAACCGGCGCTTGATTTTGCTGAATTGGACAAACGAGTGCAAGCTGATTTTCAAAAATTCAATAACAAGCAGTTTCGAAATGCTTTGGATGATCTTTTGCCCCAAAAGGCTATTCCGGTTTTTTTGAAAAATTTAAAAATCTCACTCGACAAAAAGGTTAATTTAATAACTCGTGAAGAAAGAAATGAATTGATAAATTTGTTAAAAGGTTTTGAGTTGACCGTTAGTGGTTTGGGCGGTTGGGCGGAAGCAATTATTACTACCGGCGGAGTTGATTTAAAAGAGGTTGACCCAAAAAACATGAAATCAAAAATTATTGAAAATTTATATTTGTGCGGAGAAATTTTGGATTTGGATGGTCCGACCGGCGGATATAATTTGCAAGTTTGTTGGAGTACGGGAATGTTGGCGGGTGAGGTTAAATAAATAATTGAGCAATGAAGCAACAGACCAACAGACCAACTGACCAATTAGACAAAAGAACAGTAATTATTCGTAGTATTAGTAGCATTCGTAGCTTTATTATTTGTAGATTAGCAGCATTCGTAGCTTAATTATTTGTAGATTAGCAGAATTAAACTTTATAAACTTGAGTATGCCACAAAAAACAATAAAAGTTGCATACTGCGGTAAACACCTTGGTTAAGAACCGCCTTTGGTTGGGAATAAAAATCAGGGAGCTGGGACAATATTTTTTTGCGGATGCAATATGCGCTGTGTTTTTTGTCAAAACAAGCAAATTTCGCAAGGTTTTGTTGGTCAAATGATTTCGATTGAAGATTTGGCAAAAAAAATGCTGGAATTGCAAAACAAAAATTGCGTTTGTCTTGACTTGGTAACTCCGACAATTTGGCAAGCGCAAATAGTTGAAGCGTTAAAAATCGCCAAACAAAATGGTTTACAAATTCCGGTTGCTTGGAATTCCAATGGTTATGAAAAAATTGAAAATTTGCAAAAGTTGAAAGGTTTGGTTGATATTTATTTACCAGATTTTAAATATTCAGATAATTTGTTAGCGGAAAAATATTCCGGCGTAAAAAATTATTTTGAAATTGCCAAAAGCGCGATTCAAGAAATGTATGATCAGGTTGGTAATTTTGAAGTAGCTGAAAATGGTATTGCCGTCAAAGGTCTGTTGGTTCGGCATTTAATTTTGCCGAATTGCGAGAAAAACAGTTTTGATGTATTGGATTTTTTGGCGGAGCTTGATAAAAATATTAATGTCAGTTTGATGAGTCAATATTTACCACTGCACGTCAATGATTTTCCGGAAATAAATCGCAAAATTACCGAAGATGAGTATGATCGGGTTTTTGATTATCAAATAAAATTAGGTTTAAAAAATGGTTTTGCTCAGCAATTTGATTCTGCGGAGAATTTTGTGCCTGATTTTACAAAAGAAGAACCGTTTTTGAGAAATCAGTTAGTAGAATAGATACGAAATTACGAAAAGCTACGAAACTACGAAAAAAAACTTAGCATGTTGTTAAATGCTTTTCGTTGTTTCGTAGCTTTTCGTAGTTTCGTATTCGATAACTTTATAAACTCTATATGTCCTCTCATGTTTTAAAAATAAATGAAAATAAAAAAAATTTGGAAAAAAGATTTTTTATTTTAAAATCCATTAGAAAATTTTTTGATAAGCAAAATTTTACGGAGATTGAAGCTCCTTTGATTGTAAAATATGCAGGGCAAGAACCAAACATCGAACCGATGATGCTCAAAGTGCATGATGAGAATGGTCGGGAGTTTCAAGCTTTTTTGCATACTTCGCCCGAATATACTATGAAAAAAATGCTGTCCGCCGGCTTTGATAAAATATTTTTTCTTGGTAAAACATTTCGCGATTATGAAAGTTTTGGTGGCACGCATAATCCGGAATTTACCATGATTGAGTGGTACCGGAAATATTGCGATTTCAACAAAATAATGGATGATACGGAAGGCCTTTTTAAATTTGTCAGCAAAAAGTTAAAAAAATCAAAATTTAAATTTGCTGACAAGGAATTTTTTAATTTCATTAATCAAAAATGGCAGAGAGTTTCGACAAAACAGCTTTTTAAAAAATATGTAAAAGTTAATTTGGACGATTATTTGACCAAAGAAAAAATGGCAAAACTTTGTCAAGATTTAAAAATAAAATTTTCCAAAGGGGAGCGATTTGAAGAACTTTTTTATCGAATATTTTTGGAAAAAATTGAGCCAAATTTGGGTTTTGATAAGCCGACCATCGTTTATAACTATCCGGCAACAATGGCCGCACTTTCGCGAATCAGCAAAAAAGACAAAAGATATGCCGAGCGTTTTGAAGTGTATTTTAAGGGTTTGGAATTGGCTAACGCCTATTCGGAATTGACCGATGCGCAAGAACAGCAAAAAAGACTTTTGGAGGAAAAGAAAATCAATGAAAAAATCAAACACAATCTGGTTGATTTGGATAAAGATTTTTTAGAGGCGTTGCAAATTGGGTTGCCCGAATGCGCGGGTATTGCTTTGGGTGTTGATCGTTTGGTAATGGCATTATCGGGTTGCGAGGAGATAAATAATGTGCTAACATTGGGAATGAAAGATTTGTTTTATTAATAAAATTAGAAAATATGCTTGATACAACTTATGTTCGAAAAGGCGTAGTTATTCGCCATAATGGAGATTTTTTCGTCGTCACTGAAGCCAAGTTTGTTAGTCCTGGTAAGGGATCGGCTTTTGTTAGAGTAAAAATGCGCAGTTTGACTATTGGCAAAAATATTGAACAAACTTACAAAAGTGGTGAGGCCGTTGATGTTGTCGAAGTAGAAAATCGTCGTATTCAATTTTTATACAAGAATGGCCACAAGTATTCTTTTATGGATAATGAGTCTTACGAAACAATTGAACTTGGTGAAGATATTGTTGGAGATTCGGGCAAATATTTGTTGGAAGGTATGGAAGTTCGGTCCGTTGTTTTTAATGAAATTGTTGTTTCCATTGAAATTCCAGTAAAAGTAAAATACAAAGTTACCGAAGCTCCGCCGGCAGTCAAAGGCGACACCACCAGTTCAGGCCGTTTGATGAAAGATATTGTTCTCGAAAATGGTTTGACCGTTCGCGCACCGATTTTTATCCGTCCGGGGGATGTGATTTTGATCAATACAGATGACGGTGAATATTGCGAAAGAGTGAATGAATAAAATTAAAAGTGAGTGGTAAGTAATAAGTAGTAAGTCTTTAACTTATAACTTTTGAAAGCCATTCATTTTTTTTATTTACTTTACAAACTTTATGAACTTGATAAACTTTAAGAACTAAGTATGCCTTATCAACCATTAGCCGATCGTTTGCGACCGCAAAAATTAGATGATTTTTTTGGACAAGAAGAAGTTGTCGGGCCAACTTCGCTTTTAAAATTGGCGATCGAAAAAGATGAAGTGCCGAGTCTGATTTTTTGGGGACCACCGGGAACGGGAAAAACTACCTTGGCCAATATTATAGCCAAAGCGACAAAGTCTGATTTTATTGAAATTTCGGCCGTTGATTCGGGCTTAAAGGATTTGCGTGAACATTTGGCCAAAGCAGAGCAAAATGCACGATTGAATATCAAAACAATTTTATTTATTGATGAAATTCACCGTTGGAACAAAACGCAACAAGACGCGCTTTTAAAAGCCGTGGAAAAAGGCAAAATAATTTTGATCGGTGCAACGACGGAAAATCCTAGTTTTGAAATAAGAAGCGCATTGCTTTCGCGTTGTCGGGTTTTTATTTTAAAAAGTTTGGCAAAAGAAAATATAGTTAAAATTTTGCAAAAAGCTATCGTTGATGAACGCGGATTAAAACATAAAAGTTTAAAAATTGCCCAAACGGAAATTGATTTAATCGCCGAGCTTTCACTTGGTGATGCCCGTACCGCGTTAAATATTTTGGAATATGCGGCTTCTTTGAATAATGAAATTACGGAAGAAAATATCAAGCAAGCTTTGCAACGCGCCAATATTTTGTATGACAAAAACGGAGAAGAACATTATAATATTATTTCCGCGTTGCACAAATCAATGCGTGGTTCTGATGAGAATGCTTCTTTGTATTGGTTGGCGAGAATGATTAGGTCCGGAGAAGATCCGCTTTACATTGCACGACGTTTGATTCGGTTTGCTTCAGAAGATATTGGCTTAGCCAATTCGCGAGCCTTAGAACAAGCTGTAGCCGCTTACAATGCTTGTCATTTTATCGGTTTGCCGGAATGTGGTGTGATTTTGGCGCAAGCGGTGGTTTATATGGCCAAATGTCAGAAATCCAATGAGCTTTATGTGGCTTATGAAAAAGTTATGGATGATATTGAAAAAACCGGCGCCTTGCCGGCGCCGATTCATTTGCGCAATGCGCCAACCAAATTTATGAAAGAAATCGGGTATGGTAAAGATTATAAATATAGCCCGGATTTTGATTATGAAGAAAAGCAGGAATATTTGCCTGAGGAATTGAAAGATAAGAAATACTTGAAGAATTAAGAATATAGAATTATGTATAAATTACAATAATTAGTGAAAATTTAGCGATTGTTGACGGCATTGGTTATTTGTGGTAAGATAATAGTTCCTTGTTTTTTGACAACAGTATTAGGAGGTGATTATGCGCAAAAACTTGTATGATGTTTTTGAACACGCAAGTGGTGAATCTCAAGGTGGGCGGTTTTTTACCTTGCATAGCCTTGAGGGTTCACGCATTCCAATAATTGCCAGTCAGGTGACAAAAGAAAGGGCGCAATTATTGTGTGTTTTGTCCGACCCTGTTTTATATTTGAGTTTATTGAAAAGAGATCTCGGAGACTTTGAGTTTTTCAAGATGGAGACAATAGAAGCGTTGAAACTCGTTTTTCAAAATTATCAAATCATTTTTGATCATGTGATGGCGGTGATTAGGGTTTTGCCAGCGTGTTGTGATGACGTAATGGATCTTTTGACGGAAGTGGAAAAATATACCAAGGTTGAATTTTTTCAGGACCCGTCACCGGAATTGACGCAAAAATTCGTTGCGTTTTTTGTTAATAGTATAACCGCCAAGGAGTTTGTCGCTTGTCGAGCGCTTGCCGGGTTTTTTGATTTGCATGACAAATTGAAAAGCACGGTTGAGAAGATTGATCCTTATTTCCAAAACGGCCAAGAGTTGATTTACCGTTAATAAGGGTGTTTTTGAATAAAGAGTCCAAAGAAAGTAAGATTTAAGTCCTGCTCGCACGCAGGGCTTTTTTATTTGAATTTTTAGAAAAGTTTTGCTATAATCATATTAATAATTTTAAAATTAAAAAATACAAAAGTATGATGATTTTTTATGTAATTTTGGGCATTATCGCTGTTTTAGCGGTTTGGTTCATTGCTCTTTATAATGGTTTGATCACTATGAAAAATCGAGTTGATGAAGCTTATTCGGACATTGATGTGCAGTTAAAAAGACGTTATGATTTAATTCCAAACTTGGTTAATACAGTCAAAGGGTACATGACTCACGAAGCCGAAACATTAGAAAAAGTAACGGCTGCTCGCGTTTCTGCGATGAGCGCCCATGATAATAGCAAAATGTCAGTCGAAGAAAAAGCCAAAGCCGAAGGTGAATTAAGTGGCGCTTTGAAAACTTTGTTTGCCGTGGCCGAATCATATCCTGATCTCAAAGCTTCCGCCAATTTTGGAAAATTGCAAGATGAATTAAGTGATACCGAAAATAAAATTCAAGCTTCCAGAAGATTTTATAATGGCAATGTCCGCGATTTCAACACCAAGATTCAAGTTTTTCCAAGCAATATTTTTGCGGGAATGTTGCATTTTGTAAAATATGAATTTTTTGCCGCCGAGGAATCCGAAAAAAATAATGTTAATGTCCAATTTTAAATTAATGTAGGGGTCGAATATTTTCGACCCCCGTGGGGCGAATGATTATTCGCCCGTACATTATTTTTTATATGTATTCCCAAATTGATTCCAATAAAAGAAAATCGGTTTTATTGATTTTTATTTTTATCGCATTTGTAATTGCGATTGGTTTTTTGTTGGGTTTGGTTGCTGGTAATTATAATCAAGGTCAATATCCATATGGTTTTATAATGATTGCGGTGGCGATTTCTTTGGTCATGACTTCGATTTCATATTTTAGTGGCGATAAAATCGCACTTTTAGTTAGTGGCGCCAAAGAAATTTCCAAAGAAAAGGACGCTTATCTTTTTAACATGGTTGAAAATTTATGTATCACTTCAGGTCAGCCGATTCCAAGAATTTATATTATGGAAGATTCGGCCATCAATGCTTTTGCCACCGGTCGAAAACCGGAACTTTCGTCAATCGCGGTAACGCGCGGTGCTTTGACCAAATTGGAAAATGAAGAGTTGGAAGGTGTTATCGCTCATGAACTTTCACATATCAAAAATTATGATATTCGATTGATGATGTTGGTGGCTGTTTTGGTTGGGACAATTTCCATTTTGATTGATTGGGGATTACGTTTTGGTTTTATGGGTAGACGCGGTAGTGATCGCGAAGAAGGTGGTAATAATCCAATTTTCTTAATTTTGGGTTTGGTTTTGTTAATTTTGTCGCCAATAATTGCTGAATTGATAAAACTTTCAATTTCACGCAAAAGAGAATATTTGGCTGATGCTTCAGGTTCGCTTTTGACTCGTTATCCCGAAGGTTTGGCGAGAGCGCTCGAAAAAATTGCCAATGAAAATCGTCCGATGCAAAAAGCTTCCACGGCCACGGCGCATTTGTTTATCGCCAGTCCATTTAACGGCAAAAGTTTAGCCAAATTATTTTCCACTCATCCGCCGATCGAAGATAGAATAAAAAAATTAAGAGAAATGTAATAAAAAATTTTGTCATCTCGACTAAAATGGAGAGATCTCAAAATTTTTTTAATATAATATGGAATTCAAAAGAATTGAAAGCAAAGATAACGAGCTGATAAAAAAGATTGCCAAGCTGTCGCAAAAAAAATATCGCGATGAAATTGGGCTTTTTGTGGTCGAAAATTTTAAGATTTTTTTTGATTGTTCTGAGATTTCTCCGGAATATCTTTTTTTAACTGACGAATTTTATCGTAAATACTTTACCAAATTGGATAGGCGTTTGGACGAAAAGATTATTTTGGTTTTTCCGGAAATAATTGACAAAATGTCTACATTGGAAAGCAATGCTGGATTTTTGGCGGTTTACCAAAAACGTGATTACAAAATTGATTTCAGCAAACCGACGATTTATTTAAATGGTGTTAGCGATCCGGGAAATCTGGGCACAATCCTACGCTCAGCGGTTGCTTTTGATTTTGCAAATGTTGTTACTGATGAAAATTGTGCCGATATTTATGGCAACAAAACGGTTCAAGCGGCCAAGGATGCCATTTTTAAATTGAATTTTGGCATGGATAAACAATGCGCTTTTTTAAATGAAATAAAAAAACGCAAAATTTCAATTATTGGTGCTGATATTTCTGACAAAAGTGAAGTTTTGAAAAATTTTTCCTTCCCTCAAAATTTTTGTCTAATTCTTGGTAGCGAAGCTAACGGATTGACTGATGAATCGGCAAAATTTGTGGAAGAAAAAATTATGATTCCGATAAGCAAAAATATGGAATCGTTAAATGTGGCCGTTTCCGCCGGAATAATTTTTTACGAAATAAACAGCGCAAAAGAAAAATAAAATATTTTCATGAATTGGATAAATTTACAGAATTTTTTTGCTGACAAACCGAAGTTCCGTTATAACCAAGCGCGAGATTTTGTTTTTAAAAATTTGATTACTGATTGGCAAGAAGCTTCTTCGTTGCCAAAAGATTGGCAAGACGAGTTGAATGAAATTTGTCCGTTAAATTTGCAGTATGATATTTTAAATTCCACGGATGGCGAAACCTCCAAAGCTGTTTTAACTTTATCGGACGGACAAAAAATTGAGACTGTTTTGATGCGTTATGAAAAAGGTCGCAGTACCATTTGTTTGTCTTCGCAAATCGGTTGTGCGGTTAAGTGTTCTTTTTGCGCGACTGGACAGATGGGATTCAAAAGAGATTTGCAACCGTTTGAAATGCTTGAACAAGTTTTGTTATTTGCCAGAATTTTGAAATCGGAAAATCGCCAGTTGACGAATTTGGTTTTTATGGGCATGGGTGAGCCGTTTCTTAATTTTGAAAATGTTATAGAATCCACAAATTTGATAAAATCAAAAGAATATTTCAATTTGGGGAACAGACATATTTCCATTTCAACGGTGGGCTTGCCGGAAGAAATAAAAAAGTTTGCTGATTTGGAAACAGAGATAAATTTGGCTGTTTCTTTGCATTCGGCTGACGAAGAAAAAAGAAAACAGTTAATACCTTTGGCGCAAAATTTTTCCGTTGAGCAAATTTTGCAAGCTGTGGATTATTATATTGCCAAAACTAATCGCAAAGTGATGTTTGAATATTTGATGCTGGATGGATTTAATGATACCGTGGAAGATGCGGTTTTGTTGACCAAATTGATGAAGAAAAAGCTTTACCATGTCAATTTGGTTCGTTATAACAAAACCGATTGTGCCTATAAATGTTCTTCGGTTGAAACAATAAAAGCGTTTAAAAAGTTTTTGATGGAAAGAGGTGTTAATGTTACCGAAAGATACAGTTTTGGTAGTGAAATCAAGGCTGCCTGCGGGCAATTAGCGCAAAACGGTTAAATTTACGAAACAATTAAAATGCTTAAATTTAGCTATTTTGGTTAGTGGTGCTGTGTAAATTTACCTAAAATTACTTAATATATTAACTGATGGTCGTTGACAAGACGGCTCTTTTTGTCTATAATGGTGTTGCTTGAGGGCTATTGGCCCAAAAGTGATTTTTGAGAAAAATAAAGGTTGGCTTAAAAATCAGTTGTTTCAAATTAACGAAAATCCCTATGATTCTTTTTTTCGTTGGGGTTTTGGAAATGCTCATCGTGGCTTGCTGGACCAAGGTTGTTTCAGAAACGCAAGTATTAATGAGTGGTGCGATTACGGTGGTCAACGTGTTTATTTGGTATTTTGTTTTGAACCAAGTACTCGAAGATCTCAATAATTTTAGCATCATTATTATGTATGCGTTGGGCTGTGCCGTAGGCACCATGATCGCCACATACTTGTTTAACATTAGGGACAAGAAAAAAGTCGCCAAGAAAGCCAGAAAAAGCTTGGAGGCGCAAGAAGCTTTAAAAATATGAAGAAAACCGAGCCTCTCGGGGCTAGCGATTTTCCGTTGCCTTTGACGCCGCCGTAATGAACTTTGCAAAAAGAACATTAACGGCGGCGTTTTTTTTATTTGGGGGAGTGTGTGTTTTTTCAACTTCCTTAACAACTTATTAAAAATTTGCTAAAATTATTTTATAAACCATAAAATTAAATATGACGGACATCACAATCCCTTTGATTATTGGTTCGGCGATGATTGATTCAATAAATCCGTGTGCTTTTGCGGTGTTGATTTTTTTGATTATGTATCTTTTGGCGATAAAAAATCGACAAAAAATGTTATTGATCGGTTTGGTTTATATTGCCGTGGTTTTTGCGGTTTATTTTTTGGCGGGTTTGGGTTTGCTCAGTTTTATTGCCAGCGTTCATTTGACCAGATTTTTTTATTTTTTTACGGCAGGAGTGGCGATTATTCTTGGTTTGATAAATTTAAAAAATGCGATTTTTAACGACAAGCCGTTCTTGGCCATTCCCGAATCGCGCAAACCATTATTGCAAAAGTATATCAAAAAGGCCACGTTGAGTGCGGCCTTGATTTTGGGAATTTTGGTGGCGATTTTTGAATTGCCTTGCACCGGCGGAGTTTATTTGGCGATTTTGTCCATGTTGGCCGGCAAGAACAGTTTTGGTTCGGCGGTTTTTTATCTTCTTTTTTATAATTTGATTTTTGTTTTGCCATTGATTTTAATTTTGTTGGCTGTTTATTTTGGTTTACCACCGGAAAAATTCGAAAAATGGCGCACAGAAAAGAAAAAAATCATGCGCCTTATTTTGGGATTGTTTTTAATCGGGCTTGGAGTTTTGATGTTGGTTATTTAAATAAAGTTATTTCAATTTACTAAGAAATTTGTTATAATGTGGACAAATAATAATTTATGCCAAAAGTAACAGACAAATTAATTCAAGCATACCTCGAACCGAGTATTCCCGATGATGGTGGCGAGAGGATAAAAATCAACGAAGTGGTTGCCAAGGCGGCTTTGGTTTACGAAAAAATTCGCAATGCCGTTGATTATCAAGAAGAGCATTTGATCCGCAAAAATGCGATTTATCGGATTTTAAAAAGAAAATTGGTTTACGAAAAAGCGATCATGGAAAATTATTTGTTGGAAAAATATCATCACGAAAACATGACCGAACATCTGTTGCAAGAATTGATTCGTGGTGGGTATCTAAAAATAGGCATTCCTCGAAAAATGATTGATATTGTTGACGCGATTATTGAAAAATACAATGTCATTTTGAACAAATCTCGAGAGTCGGAAGGCAGAATCAGCAAGAGCACATTTAAGAGTATCCTCCAAATGGCAGCGGTGGAAATTGAGGCCTCTTTGATTCCGCACAAAAAAGAAAAGGCTTTGATAAATTTGATGTTTTCGATGGTAAAACCAAAGTTTCAAATATTTTCTGAAATGACCGAAAAAGAAAATGATTTGCAAATATACTTGGCTTGTCATCGAACATTGTTTAAATGGGACGAACCAATGTTGCAATATATGCTCATGACTTTGTATTACCCTGGTTGGAAAACTGGGGATCCTGTCGTGGTCAGTGAAATTGCCAATACTTTGAATAAGTTGATAGAAAAAATAAACAAGCAGATTAATTCGCCGTGGCAAAAAAAGTTGGTCAAAATAATGCAAAAGAAGGCGATTATTTATATGGTTTTGAATGATTTGGTTGAGGCGAATGGCGCCAAGTCTTCGGCGGTTTTTGGTGATCCGGTCTTGTTGGAAGCGGAGACAAAAAAATCCATTATCAGAAGATCTGCCAATGTAAAAGTAAAGTTACGGCGCGGTGTGGTTCGATCGATTATTTACGTTTTTTTTACCAAAATGTTGTTGGCTTTGGCTGTGGAATTTCCGATGGATTGGTATTTGGCCGGTGAAGTTAATTATTTTTCCGCGGGAATAAATATTTTGTTTCCGCCGTTTATCATGTTTGTTGTGGCTATTATGATTCGCATGCCAAAAAAAGAAAATACGGCCAAGATTATAGAAGAAATCAAGAATATCGCCAGCGGAGCTGGTGAGGGCAAGCCAATCAAGGTGCTTAGTCCTATTTCTGGTAGAAAATTGGTCAAAGGATTTTTTCACCTCATATACTTTGCTTCATTTTTGTTTTCTTTGTCTATAATTTTTTGGTTTTTACACGGGCTTGGTTTCAATGTCTTTTCTGGTTTGATTTTTGTGTTATTCTTGACCTTGGTTAGTTTTTTTGGTATTCGTATTCGTCGTCCGGTGCAAGAACTTATGGCGGTTGACAAAAAAGATAATTTTATCGGTGCGTTGGTTGATTTTTTTGCTTTACCGTTTGTTAGCATGGGGCGGTGGATGTCTACAAAGTTTTCCAAAGTAAATGTTATTGCCATGTTTCTTGATTTGATTATTGAGGCTCCGTTCAAATTATTAGTCGAAGTGATTGAAGATTTGTTGGGATTTTTCAAAGAAAAAAAAGAAGATGTTTTGATAGAATAAACCAAAACGGTGTAGGGACAGTGCAAGCACTGTCCTTTTGAAATATGACAAATTGCATTTGACATAATTAAAAAAAGGTGTATAGTTTATTGTTGTTGTTCTTTAATTTTAAGGAGGGAAAGATGGCCAGAGAAAGTCAGTTTTATGTTGAGTGTTTGGATGGATTTTCTAATGAGTCTATGGTGACTTATTTGGAAGAAAAAAGAGGGCATATCCCCAAGGAAAGGATTTTCGACAGTGAAGGAAATGATCATTTGGTTTATCCAGTGGAATATCGTGATGTGACTTTTTTTCAAGAGACAAAGAAAAGTGGAATGCCTTTGCGGTTTAATGTTTATAGAATCAGAAATGATGGTCACAAAAGTGCGGAACTTTGGAAATTTCACACAAAGACAAATCTAACCGCAGAACACAAAAGGGTGCAAAAGTTGCTGAACAATATTCAGCAGGAAAGAATGTAGGAAATCTAATTTGACAGTACATAATTTGACAGACCCCGACATTCGGGGTTTTTTAGTTTGACAAATCAAGCCAATCAGTTAGAATTTAACTTGTGTTTTGTTATTTGACAATTCAAATTGATTTGCAAAAAAGAGGAGGCAGGTCAATCGACAATTTTTGTGGTAGTGGTGGCAGTTAATTCTTAACGGCTTTGTGGAGGCAAAAATGAGTCATGTTTATGTTCTCGATACTAATATTTTGATTCACAACCCAAACGTAATTGATGAATTAATGGACAATGAAATAGTCATTCCTTTTTCAGTTATTGAAGAATTGGATGATTTGAAAAATAATTTTCGTACCGGATTTGCCGCTCGAAAAGCATGCAATAATATTGAAAAATATCGTCAAAAGGCTCAGAGCAATGGAAAATTTTTAAGTTCTGGAATTGAAACTGATTTTGGTGGAATTCTTATTATTGATTCAAACGGTGAGGATCTTTCCAAAGTTGAATGCAAGGGAATTTTGGAACAAAATAAAGTAGATAATAGAATTATTGCCGTTGCGTTGCATCACCAAAAGCATGAAAAAATGCGTGGTGCTGAAGGTCGACGAGTTATTGTTTTGTCAAAGGATACCAATGTTCGTATAAAAGCTTCAGGCAATGATCTTGAAGCTCAAGATTGGGAAAAAGACAAATTGGTAAAAAGGGCCACGGATATTTATACGGGGATTGCTAATTTGCAATTACTAGAAAATGCACCGCATTTTCCAGCTAATTTTTTTGAATCTCGTTCTTCTGTAACAGTTGAAGCAAAAGATTATCTCCACGTTGATGATATGGCCAATTTATTGCCAAATCAATGTTTAATTTTGAAAAGAAATGGGGATGATAAAATTGTTCGAGCTATTTACAAAAAAAATTCGGGAAAATTAATTTATGCCGGTAAGCCTTTCCAAAAAGGTGCGGATTATCGTAAAAATATCAACCCAATTAATGATGAACAACTTTTTGCTTTTGCTCTTTGTTGTCAACAAGATATTACAATGGTTTCCTTGATGGGGCAGGCAGGAACGGGAAAAACATTGATGGCTTTGTTGGCTGGAGAAAGATTGGTAAATGAAAAGGTTTACCCAAAAGGAATTTTGGTTTTGCGGTCAATTTCGACAATTAATGAAAAGGAATTGGGTTTTTACAAAGGAACACTGGATGAAAAATTTGCTCCTTATGCTTTGCCGGTTGTGGAAGCTTATGAAAAAGTTATTGGAACTGCCGTTACCAGTAACACCGTAGTTGATTATGACAAGCAAACCGTGGGGACAACGCATTTTAAAATTCAACCTATTTTGCATCAAAGAGGTCAAACTTTTGATGACACTTTTGTCATTATTGATGAAGCGCAAAATTTGACTCCAGACGAAATGGTAACTCTTCTGACTCGAACTGGGGTTAATACAAAGGTTGTTTTGACCGGGGATATTTATCAAATTGATGATAAATTTTTGGACATGTTAAGCAATGGCTTAACTTATGCTGCGGAACTATTAAAGAAAGAAGAAGATTCGGCGCATATTACTCTCATTAATCCTGAACGAAGTGAGTTTGTGAAACGATTGTTGGAAATTTTGAACGGTTAAGCGAATTATCCGGACGCCATGCGTCCGGTTTTTTTATAATAAATTATGAAAAATTTCGATTTGACATTTTGTAAATTTTTCGTTAAAATTTTATTGTTATTATGGTGGATGTAGCTCAGTCGGTAGAGCACAGGTTTGTGGTACCTGGGGTCGCGGGTTCAAGTCCCGTCTTCCACCCCATTAAAAAAAAATTATGAAAACAGAATTGCTTCAGACCGCACGCGGAGTTCGCGATTTTGGTCCGGAAGAAAAAATTGCCAAAGATTATTTGATCGGAGTTTTGCGACAAACTTTCGAAGCTTTTGGTTTTAATCCAATAGAAACTCCAATTTTAGAAAGATATGAACTTTTTGCTAGCAAATTTGGTTTGGGTAATGATTCAGAAGCTATGCGTGAAACCTTTCGGTTAAAAGATCAAGGTGATCGCGATTTGGTTCTTCGTACTGAATTTACCATGTCTTTTGCTAGATTTATCGGTTCCAATCCTCAATTACGAAAACCATTCAAAAGATATCAGATGGGTAGTGTTTTCCGTGACGGACCAATAAAAGCCGGACGATATCGTGAATTTTGGCAATGTGATGTTGATGCGGTTGGAATTGGCGAAACCATGATTGACGGCGAAATTTTGCAATTGGTTAATGCGGTTTTCCAAAAATTTGCTTTGCCGGTTGTAATAAAAATTAATAATCGCAAATTTTTGAACAAACTTTTGAGTTTTTGCGGTTTTGATGAAACAAAACAAACATCAGTGATAATTTCCATCGACAAATTGGACAAAATTGGTAACGATGGTGTCAAAAAAGAATTATTAGAAAAGGGTTTTGATGAAGATTGTATTGATAAAATTTTGCAGATGCTTTCTGCTCGTGGAACGAATGAAGAATTGATAAATAAATTTAGAAATATTTTGGGAGAAAATGACGGGTTGTCAGAAATAGAATCAGCGTTAAATTTTTCTTTGGACCAAGCAAATATCGTTTTTGAGCCATCGTTGGCTCGAGGTTTGGCATATTATACGGGAAATGTTTTTGAAGTTTTTTTGCAAGACAGTTCCAAAATTTCTTCTTCCGTGGCCGGTGGTGGTCGTTATGACCGCATGATTGGTGGGTTGATTGGGTCGCAAGAAGAAATTCCGGCGATTGGAATCAGTTTTGGGTTGGAGACGATTTATGATGCGCTTGTTCTTCAGAACAAATTAAAACTAAAAAAATCTGTGGTTGAGTATTTGGTTGTGCCGATGCAAGAAAGTTTGACCAAAAAAGCCATGCAAGTAGCCGAAGATATTAGAAAATTGGGTTACAATGTTGATACCAATTATTTTTTCAAAATTAAGAAATCATTGGAATATGCCAATAGTTATAATATTGAAAAAGTGGTGATTCTCGGCGAGGAAGAAAGCAATAACGAGGAAATTACTGTCAAAAATATGGTGGATGGTCAACAAAAAACCGGTAAATTAGCAAAACTTATCGACCAAAAATAAGAGCCAAATTTGGCTCTTTTTTGATGATTCTTATTGACATTTGATTAAATAGGATTAAAATATTCGTAATCCCATTTTGGGAAAAGTTCTTTAACAATAACAGCTTTGGAGAGTAAAAAATGGAGACCAACGAGAAAAAAGTGGTCACTCTCGATGGTCAACATTTGACTATCGATGACGTGGTTTTGGTAGCGCGAGGCAAAGA
>JBAYHA010000024.1:0-16083 GCA_041666425.1 Patescibacteria group bacterium
CGCTCATCGCCAAATTTTTCTTTTAATTCAGCCACTTCATTTTTGATGACATTCAAAATTTTCTTGGCGGAAGCAAGCAAATCTTTTAACTCTTTAATCAGTTTTTGCTTTTCTTTTAATTCATCTTCAATTCTTAATCTTTCGAGATTGGCCAAATTTTGCAAACGCATTTCGAGAATCGCCACCGCTTGAATTTCCGTAAATTTAAAATTTTTGATCAAATTTTCTTTGGCTGTTTCACGATCTTTGGATTTTTTGATTGTGGAAATAACCGCATCGATTTTGTCAATCGCTTTGCTCAAACCTTCCAGAATATGGGCGCGATCTTCGGCTTTCTTGAGTTCAAATTCCGCTCTTCTCCTAACAACTTTTTGGCGATGAGCCAGATAAACATCAAAAATATCTTTTAAATTCATGACTTTTGGCTGGACACCATCAACCAACGCCAACATATTGACATCAAAATTGGATTGCAGTTGGGTTAATTTGAAAAGTCTGTTCAAAACTTTTTTGGGATAAGCATCGCGTTTTAGTTCAATAACAACCCGAACACCTTCTCTGTCCGATTCATCACGCACATCTCTAATTCCTTCCAATTTTTTGTCTTTTACCAATTCAGCAATTTTTTCAAGTAAGGTCGCTTTGTTTAACTGATAAGGAATTTCGGAAATAATAATGCGGAATTGGTCGCCTTTTTCTTCAACGATTTCCGTTTTGCCACGCATAACAATTTTTCCGCGTCCGGTGGTATAAGCTCTCTTGATTTCTTCGACATCATAAATAATTCCACCAGTCGGAAAATCAGGACCTTTTACAATATCCAATAACTCTTCGACTGCACAATCAGGTTTTTCAATTATATAAGAAATAGCATCACAAATTTCCGAAAGATTATGTGGCGGAATTTTGGTCGCCATACCAACGGCAATACCAACACTACCGTTCAAAAGTAAATGCGGTAATTTGGCCGGCAAAACAGCCGGTTCTTTTTGCGTGCCATCATAATTTGGGATAAAATCAACGGTATTTTTGTCCAAATCAATCAAAAGTTCTTCAGAAATCGATTGCAATTTTGCTTCCGTATAACGCATGGCCGCCGCACTATCGCCATCCATTGAGCCAAAGTTACCTTGACCGTTAACCAACATATAGCGCATGTTGAAATCTTGCGCCATACGAACCATACTGTCATAAACCGCTTGGTCACCATGTGGATGATACTTACCCAAAACTTCACCAACCACGGTCGCCGATTTCCTAAATTTGGCACCGGGTTTCAGACCAATATCCCACATAGCATAGAGAATACGTCTATGCACAGGTTTCAAACCGTCGCGCGCGTCAGGCAAAGCGCGTTGGACAATAACACTCATGGCATAATCAATATAACTGGATTCCATTTCATTGATAATCGAAACTTCCTCGTATTTTTCTTGGACCGGTGCCAAGGCCGCGGCCGCTTCTTTCTTTTTTCTATCCATATTACTTGCTTAAATATTTCAAATTTTGATTAATTGGTTAATTTTTCAGATTCAGGTATCGTAGTCGGCAAAATCTGTTCGGCCGGGACAGTTTCCGTTTTGGCTTTTTGTTCTTCGCCAGCAATAACTTGTTCTTGCGCTTTGGCTTTTTCTTCTTCTTCCATCGCGGTTTTTATTTCTTCTCCGGCATTATCAAGAACTTCACGAGCTTCGGAAAAAACATTTTGCATTTCTTGGATGGCTTGCTCCGTGGTCAAACCATTTTTGGTCATGGTTTTATTGATACTTTGAAAATTAAATTTTACCATAAAAAGCCAGCCCACAATAACAATTACCGCAGCGGTCAAAAACAACAACCAAAAAGTCACATATCGATTATCCTGATTCGGGTTGTTTTCATTGTTTTCCATAAAATTATTTTTATTTTTATTTTTTGTAAAAATTAATCGCGATCGAGAACAATCAATTTGATTTCATCAACCGGCAAATCCTTGGCGGAAATTTTTAATTTTGGCATGGTTTCAAATTTCCCACCCATTTCTTTTTTGAATTTTTCCACCAAATCCAATTCAATTTTTAATCCCGGAATCGCATAATGCATTGGAATAACAATTCGCGGTTCAATTTGTCTGACCACAGCGCCAGCTTCAATGGCGTCAATCGTCCACTTGCCACCAACCGGCACAAACAAAATATCGACTTCCCCGATTTTTTCCAGTTGGCTGTCAGACAAGGTCGTTCCCAAATCACCCAAATGCAACAAGTTGATACCATTAACATACATATGAAACATCACTGACTTACCTAACTCCTCGCCGTTTTTTTTGTCATGATAGGAACCGATTCCTTTTATAAAAACATTCTTAATCTCATATTCTCCCGGTCGATCAATAATTACCGGATTCTTGCCGTCAATAGCGCCAACGGCCAAAATGTTATTATGATCATCATGGTTGTGACTTACACAAACAAGATCAGCTTCCATCTTTGGCAATTTTAACCCCGTCGCTTCATCATGAAATGGATCAGTAACAATCACCACCGGTTGATTTTGGATTTTGTCTTCAATTCTGAAACATGATTGCCCCAACCAAGAAATGTTCATATTTGTTTTCTTTTATTTAATAAAATCAGTTCCATTTTAGCATAAGATTATTAAATTTAAAAGTGCGCGCGCTATTGACAACCTTAACAAAATCTACTAGAATCACAACATACTATAGAAAGGAGTGCCACAACTATATGGCGCGCAAAAAAATTGATAACACCCAAGAAAACAGCGAATTCCAAAAATTGCTGGAAAATGACAACCGATTAAAAACATTGCCAAAAATTGGCGACATTGTAAAAGGAACAGTCATCTCCGGTAACAAAAAAGAAGTTTACCTTGATTTTGACGGTCTCATGACCGGATTGGTCAGAGGCAAAGAACTTTATAACGAATCCGCTGATTTTGCCAATTTGCAATCCGGCGACGAAGTCGAAGCCACTGTGCTCGAACTCGAAAACGAAATGGGACTTTTGGAACTTTCTTTCCGTTTTGCCGGTCACCAAAAAACTTGGTCAACCTTGCAAAAACTAAAAGAAGAAAACAAGAATATCGAAGCCAAAATTCTCGATGCCAACAAAGGCGGACTTTTGGTCTCGGTCAACAATGTCCATGGTTTCTTACCTGTTTCACAATTAAGTCCAGAATTTTACCCTCGCGTTCAAGGCGGAGACAAAAATAAAATTTTGGAAAGATTAAAGAGCTATGTCGGACAAACTTTCAATGTCAAAGTTCTGGATCTTGATGCGGACAGCGAAAAATTAATTGTTTCCGAAAAAGCCAGCTGGGAAGAAAATCAAAAAGACACACTCGGTCAGTTCAAAGTCGGCGACATCGTCGACGGAACCATTACCGCAGTAACCGATTTCGGAGTTTTTGTCGAATTCGGCACCAAGCTCGAAGGATTAATTCACATATCCGAATTAGCTTGGCAAAGAATTGACGATCCGGCCGACCTTTTCAAAGTCGGTGATTTAATCAAAGCGGAAATCATCAAAATTGAAGGTAGCAAAATTTTCTTGTCCTCAAAAAAATTAAAAGAGGATCCGTGGGTTAATATCAACAAAAAATACAAGATCGGCGACATGGTCGAAGGCAAGGTTTTAAAAGTAAAACCATTCGGATTATTCGTCCAATTGGACGATGACATTCATGGTTTGGCTCATATTTCCGAGCTCAGCGACAAAAAAATCGCTTCGATCGATGGCTTTGCCAAACCTGGGTCAACAATGGAATTCAAAATCGTTTCCATTGAGCCAAATGAGCATCGACTTGGTTTGAGCTTAAAAACGACTTCTGAAACTTCTGACAAAGAAGTTGCCGAAGTCTCCGCGACAACAGAGGAAGCTTCCCCTGCGGTCAAAGAAAAAAAGCCAAAAGCCAAAAAAGAAGAAAAAGCTGAATAATTTTTCGAAATATATTCAAAAAAAAGCAGCCCGTGCCAACGGTGCTGTTTTTTTTCTTTAACTTAACCAATCCTTGACAAATCATCATTTTGCGGTAAAATACCATTTCCCTGTTCTTTGACTAACAAATGGAGAAAGTAAATGAATAAAGAAAAAAATGATGCAAAATCTCAATCGCCCGACCTTAAGCCAATGATACGAAGTTTAAATTCATTAAAAAAATCTTTTTATAAAAATGTTCTTACCCACGAGCAAGAATCTCGGCTGGAACGGCCAACATTTTTAACACTTTCCTTTGCCAATTTTCTAATAATCGCCAAACTAGAAAATATTTTTAGAAAACTGGAGCAAAGAGACAATCAGCAAACTTGGGATTTAAGAACGATTCGACAGATTAATCAGCTATTTCATGAATACATCGTACTTACAAATTGTTTCCTTTTTGACCTTGAAAAATACATTGAGGAATTACTTCCGGAAAGAAAAGAACTGTTTCTTCAAATGATAGAATATTTTCACCGAAGATCCCAGACTGAACCGACCGTCTTAATCACCAAGGAAAAATTGCATGACGAAGAAACCATTTTGCAATTTTTTCCAAAAGGATTAAGTAACCCAGAAAGCAAAACGGTCAAAAAGAAATGCCTAATTTTTGGTCACGGAGAAACTGATCGTTGGTGCAAAGGTTTCACTTTTCTTTATTTTCGTAATCCTAGCTTCCACACCTATCGTCTGTTTTATGCAATACCCAAAGCGAAATCAAAGAAGAGGATAAAACAAAACATTTTCAATTGGGAATGCTTTGACTTTTTCGCAAAAGAAAATTTCTGGCCAAAGGTTCCATAAAAGGATAAAAAAACTTAACGCTTCATTACCGAAGCGTTTTTTATTTTGAAATTAATTGAGAGAAGAGAACCTTACGTTACCGCCACTTTACAGTTTTTTGGTTTTTTGCTACACTCTAATCACGATAATTAATAATAAAGATTGCTCCTGATAAAATCGGTTGTCTAGAAAATATTAAATTTAGCTATTATCACTTCTTTTCTCCGGTTGGAGAAACCATATTATGAAGCAAATTTCGCCAAAATTCCACCTATCTTCCGGTCAAAAATAATTTTGCGCCTTTGTTTCGTGCTGTCTAAATTTCTTCTAGCTTCCATCTTTTATCAGGGTAAACAAATATGTTATACCCAATTTTAATTTTCACGGGTGTTGTCGCCGGCTTGACAATCGGCTACTTCATTCGCAAAACCATTGCTCAGAACGAAGCTAATTCGCTCGAGTCAAAAATGGAAAATTTGATCAATGAAACCAAAGCCAAAGAAAAAGAAATTTTATTAAAAGCCAAAGACAAAGCTCTCGAAATAATTGACGAAGCCAAAAAAGAAGAAGCTTCTCGCCGAAACGAACTACGCAACCAACAAGAACGACTGGAAAAAAGAGAAGCTCTTTTTGACCAAAAACTGCTTGACTTGGAAAGCAAAACCAACAAGCTACAAGAAAAAGCAACCAAAATTGAAGAGATCAAAACGCAAATTCAACAAATCAAAGACGAACAGTTGGCCAAATTGGAAAAAATTGCCGGCTTCAACAAAGACGAAGCACGCAAAATTTTGCTTGACAACGTGGAACGCGAAATGAGCGATGTGCTCATGAGCAGAATCAAAAAACTTGACGATGAAGGTTCTGTGCAAATTGAAAATGAAGCCAAAAAAGTTCTAGCCAATGTTATTCAACGTTGCGCGGTTTCCCATGCCGTTGAATCAACAACATCAATTGTTGATTTACCAAGTGATGAAATGAAAGGTCGAATTATCGGCCGCGAAGGTCGCAATATTCGCGCCATCGAACAAGCCACAGGAGTGGAAATTATTGTTGACGACACGCCACAAGCAATCACGGTTTCCGGCTTCAGCCCAATTCGTCGCCAAGTAGCCAAAAAAGCGATTGAAAAATTAATTCTCGACGGACGTATTCATCCGGGAAGAATCGAAGAAGCAATTGAAGAATCAAAAAAAGAAATCGCTATGGAAATAAAAAAAGCCGGCGAAGATGCCTGCTTTGAAGTTGGTGTGGCAGGGCTTGATCCAAAACTTGTACAAATTGTCGGACGCTTGAAATATCGCACCAGTTATGGCCAAAATGTTTTGCAGCACTCCATTGAAGTCGCGCACCTCTCCGCTTTGCTGGCCGAAACTCTCGGTGCCAATGTAACGGTCGCCAAAAAAGCCGGTTTCTTGCATGATATTGGCAAAGCGGTTGATCACGAAATACAAGGAACTCATCCGGAAATCGGCCGAGATATTGCCAAAAAATTCAATTTACCGGAAGAAATTATTTTTCCAATTTTAACTCACCACGAAGACAAGCCACCAACACTCGAATCTGTTATCGTAAAAGTGGCTGATGCCATTTCCGGAGCCAGACCCGGTGCCAGAAAAGATACTTATGAAAGATACTTGCAAAGATTGGAAGAATTGGAAACCATTGCCAAACGTAATGACGGCGTGGACAAAACTTATGCTATCCAAGCCGGTCGAGAAGTTCGCGTTTTTGTGGAACCAAGCAAGATCAATGACATTGAAGCGGAAAAATTGGCTCAAAAGATCGCCAAAGACATTGAGTCGGAACTCAAATATCCGGGTGAAATTCGCGTTATAGTAATCAGAGAAAATCGCGTTATTGAATACGCCAGATAAAATTAAAAGACCGCACTTTCGGGTGCGGTTTTTGTTTTAATAAAAAAATAAAAAATCCCCGAGCGAATTGCGCTCGGGGTAAATAAATTATCTTTCTTCTTCAAGCCACGTCCAGAAATCCTCCCTTTCTATAATTTGGGAGGCAGAAAATCGTCTAATACTCTCGCTAAGTACTTCTACCTCACGCAGAAGATCCCGCATTTTCACTTCCTTACTGGATCGCTCTCTCAAAGTATCCAAATATTCATTGTCCCCCGTTTCCATTGCTTGACCAAACTCCAAATCCCAACCGGATAACCTGCGCCCACTGACTATTCTTGTTTCTTGCGCCAGTTTGGCAAGGCTTTCATTGATCTCCAGAACCTTCTTTAATGCTCCTTGCAATGTAGAATCAAATTTCAATTCCATCGCTACCTCCTTTTCTTTTTTTGAAATCCCCTTTTTAAACAATGCCCGAGCGAAAAATCACCTCGCTTTGTTATTTCCACGACTTTTAAATAGCAGTCGCAATAACCCAAATATTCTTGATTAGCCAGAGCTTCCTTTTTTTTTCCTCTGGCTCCGACAATAGAAACAATTCGGTGACTACTCAACACCCTTTTTATCTGTTGCATGATTTCTTTGTCAGAAATACTTTTTTCTTGATTAAAAATCAATGCTCGCAATTTTCGTCGTAATTTTCGACCAGCCTGATTGCGCAAAGTCCTGTCATTAGGCAAAATTAATTCACAAAGCTCAGGCGCTCTCGCTCCGTGCCGACAGGGGAATTGCAACACAAACTCCAAATCATCCAAGCTCTCGACATGACCTCCGGTCATTTGAAAATAAACAATCGGCGAGGATTTTATCTTGGGAGTTCTTCTGATCATGTTTTGCTCCTATCCTGTTGTAAAGAACTCAACGAAACTTTATATTACTGTTTTTTAAAGTTTTGTCAATCCACTGCACTCTTAACGAAAATATTTGCCTAATTTTGCGCTATTTGTTATAATTGATTTATAAATGAAAATTATGGCGCAAATCAAAATTTTATTTCTTGGCGACATTGTCGGCAAAATCGGCCGCAAAGCCGTCACCAAAATTTTACCAAAACTAAAAAAACAGTACCAACCAGATTTTGTGGTTGCCAATGCCGAAAACTTATCGCACGGCAAAGGCATTTCCAAAAAAACTCTTGATGAAATGCTGGCCGTTGGCATTGACTTTTTTACCTCCGGAAATCATGTCTGGCAAAATGACGAAGCTCAATCCATCCTCGCGGACAAAAAATACCCGATTATCAGACCGGCGAATTATCCGGACACCGTTGCCGGTGACGGCTATCGTATTATTAATATCGGCGTTTATCAAATTTTGTTTGCCAATTTGCTAGGACAAGCTTTTTTCACAGAATCTTTTGCCAATCCAATTACCACGCTAGAAAATATTCTACAAGAAAACGAACAAAAAAAAATTCATGGCATTTTTGTTGATTTTCACGCCGAAGCAACTTCGGAAAAACAAGTTCTCGGTCATTATTTTGACGGTAAAATAAATGCTTTGGTCGGTACGCACACGCACATCCAAACTGCTGATGAAAAAATTTTACCAAAAGGAACGGCCTTTATTACAGACGCCGGGATGTGTGGATTTGCCGAAGGCAGTCTGGGCGTTGATTTAAAAAATGTTACCAAAAAATTTTTAACCCAGATATCCACCGCTCATGAAATTCCGGAACATGGCTCTTGCCAAGTTAATGGAATTTTTGTTATAATTAAGCCAGAAATCGGCAAAGCGATAAAAATAGAAAGAATCAGTGAGTCTGTGGATGTTTAGTACAAAAAAAATATAACAAGTGATTAATAAAATCATAACCAAAAAATTATGAATAAAGCAGAGTTAGCGGGGATTCTTTCCACCAAGGTCAATGTTACCAAAAAACAAGCAGAAGAACTGATTGATTCTTTGGTCAACACCATTATTGACACCATCAAAACCGGCGGTGAAGTTACTTTGACTGGATTTGGCACATTTTCCGCTCGCGTACGCAAAGGCAGAGAAGGCGTTAATCCGCAAGACCCAGAAAAAAAGATCACCATCAACCCAACAAAAGTGGTCAAATTCAAAGCTGGCAAAACATTAAAAGACGCACTAAAAGCCAGCCAACACCAAAATTAAAAAAACACAAAATAAAAAAACCGTCACGTGCGGTTTTTTTATTTGTAAAAATTTGAAAATAAGGTTATAATTTTGTTAGTTTATAAATTTTATTATATGACATTACCTTGGTTTGAACATCTCACTGATTTAGAAAAATTTTACGGTGAAGATTTTTTTCGTCACCAAAAAATAAAACCGGATCAACTGGCCAATCTTGATCAAGAGTTTTTGTCACCGTCATTAATAAAAGAAGCGGGACTGGTCGAAGAAGCGTCGCTTAATGTTGACATTTATCATGACGAAAATAATCTTTATATTCTTTGCCCCTTGGCCGGAGCAATAGAAAACTCATTGGACCTGACGATTGACAATGACATTCTCACCATCAAAGGACGCAGACAAAATGAGTTTGAAAAGATCCAACATTCTTTTATTTACAAAGAATGTTTTTGGGGGAATTTTAGCCGATCGATCGTGCTACCCGTGCCAATAATCGGCGACAAAATCACCGCAACTCTAAAAAATGGAGTTCTGAAAATTGTTTTACCAAAATCAGAGGAAGCCAAAAAGGTGCAAATAAAAATAAAATACGAAGAATAAAAAACTTGTTATGTTTGAAAAAAAACTGTTTGTTACCAAAATCGATAATGAAAAAATTTTTGCAATTGACGACCATGATTTTGAATTTGTCTTTCCGCGAGAAACAGTCTCCGAACCACTGCTTGGCGATTATTTACTTTTGCGCTTAACCAAAGAAAACGAACCCCTCGTTGACGAAAATGATTTGGCAAAACAAGTTCTGAATGAAGTTTTAAAAACATAGCTTATAATATTTTTATGCCCGAACAACAAGAAATCGAAACAACAGTTCCACAAAAATTATCCCCGCGAAACAAAATCCCAAAATGGTTAAAACTGTTTTTTTTATTTTGCTTGATTTTTATAGGCATCATTACCCTAACCGCCGGAGGCTTGGCTTATCAATACAAAAACAAAATTTATCCGGGAATAAAAATTTCCGGCCTCAAAGTTGGCGGATTGACTACGGAACAAGCGGACAAAATTTTGCACGGACAATTCAAACAAATTTATGGCAATGGTTTTGTTTTTTCTTATGAAAACAATGAAAAAATCATCGCCAACGACAACATTTTGAAACTTGACGCCGAAGGCACAATCGACTCAGCTTTTGCTCTCGGACACGAAGGCTCATTTTTAAAAAGGCATTGGCAAGTTTTATTATTTCCAATTTTCAAAAAAAACATCAATTTCAAATACAGTTTTGACAAAGAAATTCTAAAAAGCAAAATATCCGAAGCTTTTAGTATCTACGAAAAACCGGCGCAAAGCTCTGAACCAATAATCACCATTATCAATGCCAAAGAAAAAACCTTTTCCTTGAATTTTTCCAAAGAAAAAACAGGCGAGCTTTTTTATGTCAAAGGAGGAATTCAGGCAATCGAAAATTCCTTGCCGGTTTTTAATAACCCCAAAATCGAGTTGAGCAAACAGATTGATTACCCGACAATCACCCAAAACGAAGCGGAACAGAGGACAGACGAAATTCGCAGAATTATGAAAAATGAGGAAATCACTTTTTTTTACGAAGACCAATCATGGCCAATTTCTTGGGAAACAATCCCCAACTGGCTAGTCCTAACAAAAAATGAGAATATACTCAAAGTCACTTTCAAAGACAAAATGCTCCAAGAATTTTTAGAAGCCATTTCCCAAGAAATAAACCGGCCGGCTACCGATGCCAAATTAAATATCAAAGACAACAAAGTAATTGAATTTTCCGCCAGCCAAAACGGACAAGAACTGGATATCGAAAGATCAAAAGAACAAATTTTAAAAGATATTTTTGAAGAAAACAAAAACGCAAGCGAGCTTATTGTCAAAGAAACCGAACCCAAAATTTCCGTAGAAAAAACCAATGACTTGGGAATCAAAGACTTGCTTGGCACAGGTATCAGTAATTTTGCCGGCTCACCAAGTAATCGGAGACACAATATTGGCATTGGCACAGCCACACTCAATGGAATTTTGCTCAAACCGGGGGAAGAATTTTCGTTGGTAAAATCGTTGGGAGAAATTGACAGCCAAAACGGCTACCTCCCTGAGTTGGTGATAAAAAAAGAAGGCACCGTTCCCGAATACGGCGGAGGTTTGTGCCAAGTGGCCACGACAATTTTTCGCGGAGTTCTGGACTCAGGATTAAAAATAACATCTCGCCGAAATCACAGTTATCGCGTAGTTTATTATGAGCCGGCGGGCACTGACGCCACCATTTACAACCCTACGCCTGACTTTAAATTTATCAATGATACCGCCAATCATATCTTGATCCAAACCAAACTGTCCGGAGACAATCTTTATTACCAAATTTGGGGAACTGCAGATGGAAGGAAAATAAGATTTGAAGGCCTGAATACGGTTGCTGACATCAAAGATTTGAAACCAAAAATATTCAACATCACCAATCCCGGTCCGGCCTTGGAGGTTATCACCACCGCACTAAAACCGGGTGAACGTCGCCAAACGGAAAAGTCCCACGCCGGAGCGGACGCTGAATTCACCAGATATATCCAAAAGATTGACCAACCGGAAGAAAAAGAAATTTTCAGTTCACATTATATTCCATGGCGCGCAGTCTTTATGGTTGGGCAAGAAATACCAGAACCAATCATCGAACAACCGCCAAATGAGAACAACGAAACAAATTAAACAAAACAAAAAATTCCACATAAAAGTGGAATTTTTTTTGCAATTAAAAAAACCCTCAAAATGGACAGACAAGAGATTTGTACTCAGGCGAAATCGAGCGCAATGCCTGATTTTACCTAAAGTAAAAATCCCATGCTTGTCGTGTCTGTCCGTTTTGGGGGTTTTTATTCTTGAAACTACATCATAGCACCGCAAAAAACATTTGTCAAGAGCTGACAACAGGACTATTTTCGTTTAAAATTAAATGATTTTTTGTTACCTTTTGTTGACAAAATTAAATCAACTTGTCTACCAACCCATATTTCTTGGCATCTTCGGCCGTCATATAATAATCTCGATCAGAATCTTTTTCGATTTTTTCCAAACTTTGCCCGGAATGCTTGCTCAAAATACTATTCAAAGTTTTCTTTACTCGTAATATTTCCTCAGCTTGAATTTTGATATCACTGGCTTGGCCTTGAACTCCGCCCATAACTTGATGAATCATTACTTTTGAGTTGGGTAAAACAAACCGTTTTCCCTTGGCTCCGGCCGTAAGTAAAACTGACGCCATAGAGGCGGCCAAACCAACACAAATAGTCATAACCTCAGGTTTGATATATTGCATGGTATCATAAATTGCCAAACCGGCACTTACCGAACCACCCGGAGAATTGATGTACAATTTGATATCTTTTTTTGGATCTTCACTCTCGAGAAAAAGTAACTGCGCAATCACCGAATTGGCCACGCTATCATCAATTTCCGTGCCAAGAAAAATAATTCTGTCTTTTAACAATCTAGAATAAATGTCATAAGCACGTTCGCCGTAAGTTGTCTTTTCAATAACTGTTGGAATTAAATGCATATTAGTTAAAATCAATTAAGAATTAAGAATTAAGAATTAAGAATTATTACGAAGTAATCTTTTTCAGAGCTTACCTTAAAAAATTATAGCCAATTTTCTATGGAAAGTCAAATCAACCAATTTTAGTTATTTTGTGTAAACTTAAACAATTTAATAAGTTTCACGAATTTAATAATTGACAAAATATACTATATGTGCTATAATTCTATGTTATTTGACAAACAATGAGTATACCGATGTATGAGGAGATAATTGGTTATTACTCAAATCCGGCAGTCGCCAGATTTTGGTATAACATACAATATACAACAAGTGCCGGGATAAATTTTCATTTTTGCCCATTTACTTGTTTTGTTCCTCGTCATCGTTTTGCTCATTGCCAAATTGACTTTGAACAATAGATGGGAAGTTGCGGCTAGGCTATAAATTTTCAATATATATAAAATTTTGCTTTTTGCCCCGACTACCATCTTCTGCTCAAAGTCAAAAAACCACTCAAATGAGTGGACAAAACTTCATTTGGAGAAATTTCTCCTTGGCTTTTGCGCCAAATTGTTCTTTACTCGCAAAAGCATTGTCTACTCATTTGAGGAGTTTTACTCTTCAAAACCAATTTGATAAAGGGAGCGGTTCCGTGTGAACCGTCTCCCTTTATTGTTTTTGACAAAACTTGGTTCGAAGATAAAAATATGATAAAATTAGTTTATCCATAATACTATTCCAGATCAACTTTGATCGCTCAAAAATAGTTTTAATGAAAAACAAAAACATGCCAAGAAAATCAAAAAAACAAATACAAACCACCGAAGAATTTTACCAACTCTCCAACGAAGCCAAAAAAGGTATTCTCGTAATCTTTTTATTTCTCGTTGCCATTATTATTATTCTGAGCTATTGGCAAATGGCCGGACAGGGAGGAACTTATCTTGATTACGGATTAAGCATTGCCTTTGGCTGGGGAAAATATCTTTTGCCACTGCTCCTTCTTTTTGTCGCCTTTACCAAAATCCGAGCAAAATACCATTTGATTTGGCTCAACTATTTGGGCTTGTTTTTATTTTTAATTAATTTTCAAGGAATTCTTCACCAAAAATTGCCACAGACATCATCTTTTGAGCTTTCTTATGACGGACTGGGCGGAGGATTACTTGGCTATCTAATTTCTTTTCCATTAAACAACTACCTCGGATTCCTTGCTTCCACTCTTATCATGATCTGCTTGTTGCTCTCGGGGTTAATCCTTATTTTTAATTCAAGCATTGGCAAAATTTTACAAAAATTAAATTTGCTCAGAATGCTTCCCGGACCAAAATTCAAGGAATACTACGACACCGAAACCGAAGAAGAGGAAAGAGCTTCTTTCAAACAAAAATTAATCGCCGAAGCAAAAAGCCAAGCTATTTTGGCAACTGCAACAAAAATGGCAGGCAAAGAAATTTCGGGAAACAAAATTGAAACGGAAAAACCTTTTTATTCCCCAATTGATAATGAAGAAAAAATAAAAGAACCCACCATTCGCGCACCAAAATTTCATATTGATTTGCCGATTGAACTTTTGGACGACAAAAAATCCAAACCAACCAGTGGAGATATCAATGTCGGAATGGAAAGAATCCATCGAACTTTGGAAAATTTTCATATCAATGTAGAAATGGGCGAAGTGCAAGTCGGTCCGACTGTCACTCAATACACTTTGAAGCCGGCGGATGGAATAAAACTTTCGCGCATTACCGCGCTCAACAATGATTTGGCCTTGGCTTTGGCCGCTCATCCTTTGCGCATTGAAGCCCCGATCCCGGGCAAATCATTGGTCGGGATAGAAGTTCCAAACCAAAAACCGGCCGTGGTTCGTATCCGAGAAATTCTTGATAATGAATCTTTCAAAAATCGCAAAACCAATACGACCATTGTTCTTGGCAAAGATGTAAGTGGCAAATGTTGGGTCGCAGACTTGGCCAGCATGCCTCATCTTCTTGTCGCCGGTTCAACCGGAAGTGGCAAAAGTGTTTGCCTGAACGCGATTATTATGAGTTTGATTTATCAGAATAATCCGGACACGCTTCGCCTAATTTTGGTTGATCCAAAAAGAGTGGAATTCCCTGTTTATAACGGCATTCCTCATTTATTAACTCCGGTTATTACTGATGTTACCAAAACCGTTTATGCATTACGCTGGGCGATTGGCGAAATGGACAGCCGGTTTGACACGTTAGCAAAACTAAAAAAGAGAAACATTGCCAGCTATAATGAAGTTTCCACAGAAAAAATGCCCTACTTGGTAATAATTATTGATGAATTGGCTGATTTGATGGTCGCGGCCGCAGCCGAAGTCGAAGGAAGCATTATTCGCTTGACCCAAATGGCACGCGCAGTCGGCATTCATCTTGTAGTCGCCACCCAAAGACCGTCCGTTGATGTTATCACCGGATTGATCAAAGCGAATATTCCTTGCCGTATTGCTTTTAGCGTAGCTTCACTCATGGACTCAAGAACCATTTTGGATTCAAGCGGAGCGGAAAAATTAGTCGGCAAAGGTGACATGCTTTATATGTCGCAGGACACTTCCCGTCCGCGCCGTTTGCAAGGCGCTTATGTAAGTGACGATGAAATAAAACGTGTAGTTGATTACCTAAAAGACGCTTGCACCGAAGAAATTCAATACCTCGATAATGTTACCAGCAAACCGACCAGCGCTACCAGTTTTGAATTTGAAGGTGGCAATGACAATGGCGATGAACTTTTTGACGAAGCAAAAAAATTAATTCTTGAATCAGGCAAAGCCTCGGCTTCCTATTTGCAAAGAAGATTGCGCATCGGCTATTCACGCGCCGCACGATTAATTGATCTTATGGAAGATGCCGGCATAGTCGGCCCGGCCGATGGCGCCAAACCTCGAGACATCTTGGTTGACAAATCAGTCGCTTTTTCCTCCTCTCCGAGCAAAAATTCTTTTGTCGAAAAACCGGATTCCGTTGAACTGGTGGAAGAAAAACCAAATTTTCAACAAACAACCGATTTGCCAAAAGACGAACCAAAAGAATCGTCGGGATACTCGTCAGCAAAAACCATCCCAGCAAAAAAATCTGCTGATGATGCTGAAACCTATTAAAAATTCCGAACGTATAATTTATGTCCGAATTCAAAAGCAAAAAAATAACAGAAATTCAGACATTGGGAGAAAAACTAAAAAAACACCGTGAAGACATGGGGCTTTCCATCGAGAAAGCGGCCAAAAAAATTTCTCTTAACCCGAACTATTTGCGATCCCTTGAACAAAACGATTATGGCCGCCTACCGGCGGAAATTTACACCGGAAATATTTTAAAAATATACGCAAAATTATTAAAACTAAACCCCCATTTGGTAATTGATATTTACAAAAAAGAAAAAACGCTTTTTGAAAAAATAAAAAGAAAAAAAGAAGAAAAAAAATTAACTTGGCGGAACAAAATGGCCAACTTTTTTCTAAATCCAAAGACCATCAAATACTTTGTCTTTCTCGTAGTCGTCCTGTCCGTTGTTTTCTATTTGAGCTTTGAACTACGCAAAATTTTTACTCCACCATTTTTGGAAATCGTTTCCCCTCCAGACAACTACTTAACGGCTGACAGCCAAATATTGCTTCAAGGGCAAACAGAAAAGGAAATTCAACTAAAAATAAACAACCGCCTATTACTTTCCGACCCCCAGGGAAAATTTGAAATCACCCTCAATTTGCAGAATGGATTAAATA
>JBAYHA010000025.1:0-15613 GCA_041666425.1 Patescibacteria group bacterium
GGCGGACAAAAACAACGCGTGGCCATTGCCCGCGCGTTAGTCAACTCACCGGAAATTATTCTGGCCGATGAACCAACGGGAAATCTTGATTCTCGAACCGGCGAAATTGTCTTGGAAACTTTTCACAAACTCAATCGCGAAACCGGCCAAACCGTCATCATTATCACCCACGACAAATCAATTGCCGAAAAAACCGACCGCATTATTGAAATAAAAGATGGCAAGGTTGTTTCAGACAAAAAACTATAAAATTCAGAATTTAAAATTCAAAATTATGAATTTTAGATTATAACATTTGTTCCCTGTTTGCTGTTCATTTTTCCTCATTCTTAATTCTCAATTCCTCATTCTAAATTCTTGCCGAAGGCATCCCTTCGGGATAATTCTAAATATGTTAATAACAGATCTTGGCGAAGAAATCATTCTTTCTCTCAAAGCCAACAAATCCCGTTCTCTGCTAACAATATTGGGAATTGTTATTGGCATTGCTTCGGTTATTGCCATGATTTCGGTAGGACAAGGAGCCACCCAAAATATTTCCAGTAGCATTCAATCACTCGGCACAAATCTATTGGTCGTTACGCCGGGGAACCAAAAACAGGCCGGCAATTTAGTACGCGGAGGAATGGGCTCGGCCACAACTTTAACAATCGAAGACTCCGACGCGATCAAAAATTCCATTGAAAATGTCAACGCCGTAGCGCCAACGGTAAGCAGTCGCAAACAAATTCTTTACAAAGGTCAAAACACCAATACTTCAATCTACGGCGTCGATGAAAACTATTTCACTATAAAAAATATCACTGCCGAAATAGGCACCTTGTTCAACACGCAACAAATAACCGGCTATGCCAAAGTGGTTGTCTTCGGACCAACCACTCGCAATACTTTGTTCGGCGAGGATTTTGATCCGACCGGAATAAAAATAAAATTAAACGGACAAGAATACACCGTTATTGGTGTCACCGAAGCCAAAGGCGGAACCGGCATGGGCAGTTCCGATGATCTGGTTTATATTCCCATAACCACAGCGCAAAAATATCTCTCGGGAAATGACAAAGTAAGCAACATTAGTATTGAAGTGGACAAACAAGAAAACATGACTCTTGCTCAAAATGAAATTCAACTTCTACTTTTGGAAAGACACCGCATCGTTGATGAAACCATGGCCGATTTTTCCATCATGAATCAAGCCGATATGTTAAGTGCCATGTCCAACGTAGCAGGGACAATGACTTTGCTCTTGGGTGCCATTGCCGGCATTTCTCTAATTGTCGGAGGAATCGGTATTATGAATATGATGCTGACTTCCGTCACCGAACGAACTCGCGAAATCGGCTTGCGCAAATCTCTTGGCGCCAAAAACAGCGACATCAGCCGACAGTTCTTGGCGGAATCAATCACGCTTACTTTTGTCGGAGGAATAATCGGCATTATTATCGGCACGCTTACTTCAAAAATTATCAGCCATTTTGGTGATTTAACCACCTATGTGACAACGTGGTCAATCCTTTTTTCTTTTGGCATCTCGGCGATAATCGGTATTGTTTTTGGTTTTTATCCGGCCACCAGAGCGGCCAAAATGAACCCAATCGAAGCTCTTCGCTATGAATAATCGTACGGGCACAATGCATTGTGCCCCAACAAAAAACAATATGAAAAAAACACTCGCTCTATTACTCCTTGTTCCGGTATCTTTAATTCTCGCCGGTTGCGTCAAAACCAACGGCAATAGGCAAAATTTAAAAAACCCTGAACAAATCAACCGCGGTCAAAACGGTCAAGGTTTTAACAAAATGTTTGAAAATTTAAATTTACAAAAAATTGCTTTGGCTGATTTAAAACTCAATGACAAGGTAACTGTTTTTGGACCAATTAATTCCGACGGATCTGTCAATGCGGAAAAACTTATCCTCGGCGATTTAATCGAAACCATGAAAACAGCCAAACATGATAATCCGGAAGTTCTTCTGCCCCAAGAAAAACAAAAGAATGAAAAAGAGAATTTTCCCCCACGCGACCAAAACGATTTTGAAAGAAAAGAATTTACCGGACAAAAAGGCGCCGGCAAAGGCATGATGCTCGGCCGAGCGCAAAATTTGGTTGGTGAAATTTTAAAAATCGAAGAACAAACAATTACCATCAAGTTGCCAGACGGCGGATCAAAAATAATTTTACTGAACGACAAAACGGAAATCAGCAACTTTGACCCGCAAAATCTTTTCAAAGAAACCGCTCCGGTCGAAGAAATAACGGTTAACCCAACTGAACCAGAAAAACAATAAATTAAAATTAAAAAAGACCTCTGCGCGAGGTCTTTTTTAATTTATCATATTTTTTACTTTTGCCAATTTTTGCACACAAGCAAGAAACAGCTCCCTGTTTTGTAAATCGTTCGCCAATTTATTTTCCACTTTTTTGGTTAAAATTTCCACAGCTTTTTCGTGCGATAACTTTCCCCGTCTGCGCAAAGCTTGATATTGATCGGCCACAATTAAACTGGCTTTGCCTTGATCAATTAGAACCTCTTGCTTTTTGTCTGGTCCATAACCATCCAAAAAATGATGCCCTGAAACAATTTCCACCACAGTTTCATCAATTTTTAAAAAATCCAGTAACTCAACCGACCAAAAAACATGCGCTGACCAAAAATCAGCCATTCTGCTGTTCTCATTAATATTCAAATCACTTTTGCCAGCGGACTCATTGATTTTTTTTAAAATAAAAACAGCTTGGGAATGCTTCAACACACCTTCGGCCACCTTGATCGCCAAGGCTTTTTTGATAGTCAAATCTCTGGGAGGAATGTTGTTATATTCTTTTTTGTCAAAAACCAAATTAAACAAACCAACAAAAGCCTTTTGTTCCTCTGCCGTCGCCAGAACAGGCCCGGCCTTGCCAATGTCATGCAACAAAGCCGAATATTTCATTCTTTGGGCAAAATCTTTGTCTTTTTCCCACATTTTGTCCATGATTTCGCTTATTTCACAAGCATCAAAAAAATGGGGTTTCTCTTGACCTCCGGATTGAGACAACAAACTCAATCGAAAAGACGCCTCGTATGGCGGTCTCGGCAAATTCTGGCCAACAAACCAATTCCTAACGCCGATTGGCGACAAATCAACGGGGTCCTTTTTGTCTTGTTCATTAACTTTTGGCAATGCTGAAATTTTTTGTTCAATAAACACAAAAATCACCAATAATTTTTTAATTTTTTTCTTCTTTCTGAATAGTCTATCATTACCGATTGTACCAAATCCCAAAACTTTTTGGAATGATTAAACTCCCGCAAATGACAAAGCTCGTGTACCACAACATAATCAATAATTTCTTCTGACAGTTTTGATAAACGAAAATTAAAATTCAAAATCCCCTTTCTGGAACAAGACCCCCAACGCGAACGACCCAATCTGATTTTTATTTTCTGAGGTTGAACCTGCAAAATTTTTGAAAAATAAAAAACCTTATCCGTAATTAAATCAAAAAAATCATCTTTGTTTTTTAAAAACTCTTCCCGATCAATAAAAATTTCTTTTTTGCTTTCAATTTTTTGCAACTGACGACACAACCAATCCTTGTTTTTTTCGACAAAATCTTCAACAACACCAAAAGACAACAAAGCCGGCTTGGTAATGACAATTTCTTTTTGTCGACTGACTTTTAATGAAATTCGTCGACTGTGCGGTTTTATTTTTATAATCAATGGAAAAACTTTCTCATTGATTTTTATTTGATTGAGCATAAACTATGTTAATTTTATAAACATTTCATCTTTTCGTCAAACAAAAAACCGAGAACTTTTGTTCTCGGTGAATATTATTCATTCGGTACTGAATGATAGGAAAAAGAAAACTCATAACTTGGATGCTTTTTTAAAAGTTCCATCGGCCAAACAGGAAAAACAAAAATTTTCTTAATTTTGGCTTCAAACTCTTCTCTGCCGATTTCCTGTCGCAAATACTTACGAAAATAATCTTCATACTTGTCAGGCGTCAAATGTTGAAAAGCACACATTAATTGACGTCCGAAAAAACTCTCAAAAGAGTCCTGTTTCTGTTTGCAAATATGATCAACAATCATCTGCCAGCTAATATCCATCAAAGTGAATTTCCCAAAAATAGTTATATCAACCGTTTCTTCACAGTTATTATATTCTAAAAAAACACCCCCGCTTTCCTTAGCCCGAACGATAGTTTCTTTTGTTGCCAAATCATGGCCAAAAGATAACGAAATATTGGGATAAAAAGGAAAACACGCTGAGCCTTTTGGCACATAATGTTTTTGTCCGACAGCTATCACTTTTCCAGCAACGTCAACTTTTATCAAACAGGCCGAATCTCTACGTGTTGTCAAAATTCCTTTCTTTTCTAAGGTGTCTATAATTAAAATACAAATAATTAATAAAAAACCACCTAAAAAAAGAACCGCTACACTAATAAGAACATCAATATAGGCGAAAAAACAAATTCCCAAAACACCCACAAACATAATTCCTGCACTAATGAAAGCGAATGATTCCAAACTTAATAGCACTTTTTGCCACCATGTCAAAGTCTTGTCCGGAATAATCATTTTTTCCATAACAACCTCATTTAAATAGTCATTTCAAAAAATCGGTATTTCTTTTTTCTAAATATCCTCTTTTTAAAAAAACGCGCGACTCGCACTACCAATGCACACGGCACCAAGGCCACAATCCAAACAATTAATAGCAGAATTGGCAAAACAGTTGGCATAATCAGATTCCAAGCGCCATGAACCAACAAACACAGCCAAAGCGATTGATAGGCAATACCCAAATAGGCAATTAAAACACCAAGAGAAAAAGCGACAACCACAGGGAATACCTTTCTGCCAAAAAAATCCCACCTACTCATTTCATTTCCCACTCTTTTAATTTCATTCAACATATTGTCAGATTGAACATTATCGTCATTTTGTCTCATAACCAAATCAGAAAAAGAAACTTTATTATTAAAATAGTGCAATAAAGCAAAAATGGCACCAGAAAAAATAATCGCCCACCAGGCATTAGTGCTAATTTCATCAAAGAAGATTAACAACGGCGCCCGAAAAATTAATTCTTCAATTGCAGGGCCAGAAATAACAAACAGTGGCATGGCGATTAAATACGCTTTTACTTTATTTCTATTTACCCAGGCTATGCTACGAATTTTTTCCTTACATTTTTTCATTATAAAAAATTTTTCGTAACACTTTCCCAGCAAAAATAATCCCAAAAAACAGATCATCGGAAATAAAAACATCATTACTCTATCCATCTTTTCCTCCGTCGTAATTGGTTCAAAAACAATCATTCAAATAACAAAAAAAACTTACCCTACAAATACTGTTTTGCCCAAAAGATTCAAACTTTAACAAATTGTCAAAGAAACTTTATTTTACAGTAATTAAAAATAAAGTCAAGACAAATAAAGTCAAGACAACGCTGTTGCCCAAATAACGACATCTTTTCGTCAAACAAAAAACCGAGAACTTTTGTTCTCGGTCAGTATAGCTACAAATTCTTTCTCCAATAGAAAAACGCAAAACGATACTCCGAACCTTCTTCCACTAGCATCTTTAGTTCGGAAGGAAGACAAACAGAAAAAACCCTCTTCCATCTATCCTCAAAGGCCTCTTTGTCTATCTCTCCATGAAAACAGTCATAGAAACCCTTCTTGGAATATGACGCGCGAATCGCCCGTTCCAGAATCCAAGAAAAATATTTCTCAAAAGAATCCATCTTGTACTCACAAATCAACCGCTCATAAACTGTTTGCCATGAGATATCTTTTGGTATTTTGAATTCGGCACTAACTATCATTTGAACCTGCCCGTACTCTTCTCGATTGCCAAAAGTTGCCCGTGCGAAGCTGAGAACTCTGCCGGGTTCTCGACAAAAATAAAACTTATGCACCTTTTGCCCCTTGCACAAAAAATGGCTTCTCCCGACATCAAGCACTTTGCCGTTAGAATCAACCTTTATCAGCCAACCACACGCATCCTCAATAAAAACCGACCTGGCAACACATTCATTAATAATAGCAATCGAAAGAAGAGCCAGAACACCAAAAAGACAGAAATCATCAACATGCACATTTATCTGTTGCAGTTGCCAAAAGGCATACATGGGCGAAAACTCAAGAAAATAAAACAGATTGACAAAGTCTCTGGACAAAGCTCCAAACAAAAGAATCACCGCAAATAAAAACAAAAATACATAAAATCGATAACCAAGATAACCAAATAATGCCCCTTTTTTCATTCCGATCCTCCTTAACCTAAAAAACACCGTCAAAGAACAACCCTGTATAATACCAGCTAATTAAACCTTTGTCAATGGTACAAGCCTACATTCTAGTCCCAAGCTTAATTTCTCTTTTTTGCTCAACGCCAGAGACCGCCCATCTCACGTTTTTTTATTGCTTCTCTATCACGGTTCTTTCTTTCTTCTATCTCACGTGCTCTTTCTATGTCACGTTTTCTTATTTCTTCTCTCTCCTCCAGCTCCAACGCCATTTGCTTAAGAAAACCTACCACTTCCGCAAAGCGACTTGATTGAGCGATTTCTTGACTCGGATTAGAATAATATTTTATATCCCATAATATATTGTCTCTTTCTGTACGAAGATACTCGCCCATCCTGTCGCTCTTAAGAAACTCGTTCAGCTCCTCTGCCCGCAACAATAACTTAAAATTTTTTTGCATCAAATTTCCAATCTTGGCCAAATCATTCTTGTACGCCTTTTGCCAAAATGAAACATCAGGTACTAACTTAATAAGCGTGCGCCAGTCCTGTTCATATTCTTTTACCGAATAACTATACTTCGGGTCTTCAGACAAATGATTAATTACATAGCGAGGAGTCTTCAAATTCGCGCGGAACTTTTCAAGAATAACCAAACTGGCCTCCTTTTCTTTTAAAAATTCATCTATTTTTGTTCTTCGATCTTCATCATCTATCGAAAATAAAAGTTCAATTTCTTGAAAAACAGCCCTTAAAGCTTTCTCAACCTCTTCCAACGTTGCCGTTGCCTCTCTTCTCTCTTGGAAGTTTTTATTTCTGTTTTCTTGTAACGAAACTATCCGCCGTTGAAACTCAGCGATCTTTGAGAAATACTCATCCTCCCATTCAGCTTTCCTTTTTTCTGCCAAGAGTTCGGACTCTCTTCTTTGCTGTTCTTCCTTTTTGTTATTGTCAAAAACAACGTTCTCTTTTTCCGCATCTTCGCGCGCCAAATCAAGGACTTCTTGATCCTCTTGTGGTTTGCTATATTTATTTTTTAATTCTTTTAGTTTGCCCTCCAAACCGGTCAACTTTGCCAATAATTCTTTGCCCGCTTGCATGAATTCAGGCACCAATTGAATCTTCTTGGCACGATAATCCTCAACTTCTCTTTTCCAAGCTTCATAGACTTCCTGTATTTCATTTTTTTCACCCAAAATTTTGTTAATTTCCAAAGTAATCTTTTTGTCATTTTGTCTTTCGGAATCTTGCCACCCTTTTTTGACAGAAACACGCTCCCTCTTTTTGGCTGTTGCTTCAACTTGCGCCTTTTTTGCTGCCTCAAGAATTTCTTGAGCTGTTCTTGTTTTTTCTGTTTTTGGTTTTTCTGTTTTTAGTTTTTCCATATTTTTTGTTAAATTTATCTATCAAAAACATTATACCACTTTTTACAAAAACAAAAAAACGGCTTTTCAACCGTCTTTTTTATTTTTACCAAGCAAAATAACTTTTTTCTTTTGGTTTTCTCTTTTGCTCCATTCGTCCCTGTGCTTTTGGAAATTTGGATCGACGTTGAAAACCGTTTCGTCTCCCTGCAAAACCGGCCCTACCTGACGGTTTTTCATTACGCAAATAAAATTTGGAAAAATCATCTGGACAAAGATCCTCTGGCATCGAAACAATTGGAATCTGTTTGCGCACCAATTTTTCAATATCGGAAATATCTCTTTTTTGGTCCGGTCTAGCAAAAGTAATGGCTAGCCCCTTTTCACCGGCTCGTCCGGTTCGACCGATACGATGAACATAATCATCCAAATTATCCGGCACATCAAAATTAATCACCAAAGAAATATCCTTAACATCAATTCCTCTGGCCGCGACATCCGTCGCCACCAAAACACGATACTTCCCATTTTTGAATCCGGACAAAGCATCTTTGCGTTGAGCCAAAGTACGATCAGAATGAATTTCTACCGCCGAGTGACTTAATTTTAACAAATCCATGGTCAATTTTTTGGCTCCGAATTTTGTTCTGGTAAAAATAAGCACTGTGCCTTTATTTTCTTCCAATAATTTTTTTAACAAAGCCTTCTTTTTTTCACTTTCTACAAAATAAACAGTCTGCTCAACTTTTTCAGCCGCTGTTCCCGGTGGTGCCACTTCAATTCGTAATGGTTGTTTCATGAACTGCTTGGCAATTTCCGCAATTCCAGCCGGCATAGTTGCAGAAAAAAGCATAGTCTGTCTTTCGCTTGGCGCATGCGACAAAATTTCTTTGATCTGAGGCATAAAACCAATATCCAGCATGCGATCAGCTTCATCAAGAACCACGATTTTGATATTTTTCAAATCAATTTTCTTTTGTTTCATGAGATCATTCAAGCGCCCCGGAGTAGCGACAATAATATGCGGATTTCTTTGCAAAGATTTAATCTGCAAATTCATGGACGCACCACCGATAATCAACGACAAGCGCAAACCAAAAGAACGACCAACTTTGATCAACATTTCTTCGACCTGTATGGCCAATTCACGAGTTGGAACCAGAACTAAACCTTGTCCGCCTTTTTCGGCCAAAATTTGCATCATCGGAGCACCAAAAGCTAACGTTTTGCCGGTTCCGGTTTGCGCGATTCCAACAACATCCTTGCCTTCATTGGCAATCGGAATAACACGATGTTGAATCGGCGTTGGACCGGGAAACATTTTTTTCAAAGCGTCAAGCAAAGCCGGACGCAAACCGCAATCGTCAAACGACGCGATTGTTTTTTCATTTTTCATAAATTTTCTCTAACTTCCAAACCGCCGAATGGTTCCAATTGTATTCTGCTCTGTCGAAAAAATTCTGACAAAATGAGAAAACGAAAAATTTTGGATAAAAGGCGAAATGAAGTAAATTTAAATAAACAAATTTTTAGAATTTAAAAACCAATCACTCAAAAGAGCAATTGGCCCGTTTTGTTTAAGTCGGTTATAAGTATAGCATTGATTATTAGTTCTGTCAACCGGCAAAAGTTTTCACTGGATTTTTGGCGGAGGCGAGAGGATTTGGCCTCGGCTCTCGTCGTCTTCCGACTTCTCGGCCTGGCCACCAGCTCGCTGTTTCGTTCATCATATTATTCACGAAACATCGCTCCGCTGTTCAAATCCTCACACAACCAAAACTATTTGGTTGTTTCTTTCCTGCACAAAAAAAGAAGCTTTTGCTTCTTTTTTTGGCGGAGGCGAGAGGATTTGAACCCCTGATACCTTTTGGGTATGCCGCGTTTCGAATGCGGTGCCTTCAACCACTCAGCCACGCCTCCACATTTAAATTTTTTGTAATTTTTTAAATTTCGTAGCACTAATAGCGTTCGCAGTATTAATAATACCTCAACCAATGTAAATTTTCAAGTCATATTTCTTTCAATTAAACAAACAAAAAACCGCCAATATAAAACAGCGGTTTTTTTACGAAAAAATTATTTTTTCTTTTCAAATCTGACCAAATAAAAATTCTCTCCTCCTAAATACTTCTCCAATTTTTCATTATGTGTCATCACAAACCCTTTTTCTGTCATCCATTTTTGATTACGCTCGTTCATTAACATTGCATACGAGGTACTTTCTCTAGCCTCTGCTTCAATTGGCAAGTCATAAGCAACGGCGACGGAAAAAATCTGTTCCATCATTTTTTTGGCAATTTTTTTGCCCTGAAATTTTGGCAAAATTGCCATGTCGTGAATATGAATTGCATTGCTACCAGGAGAAACCTCTGAGTCTTCCGGAAGCATCAACAAATAACCGGCTAACTCCTTGCCAAATCTAACCACAAAACTGGAGGCGGCTCCGGGAACTTCCAATTCTCGTTGTCTTTTTAAAATGTCAGCAATCACCGCTTTGCCCTGAACCATTTTTTTTAAATAAACATCCTCTTCCATTTTGGCAATTATATCTACATCACGATCACCCAGACTGGCTGTTGTTATAGCTTGCGACAAAGGCTCAACCCCAAAAATTTTTGGCAAATCATAAATCATTGAACCCTTGGCATCCGAATATTTTAACCCTATCTTTGGAGAATACTGATTATCTTCCAATTTGCCACCGGGCGGAACCAAATCAGAATACCCCGTACCAACCTTGACCGGCAAATCAGTATATTGAGACCAAAACACTTGATAAATTCTAGCCAACAACGGTGACAAATGCTTATAATTATTGGCGACCTCAATATTATCCAAAATCACAACATCGGAATCATCTGTTCTATCTCGAGAATCAACAATTACGGATTGAGCAACAATTCTTCCTTTATATTTAATTGTAAAATATTGTGTCCCCTGATTAAACATATAATCATCATTTCTCCATGTACCAAAAGGCATACAACAGTCCGTATAGTTTCCACACACCCATCCTTCCGGATCTGATTTGGCATGAACTTGGGCGACCAACGACGGCCCAACATCAATTTTCTGCTGATGTAACAACTCAATAATTTTTTCCTCCAAATCAACCGGAACAGAGACAAACAAATCAGCGACAGCCATGTTTCTTTCACCATTCTTCCGACCCTTAATCAAAAGATTTAATTCATGAAACAACAAGTTTGGATCCTTGGCCTTGCCGATGATTTTTTCTTTTCTTGAACCAAGGCTTTCTTTGATAACCTCAGACAAATCACAGCCGACAAAAGTTCTTTTATGTGGTGAAAAAGGTTGAGTTAAATCAAGGATTCCGTCCTGCAATTCTTTGAATTTTTCTTGGCCCAAAAAAGTACGCAAAATCCCGACGTTAAACCCCGGAGCTGACAAAACTGTCAACATTTTTGCAGGCACACTATTAACATCAAAACCTCCCTCTATCGAAAAAACTCTTTTTTGTAACTCTCTTAAAGACTGTATTGGCCCTGTTGTTGCCAAGACATCATCTCTCGAACTATACCTCAACAACAAATCAGTAAAAGTTCTATTGTCCTGTTCTGTTTCCAAACTCAAAATAAGTGCTTTTAAATCCTCTTTTGGTAGTTTTTCTTTCATCTGAGTCCACAAAAGAACATCATGCAAAGACTCAAACTCGCCAGTCTCCTCTTGAAAAACAAAAAATCTTGAAATGTACCGCTTCATTACATTTGCGCCAACATAGTCCGTAGCACCTCTATACCATTCTTGAACTTCTTCTGTTTGGGAGCAAAGACAAAATCGAAAATCAAAATCTCCTTTGTCTTTTGCTGGAGACATAAATACGTTGCTCCATCGTTCATCATCCTGCCTGCTTCGCCATTCCGCATACTGTCTTATTCCCACGAAGCCTTGTCGTTCTTTCACATTTATCCCTTCATAATATAAAAGCCGTTCTTCTGCCGACACAACCCGCTTCCATTCCTCCGGCCAATCCTTGGTGGCAAAACTCAAGCCTTCACTATTTTCACTGTTTAAAATTTCCTCTAAATATTTTTTGGGGTCTTTTGCCAGATAATAACCACGCAAATCAATCTTTTTTTTCATTATTTTCAAAAGTGGACCAAAAACACTCAATTTTCTTTCTACAGAACTGCCCTCGCCATACGAAAAATATTCGTTGATAATTTTAATTACCAACTCTCTATTTTGACAAAAAAGCTCGACCGCTTCGGACTCCGTTAATCCAAAACTTTCCGGATTCAACAATGAATAATTTTGTTTGTTTTTAATTATTTTATTTAAATTGTTCCACTCAACACCCGGTGATTGTCCTTTTAAAATTTCTTCCATGAAAAATTTTATAACATCCCCCCGATATAACAAGTTTTTCGTTTTGTCCTTTTCATAAAAAAACTCATCCCCATCATCCTGCTTTTTTTGTTTTGCTCTTTTCTTCTTATTCTTTTCACCAACAATCAAATGATCCAAAATCCCGGATTCTGCTATCTCCGAATACTTTGAAAAAAACCATTTGATCTCTTGTGGCGTCATTTTGCGAAAATCGACTCCTATTTGAGCAAATTTTTCTGCTCCTAGAATAAACGATCTTGCCAGTCCATCCGCAACATCAAGAAGGATTGCCTTTGCGTTATCAACTCCCAACGCTTCTATATACTCATACGCACAAGAATTCTCATCACAACAACCACGCAACCAAGACCGACTATATATTAAAGAAAAAACATCTCTGTACTGGCTGTCTTTCTTTTCTACTAATCGCTTAGCCAAAAACTCTTTCATCTGCATTTTTGTTTCTTCTTTCTCGGTCTCGACATCAATTGGATACAAGGAAACAACTGGCCGTTCATCAACAAAAACAAACTCCACTGTCGTGTCCTTTTTTTCTGCTAAAGTCGGCTCTCTAAATAAATCCAACCGTTCAAAACGATAATCAAACTCATCATAATCTCTCACTGGGTCTTCGCTTAAAAAATGATACTTGCTCAACAGATATTCTTGACGATCAAAAACATCTCCTCCTGAAGAAATCCGATCATATTCGGAGTCGAACTTCATCGGCCAAGCGCGCAAAACTATCGCCATACTTTTTGGGCTTTTGTTGAGATCATCACAAAAACAATGCATTTTGTCATATACCACCTCTTGATAATCTCTTTGTCGATCCACCCAGTCCATCTCGTCATCCTCTCCAAAGTTTTCTACGGGTTGACTCGCCGCGAATCTTTCCTCTACCTCTTTATTATAACTCGCAATCTCAGCATTAAAAGATTGCTTTCCGAGGGTCTCTACTTTTATTCTAACCTCCTTCAAATATTTACAAATCACCTCAAAATCCTTGAGCCCACCGTTATCTTTTGCAAAAGATGACTTCAAAAACAATAAGGCCGTCAAGTCAGCACTATCTAAACGCACGGAATCATACGGAGCCTCTACCCCACGGTCATTAACTCTGGCGTGTTTCCTTCCCCACAAATCATCAAAAGCAATATAATAATTGGGGTTCAATAATCTAACATCATCATCTGACAAACCAAGCTCTATAAACACATCCACGCTCTCTCCATTATCAAAGGCAAAAATAGGAACAAAAACATCCCGCTTTTCTAAAATAAAAGAACCCACAGCCTCTCGCAACTTTTCTTTTGCCTCCTCCTCCTGCTGTCTCGCCAGTTCTTGCTCTTTTTCAAAAAACTCCTGCGCCCCATCCTCAACTTGACGAGCTCTTTCCCTCCCTGAAAGTTTAAATTTTTCATTCATAAATATTCTATAAAAATTATTTTAACAAACAACAATCATCTTTATTTTGTCTTACCCTATATTAATATTTTAGCAAAAAACGGACAATTTATCAAAAAAATATTTTACCAAAAGGAATTGACAAGAATAAAAAAACTGCTAACATCATAGCAAGTTCTTTTAATCGACCCTCAGCCCAAAAATCATTGAGCTGAACAACCGGTAGGAGGCAAAAATGCTCAAAGCTGTGGTTGTGTGTTTCTTTCGTGATCCTAATCGCCAAAAAGAGATGGAAAAACTCGGATTTACCGTTGGAGAAAAAATCGATAATTTACTAACCGAAATCACCTTTCCGCCAACATGGACGCGCCAAACGGATGAAGCCAAAGAAACCGACCGATTTTTTGATGAAAAAAATCGGCATCGTGGCAACTTCTATTTTGAAAATGGCCATTTGATAGCCGTCTTCCTCCACTCAATTATCTTTTGCGAGGACACAGTCCCGCGCTCCGATGAGGAATTTACTGCTGGATACCCCTGTTGTTATCAAGTTTTCAAAGAACAAACCATCCCGATCCACAAATCCACGATAGCAACGATTAAATCAGGAGAAGACAACTTTTCAAAAATGGAAAAGATAGAAAAAGAAGCCTCCCAATGGATAAAACAAAATTATCCGGAATCCAACAATCCCTTTGCTTATTGGGAATAAGCTTAAAAAACTTGCGCTTCTGACAAAAAACAAAAACACCGCCAAAAACCTTTGTCGGTGTTTTTTAATTACCATTCAGAAAGAGTTTTTATTCAAAAAAATAAAAACAAAAAACAACAGAGCCAAGTCATTTTTCAAATACGGGACATCAACCAGACCATGAATCAAAATCGCGATGACCGCGGACAACAAGATCAATCTTGTTTTTTTGTTTTCTTTTCCCGCGTTAAAATAATTATAAAAAAAGATAAAAATTATCAACAAAAAAGACACCGACCCCAACAAACCAATCTCACTCCAAAAATTCAAAATTATATTATGCGGATATTTGTAAATTTCCAGCGGTTGCCAATGTTCAATCCGAAACTTTTCATCATTCGTCACTTTGTTTTTAAAATCAGGCTGATCTTTGTCAAGCCAAATTCCTTCGGCATGATATTTTTTTATTGCTGTTTGATAATTATCCAACCCGGCACCGGCCAAAATTCGCCCGTCTTTTAACATTTGCCAAGTTTCCAACCACATCTGCTTTCTAATTTGTCCAGAGCGATCAGAAAGAGTTGATTTTTCAATTAGATAATTTCTAGTTTGCGGGACAGAGAAAATAAAAGCTGCAAAAATAATCGGTAAAATAGCCATTATTATTTTTATTTTTTTCAACCAAGTTTCCTCGGACCCGCCTTCATTGGAACAACTACGGCGGGCAGGCTTTAATCCGAGAATAAAAACAACCGAATAAAGCAGGCAACCGGCTGCCACACCAATCGCCGCGCCTTCACTTTGCGCAAAAATAATCGCCAATAACGAAGAAAACAAAACCCCAATAGAAAAAGTTATTGCTCGCCAATTTTTTACTTTTTCAAACAACAAATTCACCAAATTACCAAAGTAAATAACCGCAATCGGCGCCAAAAAAAGACCCACCGCATTAGGAAAACCATACCAACTGACCACGCGCCTGGTTGCTTCGTCTCGCCAAAAAGTATTCTCAATTCCCCAGCCGGTAAACTTTTGCACAATCGCCGGAATGGAAACAAACAAAGAAGAATAACCCAAAGTTAAAATAACTTTTGCTAAAATATTTTCCTTTTTAAAAACCTCGAGAAAAATAAAAATAAAAATAATCGGCTCCAAAAAATAAGCACGCCAAATTCCCAGCGCCGAGACTTTTTCATCACTAAAAAAAATCGCCAAAAAAGAAAATAACAACAACGACATGACGGGGAAAAAATAATTGCCAAAAACTTTTTTTATTTCTATTTTTTCTTTTTGTTTGACTTTTTTCCACAACCAAGAAACAAAACAAAACAAAACCATTATTTCCAAAAAAGTTGTCGGCAAACCAAAAAATTTTGCCCGCCAAAGATATAACGGTGTCGCCAACAAAACAAAAAACAAGGCTTTTTGCAAATCCTTCAAACAAAAAATAAAAAATGAGATTGTGGCAAAAATAAAAAGCATAGATTAGCGATCCTATTCGGTTGTCATTTCGACTGAACAAAGTGAGTGGAGAAATCTTTTCTAATAGTA
>JBAYHA010000026.1:0-15541 GCA_041666425.1 Patescibacteria group bacterium
TATCCGGACAATAACAAACATCAACCTTTTTGCCGTCACCAATATTTTGTTTAAAACAGAGAGCTGAATCATCAACAAAAGATATCGTTAAAGAACAATCCGTCAGAACGCAATTCTTTACGATTGTAGAAAAATAACGTTCACCTGCCAATCCAAAATCAATCCAAATAATTACCTGCTGACCCTTACTATCTACCACAATAGCATCGGTCTTCACATGAGAAAACAACGAAAACTTCCCTCTTTCATAATTACTATAAATCTTTTGCAAAAATTTATAAGCTTTGCTACTGCTCGGCAGTCTTTCAAATTCTATTGGCATTCAAATCCTCCTTTATGAAATTACCGCAATGAATTCTGTATAATCTGATTCAATCCCACCGTCAGCGAAATAAACTTGACCACGGTTAAACTTGATTTCAATTCCATTTTTCAGCAAAAACCTGACCTCCCATTCCATAACATCTTCTTCATCTTCAAAAAATGAAACCATCACCGGATCAACAATTCCGGAAACATGGCTGGGGACTGCCTCCCCATCCCTTACAAAAAATCGCAAATGAAACGGCTTACCCGACAACAGCAGATCAACCCAACCTCGTTCATTTTTCTTTTCAAACTTGTCCGCCCATTCTTTTGTCCAAAATTCCAAAAAATCTTTTTCAAACTGTTGCAGCTTCGATTTTTCCATTTTCGCCTCCATTTTCATTGTCCAAAAAATTAATCCCCAACCCATTATATTCGTAACTGGTTTCCACAATCGGAAAGCAAGCCATCATTTCAGCATGACCGGACAGTTTGCAAAAAACCCAGACCGACACGCCATTGACAAGAAATTCCAACGGCCCAATTTGTAAACATTCGGAAAGTGAAACCTCCTGCGGTTGGTATTGAATGTTAATTTTGCGCTGTTCGCCAAAAACAAATAACGGCCAAAGAAATTCCGCCAACGCTACGGCTGATTGAAATTTTGCAAAACTATCCCCATAAGAAAAAACATCATTTATCTCCGCAAAATTATCCCCAATCACTTGGCGAAATTCAGCTTTAACTTTTTCCATCTTTGCTCCTAATAGATGACAATTTTGTGGACCATGGTTGTTAAAACACCCGCACAACCTCTATTAATTCCCTCCCAAGAACCACCCTGCTGAGATGAAAAAACATTACCCATGCCATCAAAATAAAAATCCAAATATCCACTTTTTCTCTGATTCAAGAGATTAGTCTCTTGCCGAAATCCAACTGACTTTATCTGACAATAGAGTTTACCTTCTTGCCTATCAAATTCACCAAATTGACTATAATAAATAATCGCTCGGAAATGCCCCATTTTCAAAACAGTTTTCAAATCACCAGCAACTCGCAGTTCAAAAATATGTCCTTGCTCGGCAATAAATTTGTTCAAAATCCAGTCTTCCATCTGCTCAAAAGCTTCTTGCTGAAAATTTTCTTCCATTGAAACCCCCTTATTCTTGGTTCATAAAGAAAAATTGAGCTTTGTTACTCTCGATAATCTTACAAGGCAAAACCAAATACTTCCTTGCCTTAAAACCGTCTTGATAAAAACTCAACCAACAGAATGTTGGGCAACTACGATAAACTACCATGTTCTTGCCGATTGGCAATCTGATTGATTTTTCATCAGGCCAAAACAAACATAAAAATACTTTTCTTTTTTGCCTGATGCAATCAAGAAAAAATTGCGCCAATTCCTGCGGTGAAAAAAATTTTCTCAGAGGATCATCCCGCCAAAAAACATCTTTTGCAAAAGGAAAAGTTTTTATCATCACCTCGTTCATTTCCAACAATTCATTATCGTCCATTATCTTTCCTCCGTTGTATTTTTCTTATTACTTCAATTACCGCATCCTTTAATTTCAAAAAGAAAACATTGTTCGGCGCCGGGGCAAAAAGTTCTTTCTCTATTCCCTTGTTTTCGTAAATTGTCAAAGTTCCGGCTTTGCTAACTTTTGTGATTTTTTTGATTGGACGAATCAACAGCATTACCACATCCGCCTGCCACAATGGACTACTTCCCATATTTTGGAAAGCCTCGATCGGCGAACCAAAAAAGTTTTTTCTGCTGATATGCGACCGATCCTCGCTAATACGGACTTGGCCATCATACATAGTAAAAAAACAAACAACTATTACCTCTTCACCGTTTCGCACAACGCGCGCGACTGGCAAAAGCCAACCGTCCTCATTGACAAACCAACCAATCGGACTTAGATATTTATCCATTTTTTCCTCCACAAAAAAATTCAAAGCTCAACTAATTTTACTTTAATTTTTATATTTTGTCAAGGCCAAAAGCCCCCCATAGTTTTGTTTCAAAAATAAGCCATATTTTTAATAAAATAACAGCAAAATCATTGACAAATTTTTTGCAAAGTGCTAGTATAAAAAAAGTCGATGATTGAGAACTTTGTCGCCCTGTCATTCGACAGGGAGGAAAGTCCGGACACTTATTTCATTTGCAAAAATGAAAATCGGTAGCAGGTAACCCCTGCCAATCGCAAGATAGAGGTGCGAACAGTGACGTCGAATTTCGCAAGAAAATCGACATCCTCCGAAGCTTTACGCAAAAGAGGATGAATCCTGATAGTAATTTCAGGAATGAAACGGCCAAATCCTTACCTGAGTGCAAGGGCAAGTTAGGTAGCCCGCAAGAAACCAAAAGCGATTTTGGTTCCAGATAGATGCCAAAGAGCCCCGTCGTCCATATCGCATGATATGGACGACGGGGTGAACAGAATCCGGCTTATTCCTCGATCATCGACCGAACAAAAAAGAATTTTTACAAAAATTCTTTTTTGTTTTATTTTGAAAAATGGTATAATTTATTTGTAAAAATTAAAGCCCAACAAAAAACATGAAAAAAAAATCTGATTTATTTTTTGCTTTTATAAAGATTCCACTTGATTTTTTTATTCTCATAATGTCAGGAGTCTTGGCTTATCTCATTCGCTACGACGAAAATATCCAAACTATCAGACCGATTGTTTTTGATCTTCCTTTTGAAAAATATTTCAGTGCGGTCGTGCTAACGTCAATTGTCTGCCTGTTTTGTTTTGCCATATCCGGGCTTTATTCCTTTACCCGACGAAAAATAACCGATGAAATCGCCAAAATAATTCTAGCCACGTCTTCCGGATTAACCGCCATTATTCTTTACATGTTTTTTGTCAGAGAATTTTTTTCATCACGTTTTATTGTACTTATCGCTTGGATTATTTCCTGTGTCCTCATTTCGCTTGGTCGACTGGTTATTCGAGAACTGCAACTCTATTCGCAAAAAATCGGCTGGGGCACACACAATGTCGTGGTCATTGGCGGAGACAAAAACACCGAAAAAATAATCGAAACATTCAACTACCAAAAAGAACTCGGCTACAAAATTATCGGACGAATAAAAACTTTCGAAACAACTGACAAAGAATCTTTAAAAAAACTGCATCAAGAAAAATTTATTGACGAAATAATTCAAGCTGACAGTTCTCTCTCTCGAAAATTAAGCATCGAATTGATTGACTTTTGCAACAGTCAAAATATCATTTTCAAATACGCCGCCGGACAATTTGAATCAATGACCACCAATATCGAAGTTCATGTCATCGCCGGCGTGCCGATTATTGAAATCAAAAAAACAAAATTAGACGGCTGGGGCAGAATTGCCAAAAGAATCCTTGATGTTATTTTTAGTTTTATTTTGCTAATAATATTCGCCCCACTAATGCTCTTGATCGCTCTAGCCATCAGGCTAGAAGATTGGGGTCCGGCAATTTACAAGAACGAACGTGTCAGCAAAAACAAAAATTTTAATGTTTACAAGTTTCGCTCCATGTATGTAAAATATTGCACAGGGTCACAATTCGCCAAATATATTGACCCCGAGACAACATTAAAAATGGAAAAGCATTTAATCAAAAAACAGTCAGCGCGCAAAGGTCCGGTTTACAAAGTAGTTAATGATCCGCGTCGAACCAAAATCGGACGATTTTTGGAAAGAACTTCTCTTGATGAACTTCCCCAATTTTTTAATGTTCTTGTCGGTAATATGAGTTTAGTCGGCCCGCGCCCACACCAACCACGCGAAGTGGCCAAATATGCTGATCATCATCGTCGCGTACTTGATATAAAACCGGGAATTTCCGGGTTGGCACAAATTTCCGGACGCAGTGATCTTGATTTTGAAGATGAAGTAAAATTAGACACTTATTATATTGAAAATTGGTCACTAAAACAGGATTTTTGGATTATGATAAAAACACCAATTTCCATTCTCCGCCGCAAAACAAAAAGTTAAATTAAAAAAATGCGCGAACAGGGCGCATTTTTTGTTTTCATTTAATTTTAATTAATTTGTTCCTTTATTCCTTTTCCGCCAGCGGCGGATCCACCTTTGGTGGAGGTCAGTTGGTCTGTTGTTCAGTTGCTCAGTTGTTCTATTGCTCAGTTGATCCTTGACATTTATTGTTGACATTTATCAAAAAATAACTTAATCTTAACCAGTTCCGTGTTCTTTCACAATTTTCAAAAAGGAGCTAAATGTCTATGTCCATGACACCGGAAAAATTTAAACAATTGATTCTTGAACTTTTCAGAAACAGTTTTTTGGTAGTCAAATTTCAACAAAACCAAGGAGACAGCCATGAAGAGTAGAAAATTTCTCGTTACCGGAACTCAATGGGGCGACGAAGGCAAAGGCAAAATCATAGATGCCTTGCTGAGCAAACAACATTTCGACCTAGCCGCTCGCTTTAACGGCGGACCAAACGCCGGAAACAGTGTTGTTTACAAAGGCCAAAAATTTGTTTTGCATCATTTACCGGCTGGGATTTTTCATCCCAAGACACTTAATGTAATCGGCAATGGTTGTGTTATTGACCTTTTGACCTTGGAAAGAGAAATCACCGAAGCCCAAGCTCTGCTTGGCTACAAACTTAAACCAAACCATTTGCAAATCTCCGCCGGCGCACATGTTATCATGCCTTGGCACAAAACCATGGACAAATTCATGGAAGCTTTCTTTGCCGAAAGCACCAATGGCTCAATTGGCACAACCGGCCGAGGAATTGGCCCATGTTATGCGGACAAAGATTATCGACACACAGCACTCAGAATGGCGGACTTTTTTCTCCCAAAAAATCAACTGGAAGAAAAATTACAGCAAATAGCTGAATTTTATCAACTTCATTTCTCTGCGTTATTAGAAAACCAAAAAATCAAAAACTATTTTATAGAGCCTAAACAGCCAACAATCTTTGATTTAGACGAGGAACTGAAACAAATCCCTACTTTTGGCCAGCAGTTGGCTGGGGCCGGCTTCATTGCCACTGAATTTCCAAACTTCTCACAATACCACTGCCTATTCCAAGGCGCACATGGCGTTATGCTGGATCGTGACTTTGGAACTTATCCATTTGTCACTTCGAGCAACACCAGTATTACTGGTCTTTTTTCCGGATTTGCCAGAACAGGGGAAATTTTAAAAGACAACACAGTCACCAATATCGGGATTGTGAAAGCCTACACCACACGTGTTGGCAGAGGACCTTTCCCGACAAAACAAGACAATGAACTTGGTCAACTGATTCGCGAAAAAGGTCATGAATACGGCTCCACCACCGGTCGCCCGCGCGATTGTGGTTGGCTCGATTTGGTTCAATTAAAATACGCTTGCGAAATCGCCGGCATTGATTGCTTGGCCATCACGATGCTTGATGTCTTATCAGGCCTACCAGAATTAAAAATCTGCACTGCTTATAACTTGGGTGAAGAGCAAATAAATTCTTGGCCGATCATTCCCGCACAACAAGAAAAAGTCATCCCCATATACACGGAATTTAATACTTTTAGCGACAATTTCTCAAGACCTCTTTCATCAAGAACGAGTCTTTCACCTGAAGCGCAAAATTATCTCTGTTTTATCGAAGACTACCTGAACATTCCGATTATTCTCATTTCTACCGGTCCGGAAGCGGAAAAAACGATTTTTAGAAAAGATAACCTTATTTAAACCTCGTTTTCAAATAAACGAGCAGACACTATCACCCGATTGGGCAACCCTGTCATACGACGGGGTTTTTTGTTTTTCTATTTTAATTATCTACAAGCGAAATAAACACACTTGAGCCGACTTTAGTCGCCATTGCTCGGTTGCTCAGTTGCTCAGTTTTTGATAAAATGAAGAGGCTATGAAAGTCGCGATTGTCCATGATCACCTGGTTCAGGATGGAGGGGCCGAACGAGTTGCACGAGCACTTCTGGAAATGTTTCCAGCCAGTTCTTTTTTTACTTTACTTTTTAACAAAGAAAAAGTTCCGGAATTTTTTCACCAACAAAAAATCACCACTTCATTTCTGCAAAAAATTCCTTATTTCAACAAAAAAAGCGAATGGTTATTACCGCTCATGCCATCCGCAACCGAGCATCATAATCTTTCAAAATTTCAACTAATAATTTCCAGTTCCTCAATCTTTTCCAAAGGTGTCATCACCAATCCCAATTCCCTGCATATTTGTTATTGCCACACCCCGCCACGCTTTCTTTGGACGGACACGCACAACTATCTCAACGAACTCAATCATAATTTTCTTATCAAAAAAACTTTACCATTGGTACTGACAAAACTTCGCCAATGGGATCGTCTCGCCGCCGAACGAGTGGATTTTTTTGTCGCCAATTCCCTTGAAGTGCAAAAAAGAATCAAAAAATATTATGGCCAAGAAAGTAAGGTTATTTACCCGCCGGTAGAAACGGCTAATTTTCACCTCTCCAACAAATTGGATAAATATTTTCTGACCGGCGGAAGATTAGTTGGTTACAAGAGATTTGATTTAACCATCCAAGCTTTTAATCGTTTAAATTTACCACTGAAAATTTTTGGCGTCGGTCCAATGTTTGATAAATTAAAAAAAATCGCTCGCAACAATATTGAATTTGTCGGAAAAATAAATGAAAAAGAAAAAATAAACTTGTTGGCTCATTGCCAAGCATTTATCAATCCGCAAAGCGAAGATTTTGGCATTACGGCCGTTGAAGCCATGGCTTCCGGCCGGCCGGTTATCGCTTACAAAAGCGGTGGCGCGCTGGAAACGGTTATTGAAAATGTCACCGGTAAATTTTTTGAAGAACAAACTTGGGAAGACTTGGCTTACGCAATTTTAAAATTTCACAACAATACTTTTAATCCGCAAGCAATAAAAGATCACGCCGAAAAATTCAGCACCGCCAATTTTGAACGAAATTTCAAAACTTTTGTCATAGAAAAAATTGAACAACGCCAAAATGAACATCATCCTTGATGGCCGACCGCTCCTCGACAAAGAGCCAACCGGCGTCACTTTTTTTACTATCAATTTTATCAAAAATTTAAGTCAAGCTCGGCCTGACTTTAATTTTTTTATTTTTACCACAGGGAGAAAAAAACCAAGCATCACTTGGTTTGAAAATTTGCCCAATGTCCATCTTTGTCATTACCAAATTCCCAACAAACTATTTAACTTTTTACAACTTTTCTTTCATTATCCAAAGATTGAAAACATTTTAAAAAAAAATTATCCTGAAAAAAATTTTGATGTCCTCGTCTTGCCAAACTTAAACTTTTTTTCCACACGACTTCCCTATTTTGCCATATTTCATGATTTAAGTTTTGAATTTTTACCTAACTTTTATTCTCTCAAAAGTCGCCTTTGGCACTTTCTCCTAAATCCAAAAAAAACTGCGCAAAAAGCTTTTAAAATCTTTGCCGTTTCCGAAAACACCAAGAATGATTTGCAAAATCTGTACAAAATTGACCAAACCAAAATTTCTGTCAACTTTCCAAATCTAAAAGATTTTTTTAAACCAGAAAAAAATCTACCGAAAGAAAAAAATATCTTATTTGTTGGCACCATTGAAAAAAGAAAAAACATTTTAAATTTAGTCAAAGTGTTCAATGACTTTTCAGTTTCCTTTCCTGAACACCGTTTAATTCTGATTGGCAAACCCGGCTTTGGATTTGTAGAAATTTTTAATGCTATCAAAAACAACGAAAAAATAATTTATAAAAATTATCTTCCGGAAAACGAATTAACAGAATATTTTCAAACAGCTGAATTTTTTGTTTTTCCATCATTTTACGAAGGTTTTGGCTTACCAATTGTTGAAGCCATGAGCTACGGTTTGCCAATTATCGCCTCGGCAAATTCCTCAATGCCCGAAGTTATTTCTGACGCGGGAATTTTGTTCAATGTTTTTAATAACAATCAACTGCTTGAAGCCATGAAAACTCTAGCTTCCAATCAGAATATCCGCCAATATTTTGCCACCAAATCCTTAACTCGTTACACCGAAATTCAGTCCTCAATTAACCGACAAAATACCGAATTACTTGAAAATTTACAAAAAATCAATGATGAGGTAAAATTAAGTAGTGAGTAGTGAGTTTTAAAATAGAATCAAAAAAAACACTGCTTTGTCATCCCGAACTTTTCTTTTGTCATCTCGAGCGAGCCTGCCCTGAGCGAAGTCGAAAGGGTCGAGAGATCTTTTCAAAATAGTAACAACAACATTGGATTTTGGTTTTAAAAAAGATTTCTCCACTCGCTTCGCTTGGTCGAAATGACAAATAAAATATTTTTTTTTATTAAATTTGATCAGTTGCCTGCCTGCCGGTAGGCATGGTCAGTTGTCATAATTTATGAAAATTGCCATCGACGCCCGCATGTACGGCAACAAACAATGCACCGGAATCGGCACTTATGTCAGAGAATTGACACAAGCGCTTTTTGAATTGGACCGAGAAAATGAATATTTACTTTTTATGCGCGAAACGGAAATTAATGATCCTGATTATCAAGAGAATTATCCGAATGTTCGCAAAATCATCGTAAAAAGTCCCTGGTATTCTTATCAAGAACAAATTCGCCTACCTTTTGAAATTTTACGAGAAAAATTTGATATAATTCACTTCCCACACTTCAATTCCCCACTTTTCATGCCAAGGAAATCAATCTGCACGATTCATGATGTAACCCCGTTGTTTTTTCCCGGCCACAAAATGTCTTCCCAGTTTCGCAAATTAGCGCATCGAACCGTTTTTCAAAATACCATTAATAGAGCCAACAAAGTTATCGCCATTTCAGAGGCAACGAAAAGCGATATTATTAAGTATTTTCATAAACCGCAAAATGAAATAAAAGTTATTTACGAAGGTGTGGACGAAAGCTTCGCGAAAACTGAAAATAGTGGTATAATAAATTCAGTAAAAAACAAATATAATTTGCCGGAAAATTACCTGCTTTATGTCGGCGTCTGGCGCAATCACAAAAATCTCGAAACATTGGTTCGTGGTTTTGAAATTTTAAAAGAAAAATATAATTTTAGCGGAAATCTTGTTATTGCCGGACGACCCGATCTGCACGCCACGAATGTTACCGAACTTATCAAAAATTCAAAATTCAAAAAATTCATTTTCACACCAGGATATATTGACAATGCCGACCTCGCCACCGTTTATTCTTCCGCCACTTTATTCGTTCTGCCATCTTTTATTGAAGGTTTTGGTTTGATCACGCTCGAAGCGCAGTTTTGCGGCGTTCCGGTTCTAGTCAGCGATATTCCTGTCCTACACGAAGTTCTGACTGATTCGGCAATTTACTTTGACCCAAAATCAGCCGATAATTTAGCCATGAATGCTTGGGGAATTTTAAACAATCCGAAACAAAAACAAATTTTAATTACCAAAGGTTTACTCAACAAACAAAAATTTTCTTGGGCCAAATGCGCCGAACAAACTTTACAAACTTATCGAGAAATATTTTCTGCTTAAAATATGCTCCGCCAGACAAAAAAGAAAAAAAACAAAATCCCCAAAAAACGTCCGATTGTCACAAAAAAAAGATCAAAAAACAAAAAAAAATCTGACAAAAAATCTGAAATATTTTTTTGCGCCCCAAAAGATTTAATCATCGAAGAACCGGCGATAGAAAAAAAACTAATATCCTTTGGTTTATTGCAACATGAAATTGATGAAATTTTAACACAACAAAATTTACACAAAGATAATCACGAACTCGAAAATATTTTAAAAAAATCTTTAGCTTCTCTCCTTCCAAAATCAGAAACTGTCGTACGGGCGAAAAATCTTTCGCCCCAACAACTCAATCATCACACCTTAATAACGATTAAAAACACCGAAGCTCACTCCGAGCACTCCCCCTATGTTTTAGATTTAACAGCACTCATTGAAAAAAAACGTTCCCAAAAAGAAAAAAAAGCGCAAATTTGGAACTTTGTCAAACAGAAAGAAATTGTTTTTGTTCCAAAAAAATCAACCGAAAAAAAATTATTACTACCAACTCCGACCGAAAAAACTGTTTTTATCAAACACAAAAAAATCGCCAAGAAAACAACCAACAAAAATAATTTTCACCGCCAATTCACTGGCAAACCATGGCATTATCACCTCAATATCCCATATTTTTGGCCACAAAAAACTCTGGCCTATTTACTTCTTGGGGCGATGATTATTTTGCCCATAAAAGTTTTTGGTCATTATGAAAATTTATTAAATTTAAAAAACAATGTCCAAGACAATGTCATCTCGGCGACCACGCAACTAAAAACCGCCGGCCAAAATATCGCCGACAACAACTGGCAAAACGTTTCAGAAAATTTTGTCCAAGCGGAAGAACAAATTCACCAAGCAAAAAAACAAATCAACTCGTTAAATATCGGGCTGCGCGCCATTTTGCAAGTTTTACCCACTGACGGTGCCAATCTGCAAGACGCCAAGAAAGTTCTTGATTTGACAGAGAATTTAGCCAAAATCGGTAGCCAATTACCAAATTTAATCGAAATATTCAGTTCAGAAGAAACTCTAACCGCCAAAATAACCAATATTAGGAATATTTTACAAAATATCCAACCACAGCTAGATAATATTTATACCGATCTGCACAGCTTACGCGACTCGGCAATTCCTGACGAACAAAAAAATGATTTCCAAGATATAAAAAACTCTTTTGATATCCTTTATTTTGATCTCAAAGAGTTCCAGAATTTAACAGTTACCTTAGGCCAAATTCTCGGTGAACAAAATTTGAAACGTTATCTGTTTCTTTTCCAAAACACCAACGAACTACGCGCCACCGGTGGCTTTGTCGGAAGCCTGGCTTTGGTGGACATTGACCAAGGCAAAATAAAAAATTTAGAAATTCCCAACGGCGGAAGTTATGACTTCCAAGGACAACTGGCGCAAAATGTCATTTCTCCGCACCCACTTCAAGTCATCAATGCCAAATGGGAACTGCAAGATGCCAACTGGTTTCCTGATTTCAAACTTTCCGCCCAAAAAATAAAATCATTCTATGAAAATGCCGGCGGACCAACCGTTGATGGAGTAATTGCCATCAACTCTGACATCATTTCTGAAATTTTAAAAATAACCGGTCCTATTTATCTGGCAAAATACAATCGGTCTTTTGACAGCAACAATGTTATTCTCGAATTACAAAAAACCATTGATTCCGAAAAACAGACATCGGACAACAAACCAAAACAAATTTTAGCTGACTTGGCACCGGAAATTATTACTCGATTATTTGATGCAAAAAGCCAAAACTATTTACAGTTGGCTTCTTTGCTAAAAACTTCTTTTAACCAAAAACAGCTTCAAGTTTATTTCAAAAATCAAGCTTGGCAACAAAAATTCGCTGACTACGGATGGACCGGAGAAATAAAAAATCCATCCCAAGATTACTTAATGGTCGTTAACAGCAACATTGGCGGAGGCAAAACCGATGCCTATATCAAACAAAAGATTTCCTTGAATTCACAACTAAAAAATGATGGCCAAATTTTAAATACGGTTACCATTACCAGAAAACACGAAGGCGATCCCAATGATTATTTTGCCAAGACCTCCAATCTTGATTTTGTCAGAATTTATGTGCCAGCCGGAGCAAAATTAATTAATGATTCCGGTTTTTCCACCGTTCCGGCCGATAAATTTGAAAATCCGACACCATCTATGCAAACCGATCCCGATTTGCAAGAAATCTCCGGCGAATTCCTCGTCAAAGAAGACAGCGGAACAATCATCAATCAAGAGATGAACAAAACCGTTTTTGGCAACTGGCTCCAAGTTGATCCGGGCGAAACAGCTACCGCGACTTTTACCTATCTTTTGCCTTACAAAATAAAATTAACGGAAAACAAACTTTTCCGTTTGGCCGGTTTTGACAATACGCAAAACTATTCCATTTATTTGCAAAAACAGTCCGGGCAAAAAAACACTGATTACGAAATAAAATTTTCCACCGAACCGCAAATCAACCTCACCGCCCTCAAAGGTGAACAACTTGACGAACAAAACATCAAAATTGACAACAATGACCAAACTGATTTTTATCTGCTGGCTTCATTGAAAAAATAAAACAAAAATAAATCGATCGCAATATGGCCAAAGAGAAATCTTTTTTTTCTTTCAAAAAACATCCGGTCGAAGATCTTGATCCGGTCAAAGAATTGGAAAATCTTTACGCAGCAAATCCCGAATTAACCACCGACAAAAACAAACACTCAACCAACGACGACAATCATTCGCTAAAAGAACTGATTGAAAAAAATCGCCAAAAACAAAAACGTCGCGCTTTGGTTTATTTTTTCATTATTTTTTTATCCGCCGTTTTTTCCGCCAGCGCCGGATTCTTTTACTTTAGCGGACACCAAAAATTCGAGGAAGAATCCATTGTTTTAAATATCTCCGGACCGGAAAAAATAAAAATCAATGAAGCCTTTGACTACACCATCACCTACCAGAACATCGGAGAATACGGACTGCGTGGAAGTCGCATATTAATCCAATATCCGCAAGGCTTTTTGTTGGAAAATTCCTCGCCGGAAATAATCAACCACAAAGTCGAACTTAATGAAATAAAACCGGGCAAAACCGGAGCGATTACAATTCATGGTCGAATTATTGGTGAACCGAATTCAGAACAAAAAATATCCGCGTCTCTTTATTTTTCTCCCAGTAATTTTAATGCTGAATTCAAAAAAGACGCCAATTATTCACTGCTACTTGAAACCCCTGATATTTTGCCGGTACTGTCAATTCCCAATACCGTAACTTTGACCAACAAATTCACGCTAAAAGCAAAAATAAAAAATTTGAGCAACATCATTTTTTCCGAACCTCGACTAAAAATTGATTTCCCCGCCGGTTTTACCATGCAAAAAGCACAACCGGCACCAATCGAAAACAACAACGAATGGCAAATACCAACTCTCGAACCGCAAGAAGATTCTCTGGAAATAATTATCGAAGGTTTTTTTGATTCAACCCTTGTTTTTGCCACTGATGAAGAAAGAATCAAAGATCTTTCTATTCAACTCCGACTTCTTGGCAAAGAAAACAGTTACTACTCGATCAAAACAGAAAAATTTTCTACAAAAATAATCGACCAATCGCTCAATACCTATCTCATCATTAACGGCAGTACGGAAAACAAAAATTTTGAACTTGGCCAAAATCTCAACTTCTCTTTGATTATAAAAAACAACGGCCAAGAAACTTACCGCCAAGCGGAAGTAAAATTGATTGCCGAATCTTTTCCCGAAGAATTATTAAATTGGGGGAAAATTTCCGACAAAACTTTTGGCAAAATCCAAAACAATGACTCTGGCAAAAAAGAAATTATCTGGGACAAAAACAAAGTTCCCGCTTTGGCAGAAATAAAGCCAAACAAAGAAATTGTCATTGATTTCAGCTTGCCAATAAAAACAAAAGAAGAATTAAAAGATCTTGGCGACGAACAAATCGGTCAAGGAAAACTTAATTTTTTTGGCCAGATAAACGCCTTTGACAACAATGACGCCGCAATAAACCCACAAAAGACAAACGAAGTTCTGCTAAAGCTACTCTCCAATGCGGATCTTGGAGTAAAGGCTCTTTATTATTTTACTGACGGCACGCCAATCGGCACCGGTCCGCTACCATTCCAAGTCGACCAAAAAACCAAACTGCAAATTTTCTGGGACATTTCCAACAGTTGGCATGAATTAATCAATTTAACAGTCAAAACCGATTTGCCTGATTATGTGCAATTTTCCGGTGAAAAAAATACTGGCATCGGCCAAATTGAATATGACTCAACAACTCGTCAAATAACCTGGAAAATCGACCGATTGCCGGAAACTGTCAAAGAGGCGCACGCCAACTTTGGCATTGAAATAACACCTCGACAAAAAGATCTCGATCAAATTATCAAACTTACCGGCAACTCCATTTTTTCCGCCACTGACCAAAAAACTCTAGAAAATATTATTAAAACAAAAAACATCACCACTTCTGCTCTTGAAAAAGATGACTTCGCCAACACCTCCGGTTTGGTGGAAAAATAAAAATATCAAAAAACACCTATTTTTAGATCCCTCCACGTTAGTCGGGATGACAAAAATAGGTGTTTTTTTGTTTTTAAGTTGGTCAGTTGGTCAGTTGGTCGGTTGATCGGTTGATCGGTTGATCGGTTGGTCGGTTGGTCGGTTGATCAGTTGATTTTCTCCGCTATCCCCCACATCGCTTCAAACAACAACTGCAATGTATGCGCAAACAATTTATCCGAAATAATCAACCAACCACCATTGCCGGCGATGTAAACAGTTCTGTCAGTAATTAAAATTTCACATAAAAAACCGAATTTTCCACCAGGCAAAAATTTTAAATTAAACTTTTTGTTTTCCAACAATGGTTTTACTTTGCGATCAACATAATGCTCTTTTGAAATATACAATGCTTTGAAACATTGCACTCTTTTTAAAATTTTTTCCACATGCGAACGACTGAAATATTCACCATATTGATCATAGTTAAAAATATTAAAAAGCTCATCAGTGCGCAACAATTCTATTTCTTCACGCACCTTTTTTAGGTCTTCCGGATTGTTATAATCAAAATAACGGACACTGGGACGATCTTTTGCCAAATGATACAAAGATTCCAGTTCAGGCACCAAATTTTGCAAAATTTCGCGTCTGCGAATCACTTCACGCTCCTGTTCTTCATAAAGTTTTTGCAACCGATCAGGTTTTTCGGCAGCATAATAAACCTTATCAAATTTTTTAAATCCAATAATCAATCCACGACTAATTAAATTTTTAATATGCGTATAAGCGGTAGTTCGATTGATTTCCGCTTTCTTCGCAATTTCTAAAACAGTGCCATACCCCAATTCCAAAGCAGAAAGATAAACATGCGCCTCCTTTTGACCCAGCCCCAGTGCCAACAGTTGTTCATTTAATTTCATAATATTTATTTTTATTATTCTATAAAATTTTCTGAATTAATATGGATTTTAGTAGGGCAGGTCAAGCCCTGCCCCTACTTTATGAACTTTATAAACTTTATGAACTTTCTACTTATATTATACCAATTGTCAGCCGTTTCTAACATTTTGTCTTGCCATTTATCCACAAAACATCAGATAACAAATTTTACACATTGCCAAAGTTATGTCGCAAAAAGTTCTTCAAAACAAACAAATTTAAA
>JBAYHA010000027.1:0-15511 GCA_041666425.1 Patescibacteria group bacterium
ATAATGAAACTACCTTGGTTTGTTAAATCTTGAAAAAAAGATCTCCCCATTACAGTCGAGATGACAAAATTTTGACTTATAATTAAAATATAATTAATCACAAAATATGAACAAATATTTCCTTACCACGCCAATTTATTATGTTAATGACAAACCGCACATTGGTCATGCTTATACCACGATTATTGCCGATGTTGTAGCCAGATATTATCGTCAAAAATTCGGTTTTGATAATGTTTTTTATTTAACAGGAACGGATGAACATGGCGCCAAAATTGCTGCTTCCGCTGTTAAAGCTGGCAAAACACCACAAGAATTTTGCGATGATGTTTCAGATATTTTCAAATCAAAATGGCAAGAATTAAATTTGAGTTATAATCATTTTGTGCGCACGACGGACAAGCAACACGAAGCGGTAGTGCAGGAAGTTTTGACTCGTTTGAAATCAGCCAAAACACCACTCGGCAATGAGGTTATTTATCAAGGTGAACATGAAGGTTTGTATTGTGTTGGTTGTGAAGCGTATGTCAAACCGGAAGATTTGGTAAATGGCAAATGTCCGTTTCATAACAAAGAACCTGAATTAATAAAAGAAAAAAATTGGTATTTCCGCCTTTCCGATTATGCCGAAATTTTGAAAGAAAAGATTACCAACAAAGAACCGCGCGTTTTGCCAGAACAACGTGAAACGGAAGTATTAAGTTTCATTGAACATGGGCTCGAAGATATTGCCATTAGTCGTGAAAAAGTTGAATGGGGAATTCCGATTCCTTTTGACCCGAAGCAAACGACTTATGTTTGGATTGACGCGCTCGTAAATTATATTTCCGCTTTGCAATATCCGAACGGCGACGATTTTAAGAAATATTGGCCGGCAAATGTGCAATTCCTTGCCAAAGATATTTTGAAGTTTCACTGTTTAATTTGGCCGGCATTATTGTTGGCACTTGATTTGCCATTGCCGAATACATTATTTGTTCACGGGTTCTTTACTCTCAACGGACAAAAGATGTCCAAGACGCTTGGCAATGTTATTGATCCGTCTGATATGGTGGCTGAGTTTGGCGTGGACGCCACTCGTTATTTGATCATTTCGCAATTTCCATTTGGCGATGATGGCGATGTTAAGCAAAATGATTTTGTCACCAAGTTCAACGCAGATCTGGCCAACGGAATTGGAAATTTGGTCAGTCGAGTGATTGGTATGACTGAGAAATATTGCGATTTGACCGTTCCGGAAAAGCAATTTACCGCGGAACTTAATTTGTCCGAATTTTGGCAAAATATTGATCGTAACTATCAGGATTTCAAAATTAATGAAAATATCAAAGCTGTCTGGGATTTAATTTCTTGGTGTGACGGTTATATTGATTCCAACAAACCTTGGGCTCTCGCCAAAGAAGGCAAACAAACCGAGGTTGAACAAATTTTATTTAACCTTCTCGAAATTATCCGCAACATTTCTCTTGCCATTGAACCTTTCTTGCCAACTACCGCGCAGAAAATTAGCGAGGCTCTTAATTGCGATTTAAATTTCGTCAAAAAAGAGGAAGTCATCAAACCAAAAACAAAATTGAATAAGGTGGAGCCGTTGTTTTTGCGAAAGTAAATTTTCATCCCACGATTTGACTGGCGTTTGTTGTCCTGAGACAATTTGTTCAGCTATCTACGTTTTGTAGACAACTGACTTTTCTGTTTTGAAATGAAGAAAAAATGGTTAGAATTAAATTTTCAAATGTCTACAACTTGTAGATGTTTGGAATTGTGAAATAGGTCAATGACAGTTCTTGAAATATGAACATTTGTAATTTTTATTTAATTATTACTTGTTCAAAAATTTAGACTATGAAACTCTACATCACCGCACCTTTTAAAGGCAGCGACAACAAAACTGGTATCAAAAAAATTGATTGAAAAAATATGGAAAAGAACAATCAAATTATCATTTACAATACAGAGGATGGAGAGACAAAAATTGAAGTAAAACTGAACAATGAAACTGTTTGGCTTAATCAAGCCCAGATGGCGGAATTGTTTCAGAAAGACAGAAAAACGATTACGGAACATATTGGAAACATTTTTAAAGAAGGAGAGTTATTGGAAGATTCAGTGTGCCGGAAATTCCAGCATACTGCCACCGATGGGAAAAAATACCTTGTCAATTTTTATAATCTGGATGTTATTATTTCTATTGGCTATCGCGTGAGTTCGCTTCGAGGCACTCAGTTTCGAATTTGGGCAACGCAAAAATTGCGAGATTATATTATTAAAGGTTTTGTTATGGATGATGAACGGTTAGCCGAAGGTAAAGTAAAAAAGAGTTATTTTGAAGAATGGGAAGAAAGGATTAGAAGGATTAGAACTTCAGAGGCGAATTTTTATCAAAAAGTGCGTGATGTTTTTTCAACAAGTGCGGATTACAATCCAAAATTAGATTATGCCAAGCAATTTTTTGCCACTGTCCAAAATAAATTTCATTATGCAATCACTGGTCTTACCGCGGCAGAGATTGTTCATAGTCGAATAGATAGTTCCAAGGAAAATTTAGGATTGACCAATTGGAAAGGTGAAATTATTACTCGTGATCAAGCGGAAGTAGCTAAGAATTATTTACAGGAGCTTGAATTAAAAAGATTAAATTTATTAGTTGAACAATTTTTGTCCTTTGCCGAATTGCAAAGTGTGGAACAACGGGTAATGTACATGAAAGATTGGATTGCAAAACTTGATGACTTTTTGACTTTGAATGACAAAGAAATTTTGAACAATATTGGTGAAGTATCACACAAAGAAATGGAACAAAAAGTTCGCGATGAGCTGGCGAGATTTAATCAAAAGCAATTAGAATAATTTCATGAAACTCTACCTCACTGCTCCTTTTAAAGGCAGCGACAACAAAACAGGATTGTAGTATGTTTTGTTGAAAATAAAAATCCACAAACGCTGATGTTTGTGGATTCATGGTTCGGAAAAGTTTGTTATTTGCTGAGAGGGCAGTGATCGATATCACTTATGCCAAGTGAGCAAACTTGTACTTCCGTGCATTCGGCTTTCTTTGTTGGGTGAACGCCCAGCATCGAAATGTCAATCATGTTTGGACAGCTGGAATTTCCAACCGGGCAGATTGTGCATTTGCTCAATCTTTTACCGATCTTTGCGCCACGTGCCAATTTCATGAGTGCATCTTCAGGTTCATTGTAAACAAAGTCTCCCTTATCCCATTTATTGAAACAGTAAGTCTGACGATCCTGACGATTTCGCATCATTTCCTCCAGTTTTTTGAATATTAAAATCAAGAAAACAACATATTACTATAACATCGATTTGATAAAATGTCAATAGTAGCAAGCTTTACTCTAAATTTAGAAGTTATTTTGTATAATCATTTAAGATATGTCCAAACCATTATTGATAATTATTTCTGGTCGTTCATGCACCGGCAAAACTACCTTGGGCAAGAAAATTTCTACTGAATTTAATTTACCCTTTGTAAGTAGAGATGAATTAAAAGAATCGCTTTTTGATAATTTGGGCTGGAAAGATCGTGATTGGTCAAGAAAGTTGGGGATTGCTTCATATTCATTACTTTATCTTTTTATTGAAACGTTATTGGCAAAAAAAGTTTCCTTTGTTGTCGAAAGTAATTTTATTCCCACTTTTGATAATGAAAAATTTGCTAATTTGCAAAAAAAATATCAATTTCGCATTATGCAAATTTTTTGTTATGCCAACGAGGAGGTTCTTTGTCAAAGGTTCAAAAAACGTTCAGAATCAAGAGAGCGACATCCAGGTCATGTTGATCATTTGAATTATGCTGAGGTTAAAAATTGCTCATTGAGGAATGAAAATGTTAAACTTGATGTAACTGATAATGTTTTTGACCTCGAGACAACTGATTTTAATAAAATTAATTATGATAAGTTGTTTGTAGCGATTAAATCGTTGATTATTTTTTAGACTTTATAAATTTTCCCCAAAGGTATTTAATCGTGATTACTTTATAAACTTTTTAACTTTATAAACTTTTAACTCAAATATGTTCGACACTCACTCGCATGTAAATTTTAATGCTTACAAAAATGACTTTGCCGAAGTCATTGCCCGTGCCAAACAAAAGAATTTGACCATGGTTAATGTTGGTTCGCAACTTTCAACGAGTGGTCGTGCCGTTGATTTGGCCGAAAAATTTGAAAATTGTTATGCGGCTGTTGGTTTGCATCCGATTCAACTTGAAGATATGGAAGTTGAAGAAGAAGGAGTCAAGTTTACTGCCCGGAAGGAAAATTTTGATTATAATGTTTATCGCGAATTAGCCGGCCGACCAAAAGTTGTGGCCATTGGCGAATGCGGTCTTGATTATCATCATATTTATGACGAAGCGCGTCGTGAAGAAATTATCGCCAACCAAAAAAAAGTTTTTATTGAACATATCAAGCTGGCAAACGAACTGAATTTGCCACTTATCGTTCACTGTCGTGGAACCAAGGAAAATATTGATTCCGCCTACTTGGATATTTATGAAATTTTAAAAGAACACAAACCAAAAGTTCCAAGCATTATGCATTGTTATGTTGGCCCGGTAAGCCTGGTGGAAAAATTTTTGGAATTGGGATTTTATTTGAGTTTTAATGGCGTTTTAACTTTTGACAAAACGGGGAAGTTGGAAGAAATTTTGCTTTCCACACCAATGGCCAAGGTTTTGACGGAAACTGATTGTCCATATTTAACGCCATCACCATATCGCGGACAAAGAAATGAACCGATTTATGTCGAATATGTAATTAACAAGATTGCTGATATCAAAAAAATGCCGATTGAAGAAGTTTTGCAGATCACGGATAGGAATGCAAAAGAAGTTTTTCATATTTAAATTTGACAAAATTAAAAAAAATTACAAAAAGGCTTTACCAAAAGTCTTTTTTGTTACTTATCAACATAATTTAAACTGCATGGCATTGAAATTATTTTATTTACATGTTAGTATAAAGGTGCTTTTATATGATTGACAAAAACAGCAAAAAGAAAAAAGAAATTTGGTGGCAACCGGCTGTTGAATTGTTGGCGCAGGTTTCCGCTTGGATTATCGGTCCGATTTTGGGCGCGCTGTTTCTTGGTGGTTTTATCGAAAAAAGAATGCATAACGAACCGTGGCCAACGGTGATTTTGGTCGCAATCGCTTTTGTCATCACCAATATTGGTTTGATAAAACAGACGTTAAAAGCCTCAAAGAAAATTGAAGCGGAAATTAAAAAAGACAAAGAGGACAAACAATAATTATGACGACAACTACCGAAGAATCAACACAAAATATAATTGAACATAATTCAGAACAAATTGTTTCCGAATTAAATACCGAAAAAGAAACTGTTAAAAGCGAAGGTCATATTAGTCATGAAATTACTCTTGGTGCTGAACCAATCGCTCGAGTCGGTAATTTTGACATTACCAATTCACTTCTTAATACTTGGATTGTTGTAATAATTTTGGTTGTTGTTGGTCTTTCGTTACGCAAAAAGTTAAAAAAAATTCCAAAAGGAATTCAAGTTTTTTTTGAAATAATAGTTGAAGGCGGAGTAAAACTTTGCGACTCGGTTACCAATGACCGAAGTAAGTCGATGAAGATTTTTCCATTTGCCTTCACTTTTTTTATTATAATTTTGTTGAATAATTGGTTGGGATTGCTTCCTGGTGTCGGTTCGGTTGGTTTTATTGAAGGAGAAGCCGGACATCAGGTTTTTGTTCCATATTTTCGCGGAGGTACGGCGGACTTAAATACAACTTTGGCTTTGGCTTTAATTTCTGTAATAGTCTCAAACATTTTTGGTGTAATCACTGTTGGCGCTTACAAACATTTGAATAAATATATTAATATTCACGGTTTGGCGCAAATTCCAAAGAAGGTTTGGAAAGATCCGACGATTTTGATTGTCAATCCGATTAAGTTTTTTGTGGGAATAGTGGAAATTGTCGGTGAAGTGGCCAAAGTAGCTTCATTATCGTTTCGTCTTTTTGGGAATATTTTTGCCGGGGAAGTTTTGTTAAGTTCGATTGCGGTTATTTTTGCTTTCGGCTTACCAATCCCGTTTATGTTTTTGGAAGTGATTGTCGGACTTATTCAAGCCTTGATTTTTGGCATGTTGACTTTGGTGTATTTTTCTATCGCCATGACCAAGGAAGAACACTAAAATTCAGAATTATGAATTTAGGATTATCACAAAGTGATGCCTTCGGCAAGAATTAAGAATTAGAAATAAAAAGTTAATTAATTTCAAATAAAAAAGTTTCATTTTTGACGACAAAAAAAACCAACAAAACATTTCTGTCGAATCAAAAGTGAAATTGTTAAATGTATGGACATTGCTTTAATTGCCAAGGCTGCCACAATCGCCATTGGTGCTATCGCTCCGGCTATGGCTATTGGAAAAATCGGTGCAAAGGCCATGGAATCAATCGGTCGTAATCCGGAATCAGCCGGGAAAATTTTAGTCCCGATGTTGCTTTCTGCCGCTTTTGCCGAAGCTATCGCTATTTACGCTTTGGTTATCGCTTTCAGTATCAAATAATTTTTTTTGCGCTGTGAGTCCGTAATGGCTCACAGATAAAAGAAATTATTAAAAAAACATAAAAATATGGATGATTTAATTAAAACATTTTCTATTGATTGGAAACTGATTATTGCCCAGCTTGTCAATTTTACTATTGTCATTCTTGTCTTGGGTGTTTATGCCTTAAAACCGTTGACCAAATTAATGGCCGAACGAGAAGAAAAGATCAAGAAAAGTTTAAAAGATGCCGAAGCGATCGATAGCAAAATGAAAGAAATCGCCGATGAGCGAGAGGGTGAGATTGTCAAAGGTCGCAAAGAAGCGCAAAAATTAATTGTTCTGGCCGAAAAAGAAAGTGAAGAAATTCGCGCACAAAGATTAGAAAAAACCCAAAAAGAAGTGGAAAAAGTTATTGATACGGCCAAAAATCAAATTCGTAATGAACGAGAAGTAATGATTCGCGATGTTAAAGATGAATTGGGTGGTTTAGTTTCGTTGGCACTTAATAAATTGGCACACAGTACAATTGATGAAAAAACCCACAAAAAATTAATTGACAAAACAATTGCCGAATTAAAAGATACTGATATCAATCAATAATATGCGTATTGCCAAAATAAAACATTTCGTAAAATCACTTGTCGAAATAGGCGTCGAAAATAAATGTTTTGACAATCTTTTGGCTGATTTAAAAGAAGTGGACAAAAAGATTTCCGAAAACAGCGATCTCAAAAGATATTTAAATGATGTCCAAGTAACCTTGGCCAAAAAAAAGCAAGCTTTGCAAGTCGTTTTTCAAGATTTTATTGGCAAACTTACTTATAATTTTGTTTATTTACTTTTACAAAATAACAAAATTAATTGGTTGCCGGAAATTATTGTTGAAGCGGGCAAGATGCATTTGAAACATCAAGATTTGGTGGAAGTTATTTGTGAATCAGTAATTCCGTTACCAAATGAATCCCAAAAAGAATTAGAAAAAATATTTGAAAAGAAAGTTGGTCAAAAAATAGTTTTCAAAAATATTTTGAATGAAAAATTGTTGGGCGGACTCAGAATAAAAATCGGGGATTCGGTAATCGATTCTTCGCTCAAAGGAAAGATCGAAAGACTTAATGAAACAATTGAAAAATTACAATAATTAAAAATATCAGAAATATACTTATGACAAGTACAAAAAAAGATTTTGTCGTTGAATCCTTAAAAAAACAAATTAATGATTTTGATCAACAAATTTCCGTTGACAAAGTCGGAAAGGTGATTGAAGTCGGAGACGGCATTGCCAAAATCGGCGGATTGAGTGAGGTTATGGCTTCAGAAATGCTTGACTTTGGGCATGATGTTTTTGGTGTAGCGTTAAATTTGGAAGAAGAAACAGTTGGGGCCATGATTCTTGGTGATTATAGCAAAATTAAAGAAGGCGATACTGTCAAAAGTACCGGCAACATTTTGTCCGTTCCGGTTGGTGAAAATTTTATCGGCCGGGTTGTTGATCCACTTGGCAAACAAATTGATAACAAAGGTGAAATTGTCAGCAAAACTTTTTATCCAGTTGAAAAAATCGCTCCGGGTGTTATTACCAGAAAATCGGTTCATCAACCGGTGCAAACTGGAATCAAAGCTATCGACTCAATTATTCCAATCGGTCGTGGACAACGCGAACTTATCATTGGCGACCGCCAAACCGGAAAAACAGCTATTGCCATTGACGCAATTATCAATCAAAAAGGCCAAGATATTATTTGTATTTATGTCGCAATCGGCCAAAAAGAATCCAAAATTGCCAAAATTGTTGGAAAATTAGAAGAAGCCGGAGCGATGGATCACACTATTATTGTGGTTGCTGGAGCTTCAATGCCAGCCTCACTTAGTTATATTGCGCCCTTTACCGGTTGTGCATTGGGTGAATATTTCATGGACAAAGGCAAGGATGTTCTCATTATTTATGATGATTTGAGCAAACACGCCGTTGCTTATCGTGAAATTTCACTTTTACTTCGCCGTCCACCAGGTCGCGAAGCTTATCCGGGGGATGTGTTTTACCTTCATTCCAGACTTCTCGAAAGAGCGGCCAAATTAGATGAAAAACATGGTGGTGGTTCAATTACTGCTTTGCCAATTATTGAAACTCAAGCCGGTGATATTTCCGCGTATATTCCAACTAATGTTATTTCTATTACTGACGGTCAAATATATCTCGAAAGTGATTTGTTTTATCAAGGCGTTCGCCCTGCGGTGAATGTTGGTTTGTCCGTTTCTCGTGTCGGTTCAAAAGCGCAAATCAAAGCCATGAAAAAAGTGGCCGGTAAGTTGCGTTTGGAAGTTGCTCAATATCGTGAATTGGCTGCCTTTGCTCAATTTGGTTCTGATCTTGATGAAGCAACAAAAAGTCAGATTGAACGAGGCAAAAGAATTGTTGAAATGTTAAAGCAAGGACAGTTCAGACCAATGGCCGTAGAAAATCAAGTGGTTATTATTTATGCTGCCGTCAATGGTCATCTTGATGATATTCAAGTAGAAAAAATGGCTGAATTTGAGGATGGTTTACACAAATATTTGGCTAATAATGGCAAGCAAACTTTGTTTGAAATAAAAGATAAAGGCGAATTGACAGAAGTTATTGAAAAAGAAGTTATTCGATTGATTAAAGAATATAAATCAACTGTTGCTGAAATGAGAATTGAAACCAAATAAAATATGGCAGGTGGAACAAGAGATATCAAAAGACGAATCAAATCAGTGGCCAATACTCGCAAAATTACCAAAGCGATGGAAATGGTCGCGGCCGCCAAAATGCGCAAAGCTGTGGCTGCCGTTCAAGCCACTCGTGATTACGCCAATTTGGCTTGGGCGACTGTTTTGCATTTGTCCGAAAAAACTGAGCAAAAAAAACATGCGCTTCTTCGCAAACCAAAAAAAGTTGAAAATATTGGCTTAATTTTAATTGGCTCCAATCGTGGACTTTGCGGTGGTTTTAATATTCAAGTTTCCAATAAAGCGGTTGTCTCAATAAAAAAACATGAGAATACAATTAAAAAAACTGAAATAATAACTTTTGGTAGCAAATCTCGCGATGTGATCAAAGGTTTTGGTTTTGATGTTGTGGCCGATTTTGAAAAAGCAGATTTAACTTTATCCGCAGCCGAAGTGGCTGCTTTGTCTAGAATGGTAATTACCGATTTTGTAAATTGTAAATATGACAAAGTTTTTGTGGTTTTTACCGATTATATTTCTTCACTTAGACAAGAACCGAGAGTAAAACAGTTACTGCCGATTATTCCAGAACCGGATGATTATTTGGGAATTGTTGGCAAAAGTTCGGGAATTGAAACAACCAAAGAGTTTATTGAAAAAAAATCAGAGAAATATTTAAAAAAGGGTGAATTCAGCTACGAATATTTGTTTGAACCGAATGCTTCGACTGTTCTTGATCAAATGTTACCTCGCTTAATTGAAATGCAAATTTATCAAGCCGTTCTCGAAAGTGAAGCCTCAGAACATTCTTCACGAATGCTAGCCATGAGAAATGCAACTGATTCAGCCAAAGATATGATTGATGATTTAACACTTTCTTATAATCGCGCTCGACAAGCCGGAATTACCCAAGAAATTGCTGAAATTAGCGCCGGAGCTTCAGCTTTGAAAAAATAAAAGAGTTCATAAAGTTTTTAAAGTTCGTAAAGTTCATAAAGTATTTTTCCTAATGAACTTACTTTATAAACTTTATAAACTTTTAACTTTATAAACTAATTTACTTTATAAACTTTTAACTTTATAACTTTATAAACTAATATGAATACAGGCAAAGTAAAACAAGTTATCGGCCCAGTTGTCGATGTGGAATTCGAAAATGAATTACCAGCACTTTTTCAAGCTCTCGAAGTAATGATCGGTGAGCAAAAATTAGTCTTGGAAGTTGAACAACATATCGGCGACAAACAAGTCCGCACAATCGCCATGGGTGCAACTGACGGTCTGAAACGCGGAGAAGAAGTTATTGATACAGGAGCACCAATTAGCGTTCCGGTTGGTAATGAAACTCTTGGCCGAATGTTTAATGTTCTTGGTGAACCAATTGATGGTGGCGCTGCGGTTAAGACAAAACAAAAATATTCTATTCATCGCGATGCACCAAAGTTTAGTGAACAATCTTCCAAAATTGAAATTTTTGAAACCGGAATTAAAGTTATCGATTTGATCTGTCCGTTTATTAAAGGTGGTAAAGTTGGTCTATTCGGTGGCGCCGGTGTTGGTAAGACCGTGGTTATTATGGAATTGATCAGAAATATTGCCCAAGAACATAGTGGCACTTCCGTTTTTGCTGGTGTTGGAGAAAGAACTCGTGAAGGAAATGATTTATTTTATGAAATGAAAGATTCTGGAGTTATCGACAAAACCGCTTTGGTTTTTGGTCAGATGAATGAACCACCGGGATCACGCGCTCGAGTTGCCTTGACCGGTTTAACAATGGCTGAATATTTTCGTGATCAAGGTCAAGATGTTTTATTATTTGTTGATAATATTTTTCGTTTTACTCAAGCTGGTTCCGAAGTTTCCGCCCTTCTTGGTCGTATGCCTTCGGCCGTAGGTTATCAACCAACTTTGGCTACTGAAATGGGCCGATTACAAGAAAGAATTACTTCTACCAACAAAGGTTCAATTACTTCAGTTCAAGCTGTTTATGTTCCAGCCGACGATTTGACCGATCCAGCTCCAGCGACAACTTTTGCGCACTTGGATTCAACGGTTGTTTTGTCTCGCGCCTTGTCAGAATTGGGAATTTATCCTGCGGTTGATCCGATTGATTCAACTTCAACTATTCTTGATCCATTAATTGTTGGAGAAGAACATTATCGCGTGGCTCGTGAAGTTCAACGCGTGCTTCAACGTTACAAAGATTTGCAAGATATTATTGCCATTCTTGGTGTTGATGAATTAAGTGAAGCTGACAAAAAATTAGTTTCTCGCGCTCGCAAAATGCAAAAATTCCTTTCACAACCATTTTTTGTGGCCGAAACATTTACCGGTATGCCTGGAAAATATGTTTCATTAAAAGATACCATTCGTGGTTTTCAAGAAATTCTTGATGGCAAGCATGATGATAAGAATGAACAAGCTTTTTATATGAAAGGTTCAATTGATGAAGTTTAATTTCTATGGAAAAAATAAATTTTAAAATTGCCACTCCGGAAAGAGTTGTTTTCAAGGGCGAAGTTGATTCAATCACTTTACCAACAACAACTGGAGAGATTACCGTTTTGCCAAACCATCTTCCATTAATTTCAGTTTTAAAAGCTGGAGAAATTTTGATAAAAAATAATGGGGAAGATGTTTCAGTTGCCGTCTCGGGTGGATTTATCGAAGTTTTGGCAACCAAGGTCGTGGTTTTAGCTGATAGTGCGGAACGCAGTGAAGAATTAGATGTTTCCCGAGCCGAAGAAGCGTTACGCCGAGCCATGGAACTCCGAGAAAAGAAAACGGTTGATGTCCGTGAATTTGGCGCTTTGACTGCGCAAATTGAAAAAGAAATGGCTAGAATCAAAGTTGGGCGCAAATCACGGCATCGTTTGGAAGTCAATAGTAAATTGTAGTTTGTTTTATCTGACATCTTTGTCCAGCTTTATAAACTTTTAACTTTATGAACTTTATAAACTAACTTATGTCTCACCATTGCCACAATTTATTGATGACTTGTATTGATTTTCGTTTTCATGAAGCCATTCAAAAATGGGTCAAAGAAAACGGGCTAACTAATGATTTTGATTTGGTTTCTCTTGCCGGCGTACAAAAATCTTTGCTGGACGAAGATACTCGAGCAACCGTCTTAAAACAGTTGGAAATTTCCAGCCGTTTGCATGGGATTGAAACTGTTATATTTGTTGCGCATCAAGATTGTGGAGCTTATGGCGGAAGTAAAGTTTTTGTTAATTTTGAAGAAGAGAAAGCCAAGTATTTAGCCGATATGATTGCGGCTGGGGCGATTATCAAAGAAACTTTGCCAAATTTGCAAGTAAAAAAATTAATGCTTACTTTTAACGAAGAAACCGGCGCCGTTGCCATTAGTGAATTATAAAATATAACTAAATTTATAAAAAAAGATTCCCATGTGGGGTCATTTTTTATTTTTACACACAGTTGACCAAACTGAAAACTGTTGCTATAATCTTGCTATATTTTGATGTTCTTTAAAGGAGAAAGCAATGAATCGAGTCAGAGTTATTAAAATTGGTTGTTCTGATCCCAGAATCCAAATAAGTATGCGCAATTATTTGGAAAAGTTTCATGATGCTTTCGAAGATCGTCAAGAGGTTTTTCCGATTTTGAATGCCGGTGGGCAAAGAAATTTTACTGCTGAGCATCAACGGATTCCTTTCTTGTCACAAATCGAAATTGCCGTCAACAATGGTGCGCATACTTGCGTAATTTTTGCTCATGAAGATTGCGGAGCTTATGGTGGCAGTGGTAATTTCCAAAATTTAGCTGACGAAAGACAAACTTATGTCAATGATGTCAATACAATCGCTCGGTATGTTGAAAGCCGCTTTGCTGGGAAGCTAAAAATCCAAAAAGTTATGCTTATGCGAAAACCGAGGACTGAGGATTTCAGTCGTTTTGAAACAATCAACTGAAAGAGTTAACCGAGAACGATTTCTCGGTTTTTTTATTTTTTGCTATAATAATTATTATATGAATATTTTGGATTACATTCTTTTGGGTTTTATTTTAATGACCGCGCTTTTGGGCTTGCGCAAGGGTTTTTTACTGTCATTAGGCTCAATAGTTGGTATTGTGGCCGGTGCTGTTTTAGCATCGAGATTTTATCCGTTGTTGGCCGGTTTTTTTGGTAATACCAATACGGCCAATTTGGTTTCTTTTATTTTGGTATTTGGGGTAATCATCAAAGTGGTTGGGTTATTATTTTGGTTGCTTGGCAAAATTTTTCAAATTGTTACGGTTTTACCGTTTATTGCCACTTTTGATCGATTATTGGGTTTGATTTTGGGCACAGTAAAAGCGATTTTTATTTGCGCCGTGGTCTTAAACATTGCTTTGAAATTTCCGATAAACTATTGGATGATGGAACAAATGACCGGCTCGATAATTACCAAGGTATTGCTTAACATAAGCCAAATTTTTTTACCATTATTCCCAGAAGCATTAAAAAAACTTAAATCTTTTTTATAAAAAACTTATAAAATAAACTGGATGAATAAAAAAAGAGCCGATTTTCGGCTCTTTTGGTGTCCTTATTCGTGGCTATAATTTACAGTTCCGCCATTTTGGGAATGACGGGGGAATAACGAGCTCTCTTTGTTTCTTTTTCAATTTTCTCGCGAAGTTCTTCGACGGTTAGTGGGTCGCTTTGACCACAGTTTGGGCAATGGTAAACCGCTGTTTTTTCTTCCATTAAAAAACCACAACTTGGACAAAATTTCCCAGTTTTTGGCATTTTTTCCCCCGTAAAAGTAAAGGAATCATGGCTATGATAACATTTCCATTGGGGATGTCAAGGTTGTTGTTTTTGGTAAAAAATGCTAAAATTTTACCATGAATATTCTAGATAATCTCAACGAAGCGCAAAAAAAAGCCGTTTGTCACGCAGATGGTCCGCTTTTGATTGTCGCTGGAGCCGGGACTGGAAAAACAAAATCCATAGTGTCCAGAATTTCTTGGTTGGTGCAAAATAATCTTGCTCGAGTTGATGAGATTTTAGCTTTAACCTTTACTGACAAATCGGCCAATGAACTTTTGGAGAGAGTGGATATTGCCATGCCTTACGGTTATGGTGAACATTGGATTTCCACGTTCAATGGATTTTGTGACAAAATCCTAAAAAGACACGCACATGAATTGGGTTTAAATAGCAATTATCGTTTGCTTACCGAAACGGATGCTTGGATTTTGGTCCGACAAAATTTAGAAAAATTTGACTTGGACTATTTTTGTCCAGCTGGCAATCCGAGCAAATTTATCAAAGATTTATTAAAATATTTCAGCCGTTGCAAAGACGAAGGCATTTCTGCCAAAGATTATTGTCAATATGCAGAGAATTTACGTTTGGATTCTGCTAATCGTGAATTTGTGGCCACGATTAATTGGGAAGATTTGGCCTCGACTGAACGCGAATCGGTCAAAGCATCGGAAATCAAAAAGCAAAATGAGTTGGCCAATGCTTATTTTACTTATCAAAAATTACTTCGAGAAAATAATGCGTTGGATTTTAATGATCAGATTTTTTTAACTTGGCAATTGATGCAAAAGTCGCCGTTGGTTCTGGCGCAATATCGTCAGCAATTCAAATATGTTTTGATAGATGAATTTCAGGACACTAATTATATTCAATATGAATTGATCAAATTATTGGTTCAGCCAAAAAACAATTTAACCGTAGTTGGTGATGATGATCAATCAATTTACAAGTTTCGCGGAGCTTCAATTAGCAACATCATGCAATTTATGGAAGATTTCCCAACTGCGCAAAAGGTTGTTTTGACTGAAAATTATCGAAGCGGACAAAGGATCTTGGATTGTGCGTATAATTTTATTGTTCAGAATAATCCAAATCGTTTGGAAGTTAAATTGGGAATTGACAAAAAGCTGATCGCCAGAAATACCGAAATTGGTGAATGTGAAGTTAACTGTTTGAATTTTGCCACCGGAGTGGATGAAGCTTCCGGCATTATCGAAAAGATTAAAGAAATAAAAAGACAAAATTCGCCTGACTGGTCTGATTTCGCGATTTTGTTTCGAGCCAAATCAAGTGCCGAAGTTTTGATTGATTTTTTGGAAAGGGAGCAAATTCCTTATCAATTTCTGGGTGAAAGTGGTTTGTACAATCGTCCGGCCGTTATTTTTTGTCATAACTTTTTCAAATTACTGGATGATTATCATGAATCAAGTGCAATGTATCGAATTTTGACTATGCCACAGTGGAATCTCAAACAGGAAGAAATAATCAAAATTTG
>JBAYHA010000028.1:0-14632 GCA_041666425.1 Patescibacteria group bacterium
CAAGTTAAAATTGCCAGATATTTTGGTTAGTATATAATAACTATAACGTCGCATAATTTGTATTGTGCGAAGTTCTATATAAACAAAGACTTGACTCACCCAGCGTTAAGAACAATGTTGCTTGATGTTGATTATTTTTATCAGCAGTTTCGCGTTATTTATTCATAGGAATTATTCAGTTTACAAATTTTAATTTTATGACGAAGTTGTCGTCTCGTCATATTCGTGTGTTTATGCAAAATTCCACATCCCCTATTATTTCTCACATAAAAAATTTTCTTGATTATTTGGATATTGAAAAAGGACTTTCTGGCAAAACTCAAGAAAATTATTCGCGTTATTTGGATCGTTTTGTTAAATGGTTAAAAAAAGAGAATTTGGAATTGTTAAAGCCACACGAATTAATGCCGGATATTGTTTGGAATTATCGTGTTTTTCTTTCACGGCAAACCATGGGCAAAAACACGCATGAACCTTTGAAAAAATCGACCCAAAATTATTATCTAATCGCTTTGCGTAATTTATTAAGCTATTTCGCAGACAAAGATATAATCTCTTTGCCTGCGGATAAGATTAAACTGGCCAAGCAAGATCGCAAAAAGGCAGTTCATTTTTTAACCGTAGAACAAATTGATGAGTTGCTAAAATGCGCCAATGGTGTTGACTTGCCGGGCTTGCGTGACAGGGCGATTCTGGAGACTCTTTTTTCTACCGGGTTGCGTGTCGCGGAAATTGTCAAATTAAATCGCGATCAATTTGCCAAAGCGGAAAGTTTTTTGGAACTAAATATTACCGGTAAGGGTAACAAAGTACGAACAATTTATTTTTCAGATCGCGCATTAACCCATATTAAATTTTATTTGAACAAAAGAGATGATGTGGATCGTGCTCTTTTTGTTAATTATCGTCCGGGATGTGAAAAACTTACCGACCGACGCTTGACCACTCGTGCGGTGGAAAATGTTGTCAAAAAGTATGTCCTGATTGCGGGGCTGGAAACAAAAACTTCTCCTCATACCCTGCGTCACTCATTTGCCACTGATTTGCTTATGCATGGCGTAGATTTACGGTTGGTGCAAGAGTTTTTGGGTCATTCGGATATTGGCACTACGCAAATTTACACGCACGTCACTAATCAAAAATTACGCGATGTTTACAAAAAAATAAAAGAGCAAGAAAGAATTTAAATTATCCACAGTTGGATTATTTTGGTCTGTTTTATGGTATAATATAAAAAAGGATTTTATCATTTGCTAAAAATGAAATTTTTTAATTATGCAAAAAAATTATAATTATTTAAATTGGAATGTTTTGTTTTGTGCTATTCTGTTGATTAATTTTTTACTGACAACTTTTATCTTTTTTAACCAAAGGGCATTGTCCAAAGAATTTCGCCAAGAAAATACAAAAGTCACGGAGTCATTAAGTGGTATTTATGGGCAAATGTATTATTTGAACAGTCATTTTAGCAATCTCGAAATAAAACTAAAATAACCTCATATATAAAAATCAAATTTAACAATGTTCACTATGAAAAGTAAAACAAAAAATAGCCGACACTTATTTTACCGTAGTGTCAATTTATTGATAATAATAAGTGTAATGTTTTGGTCTTTGGGCTTGCCGATTTCGGTCAAGGCGGCCATAACCGCTTCGGCAACAAAAACAACAACCGAAAATCAAGAAATAGCTCTTGATGGCAAGGTTAATTTATTAAAATTCACTTTATCGGCCAGTGCCGGCGAAACACTTAACGGATTAACCTTAAATATTACAGGAGCGAATAATTTTGATCTGTTGGCAGATTTGGATGCGGCCGTTCCTCAGGTCAGCTCGCCATTTATGATTTATCCCCATGCCACGAGCGAAGATGGTGTTGTTTTGGTACCGAGTGAAATTACGGGAACCTATCCAAATTATACAGTTACTTTTGTTTCGCCAGGTCCACCATCAACAATACCCGAGGCTCCAACCGATTATTATATTAAAATGTATGTTGATACGGATGCTGTTTCTGGACATCAATTAACAGCAACTCTTCCGACAAATGGGATTGTTACATCAGCGAACTCCCCTACACTTGGTGCGGTGGTAACTTCGGATACGGTTTGTTTAGTCGCTTGCCCCGTAGTCAATAATTTCAAACTAAAAGGTTATGGCCCCATGAATGGCCAAACGGGTGTTCCTCAAATGTCCCCAGTTGATTTTGGTTTTAATGAAGCCCTAAATGCAACGGTATCATCTAATTTAAGTGATTATTTTTCTATTTCTCCGTCTGTAGTTGGTGGAACTTGGCAATATATATCAGAAACATTTGGTAACTTTACAATGAGACGAGTCACCTTTAATGCTCCCAATGGGTTAGCATTAAATGTCACTTATACCGTAAGTATGCTAAAAACAATAACCAATACCAGCGATCAAGCGGTTGGGTTGGATCTATTTTCTGGTGTTACTGCTTTGACAGAGACAGAGACCGCTTATAGGTTTAGTTTTACTACAAATGCGACAGTAATTAACGGTGGAGCCTTTGCGCCAATGGCTATGGCCGGCTATCCTACGGAAAACATGCAACAAGTACCAACTTCAATTACCGCGATCAATGTAAATTTTGATCGACAAAACATGGATACCACGACTTTTGGCAGTGGGAATGTTTATTTGGCAAAAATTGTTAATGGATCCCCTGTTACTGTTTCAAATACCACTGTTTTTCCAACAACAGGGACAAGCGGGACTGTAGCCATTAAAAATTTTACCTTGGATAGTGATAGTCGTTATCGAGTGTTTGTGACAAGAAATGTCAAGGATAGTAGTGGGCAACCTCTCGCAGGATTGCCTGTTCAGGGTTCGGAAAACGGTCCATTTTATTTTGACTTTTATACAGGGACATCTTCGTCCTCTGTTGTTTCCGCTTTTAGTGGTTGTAGTATTGATCGATATTTCAGTTCTGGAAATATTGTTGCTGTTCCTGTCGGAATAGTTATTGCGACATCATTTAGCAATCCTTTGGATCCACAAACCATTACTACAGCTAATGTTACCTTGGCGGCTGGAGAAACTCCGGTTGAAGGAACTGTCCGTTATGAAGCCACGGGCAACAAAATAATTTTTACTCCATCCGCAATTTTAACTGCCGAAACAGCTTATACCTTTACGGTAAGTGCGAATATAAAAAGTATAACGGGCACAAATATCGTAGCAATGACTCGTGAATTTACCACCGGATTGGCTGATGTTACAAAACCGTTAGTGGTTTTGTCCGAAGCTGACAATTATGGTTTGCGCATAGAGTTCAATGAATTTGTCAACAAAACCACAGCGGAGAATAAATCTTATTACACGTTAAAAACGCGTAGCGATGCGACAGATTGGAGTTCGGTGAGCGCCACAAGTCTGACCAGTGCCAATATTCGCTATATCGAAGAAAGCAAAGAAATTTTTATTGATGGGCTCACTTTAACTGCAGGACATGAATTTCAATTAACTCTTGCTACTTCAATTACAGATTTGTCCGATAATGCGTTGGATGATACCAGTTCGGCTAACATCAAGACCGGTTATGTAATGGACGCTTCCCTTTTTTCCGGTGGACAAGGCATGATGGGTACTTCCAGCTATGGATTTGAGGATTTTGATATGAAACAAATGGGCATGACACCAATTAGCGTTATGCCAATTAACACTCTTGCTTTTAGTACAACAAATTATGTTGTCAATTTACCAATTTCAAGTCAAATTCCAGTTAACGGGACTATCCAATTAACCTTCCCAGAAGGTTTTGATATTTCCGGTGCAAAGAAAGATCCCTATAATCCAAATAATAATGATTTTAATAGGACTAATGTCGGCAATACTGTAACCTTTGCTACAACAGATCCTTCGGGAACGACTACAAATGGGATTGATAATGATGGTATTGGTGTTATTGGCACAAAAACCATTGTAATCAAATTAAGTGCAGCCACTCAATCAACTGATTTTCTTAGTTTTGATCTCAGTAATATAATCAACACAACCGTGCCAAAAGGTTTTGAAACATCAGGATATCAAGTTGAAATAAAAACCAAAAACAGTAGTGGTGTTTTATTGGAAGCGCTTACTTCCATGCCATTTTTTATCGCCAAAGGGGGTGCTGGCTCAATAAGTGGACAAATTCATGGTGTTGGCTCAGGACACAACGGCACAATTGAATTGATGCTTGGTTCACCAATAACAGGACCAATCCAAAAAAATATTACTATTACTGGCACAGGCGACGCTTCCGCTGATGGCACATATAGGTTTGATTATTTACCGGATGGTGAATATTATCTGTTTACTAATTCAGTGATGACTCTTGGTGCAGGAACATATTTTGGTAGCACTGCTCCAACCATTGTCAGAGTTTCCGGTGGTGCAAGTGAAACAAAAAATATTACTTTAGAAGCTGATAGTTCTGGTGCAGGAAAATATACTGTAACTGTTAGATTGATTGGTGATTTCAGAACAGGAGGAACAAATGACAGTGTTGATATTTTTGCTGGATCGCCAAATAATTTCAAAGTAAAAACAGTCACTCCTGGAAATACCGAAGGGACCAATTATGAAATGTATCTCTCTGATGGGAATTGGATGATTGGTGTTGGACCTTCTACTCCAAAAGGAGTCAATTCAACCTCAGCGACTATGACTGATTGGATGTCTCCACAACCAACCAGTATTACTGTTTCTGGTAATGGTACAGCAATCCAAGAGACCAGTGTCACGGCTAATGATGGGACAATTGTTGTAAATTTGGGTTCTCAAACAACCAAAACCATTTCCGGAACGGTTGTTGATGGCAATAGTGACGGAATTTCTAATGCAGAGGTCTATGCTTACCAACCGCAAGGCGGGTTTGGCGGATCAAATGCCAAAACAGCTACGGATGGAACTTTTACCTTAAAAATCCCTGTTTTAGGAACTTATTCAGTCGGAGCTTTTAAACCCGGATTACCAAATGCCGGAGTTCAAGCAATTGATGTCCAAGATAATGTTTCAGGGGTTGTAATTAAAATGCAAAAATCAGATTATACAATTCAAGGAAAAGTCTTGAATTCAGACGGCAACGGAGTAGCTTATTCCCCTGTTTGGGCCTATGAACCAAGCGGTTATGGTAATACTTCGACGACGACTGATTCCAGCGGTAATTATATTTTGTACGTAGGTAATGGGACGTGGCGTATCCAAGCGGATGCACAAGGAATCGGCTTTTTGCAATACACTTCTGATGTAACTGTAAATGGAGTTTCCCAAACTGGAATTAATTTGCGTCCGGATACGGCTACTACTTTTTATGCGGTTAGCGGGAATATTACTCTAGACGGAACGGCGCAAGCGAATACTCCTGTTCGCGCTGTCAAATATGACGCCAATGGGATATATCAAGGACGTGAATATGGCGCAATGACTGATTCCAGCGGTAATTATTCAATTACTGTCCCTGCCGGAATTTATCGTATTGACACATGGAATCCAACTTATGGCGAAGTTGGTCGAACTGATGCTGACGATTATGCGAATAATCCGGCTAATGTAAATCTTACGAGCGCTAACAAAACGGGTGTAAATATTGTAGTTGCTTCAGAAAATTTAAAAACAGTAACTTTAAAATTTAATAACGCTACGGCATCGCAATCTGGTTATGTTAGAATCGAGGGCGTTGACTACACAAGTGCCGTAAATCAAAAATCAAATGGATTGGTAAAAAATATTCGTATTCCAATTTTGACAACCAATCAAACTGTCAAATTGCAAGCTGGTGATTATTTATTTTTTGCAGATGTACCTGGCGTGGGACAATACATCCCGACTGATGATTGCGAAACTTACCCCTCTGGTTGTTTGGACGAAACAAAACATTTGATTTCAGTTTCCGCGAATAGAGATGTAAACTTTGTTTTACCTGATACCAGCTCTGCATCCAATATGGTTACTGTAAGTGGCACAGTTACTAGTGGTGAATCCAATGTAGAAAATGCTTGGGTTTGGGTTTCCAATCCACAAAACGGGTTCAATGTTGGGACAAGCACTGCCAGTAACGGCACGTACAGTTTAACTGTTCCAGTGTTGGGTTCCGGAAATTACAAAATTGGCGCTGACAAACCGGGTTATGTTTCAGTTGAACCAAGTAGTTTGAACTTGACTGATGCCAATGCTGATGGTACTGCTGATAATGCCAAAAATTTTACTATAACCGCATATTCAAAAACAATTTCCGGGTATCTATTTGCTGATGCTGATGGAGGAACGACTAATGCAAAAGATACCGGCGAAGAAATAGCCACGGGTTGGGTGTACGCCAGAGAAACAACAACCAACAGAATGAGTCACTCTCAAGCAGATTCTTCTGGATATTATAGTTTGGGTGTTACCGCAGGCACTTGGAAAGTATTTGGTTCTGCTGATGGTTATACCGAAGCACAGTATTCTGTAGCAGGAACAGCAACGACATTGACTGTCGCTGGAGTAAATTTAACTGATAAAAACATCAAGCTTACCGCTGACAATAATTGGTCCAGAAAAAACAAAAATAAACCCATTACTCCATCATCTGGCGGGGTGTTAGATGATACTGCCACAGACGGTACTGGTGTAAAAATTACTGTACCCGCTAATGCTCTTGGTAGTGATACTAATGCAGGTGTACTCGGCGTGACCAACACCAGCGCGGTAACACAAACAAATTCCAATACACCTTTTGGTGGGACAGGCAAGGAAATTACCGCAACTGATAATGCCGGACAACCGATTACCAATTTAAATGATTATATTGATCTGGAAATGACTTATTGGAAAGCTGATGTTGATGCCGAAGTAACGGCTAATAATTTACAAGACTACAACAAATTAAAAACAATGAAAGTCAGTTATTTTGACGCTTCGTTGAATGATTGGGTTTCATTACCAACAACCAGAACTGCTTATTACAAAACTTTAAATGCAGACACAGAATGGAAAACTTACAATGGAACAGCTACCGAAACAGGGTTTGATAAATTTATTGACGATGCCCTTATCAATTCCACGTTCACTTCTTACGAAGATTACAAATTGGTATTCACATCTTCAACCAACCACTTAACAATCTTTGGTGTTACTACTCCAACAGATTTAACTCCCCCATCCAAACCAACGGGATTAACTCAATCAAGTGGTACAGGAACAACTGTGGTTTTGGACTGGTCTAATAATGCGGAAGCTGATTTGTTGGAATACGAGGTTTATCGTTCAACTTCATCTCCTGTTACAACATCCAGTACTCAGGTTAACATTTCTCAAGTTTCCAGTTCTGCGTTCACTGATAATACCACTACTGCATGGACTTCATATTACTATACTGCAACTGCTGTTGATGATAGTGGTAATGAATCAACGGTTGCTGATGAAGTACAAATGTGTTCAACAAAAACAGTGAGCAATGGTACAGTTTCAGCTAGTTGTGCTATAACTTGCGACAGTGGTTATACTCAATCAGGCAATAGCTGTGTTGCTAGTTCAAGACACGCCGCCTATACAGGCGATACTCCGGTAGAAACTCCGGCTCCGGCAAGCTCACCAGTAGTTAATAATACTCCGGCTACACAAGCAACTGCCGAAACAACAAATCAACCGACAGAACAAACTAATCCAATAGTAGAAACAACTCCAGTTCCCACGCCTGTTTCCACACCAATAATAACCAGCGCCATACCGGTTCAACCAAGTGTTAGAGATTTGTCTATCGAACAAACTGCGCAAACATTAGCTCAACAATCATTTACAATAACTCCGACAACAGAGGTTGTTAACTTTATCGCTTATGGCTCGCCGATCATTGAACTAAAATATAATAGCAATGAAAGAAAAGTTATTTTGCAAGACTTCCAATCTATTTACAATAAATTGCCAACCACCGAAAAAGACTGGACTAATGTAGCCAAAATTAGCGAAGGAGAGCGCCCAACTCGTGTTTTAAGTGCAGAAGTAAAAGCGCTCAAAGAATTCAACAAGATTTTTGGTCGCCAAGTTAATTTCCAAAAAGCCAATGAAGAAAAATTTATTCATCAATTGGCTTATCGTATGAGGATGGAATCACGAAATTTGTACAAAGAAGGTTTGGCTTTGTCCAAGTATATTAGACTCTACCGCAAAGTTCCAAAAGATAATTTTAGTTGGGCAATCGTTAGATCTTGGGCCTACTCCGGAATGTTAAAATAAATAAATAACAAAAAAAACAGAACCAATCACGGTTCTGTTTTTTTTGTTATGGTAAATAATCAAGTGGATTAACCGGAATACCGTTTATTCTTACTTCAAAGTGTAAATGTGGTCCACTGGAAAGATTTCCCGCACCGGAAGTTCCTGGCATTCCTCCCGACAAACCAATAATATCTCCCTTGTTTACGTATTCTTCTTCTCCAATCAAGATTTTGCTCACATGTCCGAACACCGTCGATAAATTATTGGCATGAATTAAGGATATGTAACTGTACCCTAACCCGGCATCTCGAGTTTTTAACACATAGCCATCAGCCGGAGCTCTGATTGTCGTCCCTTGTTTGGCTCTAACATCAATGGCCGGATGTTCGAACAAATAGCGGTAGGGATATTCCGGATCATGAAAAGTCGCCATGATTTTATTTTCCGGAATCGGCCAAGACAAAGCCATTTCACGCAATTCTTTTTTGTTATTTTTTTGTTGTTCCAATTTATTGCGGGCACTTTTTTCTAAAGCTGTTAAATCATTGCTGATTTGCTGTTGTTCCGCTTTGGCTCGTTGAAATAAATCAGTGAATTTTTGTTCAGACATTCGCGTTTTTACCAGCAAAGTACTCTTATAATCAATATTACCTTTTAATTCATCTTTTTGCGACAGCAGATCATTTTTTAAAACAACCAACTGTTTTTGCTTTTCCTCCATTTCGACTTTTTTTTGCGCCAGTGCCAATTTTTGTGCTTTTACTTCTTGCAAAGCGGAGTTAAGTCCGGTTTGCAAATTTTTTAAATATTCACTTTCTTGGAAATATTCTGACAATTTATCTTTTAAAAGAAATATTTTGATTGCGTCTCCCCCGCCGGTTTGATTTATCTTCAACAAAAGTTCTTTTATTTTGGCTTTTTGGCGAATGATATCATCCTCTTTGGTTACGATTTGCAGTTCAATGTTGCGATTTTCCAATTTTGTTTGGTCGATAGCCAATTCGGTTGATTTTATATCCAATTCAGCTTTGGCGATTTTGTTGTCCATGAGAGAAAGTTCATTGCGCAAGCTGGTTGCTTCTTGTTGTTTTGTTTTGATGTTTTTTTGGTAAATAGCGGCCTGTTTTTTTAGTTCCTCGGCCTGTTTTTGCTTGGCATTTATCTGGGAGTTTATTTCGTCAACTGTTTCGGCTTGAACAACTCCCGATTGTGCCAAAAGAAAAAAAATCAGGCAAATTATCTTTATTTTATTTTTGTGATTTGTCATATAAATGATTATAGCATATTTTTTGCGTATCAAAAAAGGGCGTAAAGCCCTTTTATTTTACAATTTGGCAAAAGCTATTTCCAATCTGGCTAAAGTTTGTTTTTTGCCAAGACAATAAGCAATTTCAAATGGATCGGGAGATTTTGCCCGGCCAGACAAAGCATAACGCATTGGCCATAGCACACTACCGGTATCCAAATTATTCTTTAACAAAAACTCATTGATTTCTTTTTTGATATTTTCCAATTGCCAATCTTCTGTTTTTATTTTTTTCAAAATTTTGCTTAATTCCTGCAAATCAACTTTTGTTTTTTGTGAATCTGATTTTTTCCAAACGAGTTCTTTGGCCTCATAATTTAAATCAGTTTCTTTTATAAAGAAAAATCGCAAAGCTTCTGCCAACTCAGATAAATTTTTTATTCTTATCTGCTCCAAAGTAAGAATTCCTTTTAAATCAGTGCTTTTTATTTTTTCTCCGGTCGCATGGATAATCAGTTGATCATTTTTTTGTTCAAGTAAATCGGCACTTTGCAAATAAGGCAAAGCCAAATCATAAAATTCATCAGGACTTAATTGTCTAATATAAACTCCATTGAGCCAATCAAGTTTTTCCAAATCAAAAACCGCTCCGGATTTGTGAACTTTTGCCAAATCAAATTGTTGAATTAACTCATTGATTGAATAAACTTCTTGTTCGGAACCGGAATTCCAGCCGAGCAAAGAAATAAAATTTAAAAAAGCATCTTTTAAATAACCTTTGGCAATAAAATCTTTGACCGAAGTATCACCATCGCGTTTGCTTAACTTCTTTTTTGTTTTACTTAATAAAATCGGCAAATGCGCGAATTTTGGTGGTTGCCAATCAAAAGCTTCATAAAGCAAAACATGTTTTGGCGTAGAAGCAATCCATTCATCTCCGCGCAAGACATGAGTGATTTTCATGAGATGATCATCCACTACATTGGCAAAGTGATAAGTTGGAAATCCATCGGTTTTAATCAAAACATAATCATCCAAATCTTTGGTGTTGACCACAATCGAACCGCGAATTTCATCAGCAAAAACAACATCCTTATTTTCCGGCATTTTGAATCGGATTACATGAGGCTCATTAGCCTGCAATCTTTTTTTGATTTCTTCTCTGCCTAAAGTACGACAACAATTATCGTATTTTGGCGGTAAATTGTTTTTTGTTTGTTCTTCTCGCAAACTGTCTAATCTTTCTTTTGGGCAAAAACAGTAATAGGCTTTGCCTTTTTCCAACAAAACTTTTATATATTCCTTGTAAATGTCTAATCTGGCTGATTGAAAATATGGGCCAAAAACACCTTTTTCTTGGACTTTGCCTTTTTCGTCAAGATAGGGGCCTTCGTCAGACTCAATCCCCGCCCAATCAACAACTTTTAATAAATTTTCGACTGCGCCTTCGACAAATCTATTCTGGTCAGTATCTTCGATTCTAATAATGAATTTGCCTCCTTCATGTTTGGCAAAAAGATAGTTATAAAGAATAGTACGCAAATTACCAACATGGAGAAAGCCTGTTGGACTTGGGGCAATACGAACGCGGATGTTGTTATTTAGCATAGTGTGTAAAGTTTTTAAAGTAGATATGATTTCACTTTTTACTTACAAATCATACCATTTCCAATCACCTATTTCAAGCTTTATTTTTATTAATATGTTAAGAGAATAAAACAGTGCTTTTTGTCTAAAATTAAATAAAATCAAATATAGGCGTTTAATAACCATTGACAAATTACGACAAGTATGCTATAATTATATGTTCATTAAAAATCAAATATTCTAAATGCACCAGATTGTCTGGATGTCTTTAATTTCGTAGTATTCGCAGTTTGATGGTATTTTACCTTTTTCTAACTCCGGCTAACAGTCTGTCTTTACAGATCACATTAAACATACCGACAATCTGGTGCATTTAGAGTTATAACGTTCGAAAAAAGACCCCATCGGATGATGAGGGCAAATGGAGAAAACCATGGCAAAACTCAAGAAAATTCTAGTTTCTGACCCCACCACTACCACCGCCACTGCCGGAGATACCGGCGTGGCCATGATTGAAGCCACCGCCGACGACAACGTCGGCAAAGTCAAGGAACTGGTCGCTGAGACCGTTCCCGAAAATATCGGGAACGCGATCACGGCCGAACCGGTCGCCGTTCCGGCGACCACGAAGAAGCTCTTCGCCTCATTGAACGAGGCGTGGAGCTATTTCATAGAAGAAAAGGACCCTGGCGCGGCCATTCTGGCCGGAGTCCAGGATGGCCAGATCGGGTTCATCCACGGTGACGTGGAGACCGATTGCGAGAACGCGGTGGTACTCGCGTACTACCGACAGGAGGCTGGCCACATAGTGTGGCTGGTACTGAGCCCAAAAACTGCTGAAGTTACGGTGAGGGTCCTTTCGAAAGCAGGGATTCCTTACCAGATTGGGAATCCGAGGGAGGCCTTGTCGGCCTACCCGCACATAATGAACAGGACCCTGGCGGCCGAGAAATCCGCCAGAGCCGCTGAAGTCGCGCGTGAAGCGCGATTCGCGGAGTTCATGAGGACCGACTGGACAGCCAGTGAGAACTGGCACGCCCAGTCACTCTTCGAAGAGCTGGAGTTGGCCGATCTGGCCAACCTCTGCCTCGGCGAGAAGCCAAAGGCAGAGACGGTCGAAAAGGCCGTCCAGATCTTCGCTTCTTTCGCGGAGAAATACTCCGCAAAGATCCACAGGGACAACCTTCTCGACGAGCCCTTTGGGATTGTTCGAGAAGCCATGGGAAGTCTCGTGGATGCCCAGAAGGCAGAGAGTGCCTTCCCTAGCATCCCCGAAATACTGGTCGTGATGGCCAGACATGGTCGAGATTACTCTTTCGTCGTCCTGAATAGGGGCGACGTGGAGTTGTTCAAGAAGGCCTGCACCATGCAGGCCAAGTGCGAAATTCATTTCATCATTACTTCCCCCTCGCTGGCACTCTGCCAGCAAAAGTTCTATTGGGGGAAGCTGGCTGAGCATCGCGCTCAGCGTGAAAAAGAGGCCGAGATGGCCTTAAATTTGCCGGGGTATAGCTCCAAGATCGGCGGGGCTACCCTCGGCGAGGTCTGCACCGGCAAAGCGGACCGCCACGCCAAAAAGTTTCAGGAGCGAACTCGCTCCGTTCGACAGGGACGAAATGGCTGGAGTCAGAACTATGACGTCTAGCCACCTGTAAAAGTTCTGACCTGTGTGTCACCTACCCTTGGCGGATAAAAGCCAAAAAGTGGTGAAAGTGATGCGTCGCATCATAATATACAAGAGCTACCTTTGAATCTAAAGGTAGCTCTTTTCGTTTCAAAATTGACTTTTGATAGGTATTCATATAAAGTATAATTAAGTTCTTTGTTCTGTGCTTTGGAGGTTGTTCATGAAAAATCAAGTTAATCCCAATGTTTTTGAATCTTTGGCTGTTTCCGTTGATCTTGCGGTTTGGCCACTTTTTTTTTGCCGACCGATCGGTACCCGTTTTATCGGGCAGAATATCTGTTTTGCGTTATTACAAAAAGAGCAATCAGTGGTTGTTGTTTATCCAACCAATTATGTTACTCAACCACCGAAGTTGTCCAAAATTCTAGATTTTATCAAAAATCCCGGACGGTTAGATTCTTACTCTAATCTACGCGATTTGCCTATTTCCATCGAAAAACTTCAACAACTGCAAGGTTATGTCATTGAGACAATCACTTTGCCCGATGGTCATGATGTGATAATTTTGTTCGGGTCAACGGAATTTGAAGAACTACCGTTGGCGGATTCAATGTTGATGGCTTTTTCTGTCGACGAAGAAGTGGAAACAGTTCCTTGGCCAAAAGACGATCTCGAACAAAATTATTGCCTTTTGTTTCGAGATATTAGAGAAATGAAAAAAAAAGTAAATTATTTTCTGTTAATAAAGGAAAAAACTAAAATCGTCGAAATGAATTGGCGCAAAATTGCGCTTATTTCCAATGATTTTCGCAACAGCAACAGTTTGGCAAAATAAAAAAGCCGTTAATTACGGCAATGGTCTCGTCACAACGAGGCTTTTTTGTTTGTTTTTTATCTTTTCCTTTTTTCATTCCTGAGTTTTCGGGCGGTTTGTGCCAAAGTCAATGGCCGTCGCTCAGCCCAACTTTTCCCCACTGTTTGTGTTTGTTTTTCGGGTTGTTCTTTTTGTCTATTATTGTTAAGCAACATATTTTTTTATTATTTGCCAAAATTTTGCGCGGTCGCGATGAAGCAATTTTTCAACTTGATCAACCGGAACAAATTTTATTTCTTCCACTTCTTCACTCCCTTGAAATTTGATGTCCGAAATTTCACCAGTAAAATTTAACAAAAAGGCAGTTTGTTCTTGTCCTTTGTAACCTTGCAAAAGTTGTCCATATCTTGGTGCCACATAAGTATTGGTTTGTGGAATTTTTTTTGTAATTTGTAAAAATTTTGGTTTAATTCCCAGTTCTTCTTCAATTTCTCGCAAAATGGCTTGTTCAAAATTTTCGTTTTTATCAACTCCACCTTGGGGGAATTGCCAATGATTGATAAACCGACGATTTTTTTGGATTAACACTTCCCCGCTTTTGTTAAAAATTACGCCAACAACATTTTTGCGATATTGCGTTTTGATCCTTTTGTTCCATTCATGTACGCGAAGCAAAAAATCAACCGTGGCATTTTTTATTCTACCTAATCTTTTTGGTTCTTGATAAAGGCGGTAAAGCCATTCCATGCCCAGTTCACGAATTATTTGCGGGGCTCTTTTTATCTTTCCGGTTAGAAAGTCAAAACTTCCACCAACGGCCATAATTACCTTTACATCAGGACAAAATTTGGCAATTTTGGTGGCCAGCTTTTCCTGCTCCGGTGCGCCGAGTGCGACAAAAACAAATTCCGGATTCAAATTATTTATTTGGTTGTAAATGCCAATTTCATTATTTTGGAAATAAGCGCTTTTGATTGTCCAATTCTTAAATCTTCTGCTGAACACATTGGCTAAATCTGCTTGTTTTGTTAACGAATTGTCTTTTAGTAAAATAAAGGCTCGATAACTTTTTTGTTCGTATGTTTCAAAAATTTTCTTTACCATGTCCGAACCGGCCAAACGGTTTTTTAACTTTTCTTTGAGAATTTTGGCACCG
>JBAYHA010000029.1:0-14221 GCA_041666425.1 Patescibacteria group bacterium
AAATAAAAAAAAATAAAAAAAATTAACCTTTTGACATTGCGTCAAAGGATTAATATATTTGTTTCGAGAGAAACAATTTAGTAAAAACCCAAGAGAAAAGAAAGGAATCCCAGTTATGGGGTTCTTTTCTTTTTTTGTCATTGGTGATAAAATAGTAGTGATAAAGAATTCAGGATTTAGAATCAATTATGTTTGAGTTTTTTTATAATTATATTCCTCAGTCGACGGCTTTTTTGTTTTTTGGTTTGTCGATCAAATGGTACGCCTTGTTTATTGTTGGCGGATCGTTGTTTGGAGTTTTGGTGGTTCGGTTGTTGCAAAAAAAATACAATTTATATTTTGAAAAGTTTGATGATTTGTTGATTTGGAGCGCATTGGTTGGAATAATTGGCGCGCGAGTTTATTATGTTTTTTATGCTTGGGATTATTATCGAGATAATTTGTTAGATATTTTGAAAATTTATAAGGGAGGATTGGGTATTTGGGGAGCGTTTGTCGGAATATTTTTGGTGACATGGATTTGGTGTAGAAAAAAGAATATTTCTTTTTGGTTTTTGGCTGATCAATTGGTTATTTTAATAATTATTGGGCAAATTTTTGGTCGTTGGGGAAATTATTTTAACCAAGAAGTTTTTGGACGTCCATCCGTGGGAGTTTGGCGAATTCCGATTGAATTAGCCAATCGGCCGATTGGTTATGAAAATTTTGCTACTTTTTTGCCAATGTTTTTGTTTGAAAGTTGTGGGAATTTGTTGTTGCTGTTGTTGTTGTTGGTTTTGTTCAATTTAATTTATCGTCAACAAGATAGTAAGTGGCCGAGCGGAGTAGTTTTTATTTTTTATTTATTTAGCTATTCGGCTTTTCGTTTTTTTCTTGAGTTTTGGCGTATTGATTATTCTTTGACCTTTTTGGGCTTGCGCACCGCGCAATGGGTAAGTCTTGTTTTTTTTGTTTTTTCTTTGCTTTTGTGTCGACTTTTAATAAAACGAAAACAACAATAAATTTAGGGAAAAAATATGTGGATAAATATTTTTTTTTGGTTTGGTAAAAAGGGCAAAAAAATGGTATAATTTCACATATCAAATCAAATTAGCGCAAGGATGAAAGACAAGGACCAATTGAGGGGAAAAGTTTCAAGCAAGTTGACCGGTTTTGCCTTGTTTCAAAGACTCAAAATTTTACTTTGGGTTGGTTTTGTTATAATTGCGATTTCTGTCCCGGTATTGTTCGATATTTTTACAGCCAATGCGTATACTTGGTCGTCTGCTGATGTGGTGATAGAAAATGAAGGTTATTTTGCGGATTTGAAATATGATGGTAGTGGCAATCCTGGTATTGTTTATACTCGCGATGCCGGAGCTGATTATAATGTTTACTACGCTTATTATAATGGTTCGTGGAATGTGGAACTGGTTGATAGTAATTCGGATTTTTATTATGTGAGTTTGGTTTTTGATTCGAATAGTATCCCAAAAATTGCTTATTTTGATGGAGATAACGGAAATGTTATTTATGCGCGCAGAGGCGCCAGTGGAACAACAACTTTAAATCCAACTAATGGTACCGGAGAATTAGATGGTACTGATACTGATTGGAATTATACGGTTATTGAAACTACCGGTAGCATTGGTGATAAGGCCTCAATCGCCATTGACGAAAATGATAATATCGGGATTGCTTATCAAGATGCGACGAACGGTAATTTGGAATTTGCTCGTTATGTCGGGACTGGTGGATCCGGTTGTGATACTTTGCTTTCAACTTGGTCTTGCGAAACGGTTTATTCAACTGATACGGTTGGTGGCGGAGTATCGCTGGCTTATTCCGGAAGTACGGCTGTTATTGCTTCGCAATATGTGAATCCGTCTGCGTATTTGATGGTGGCTATTAGAGATGGAGCAGGGGCAGGGACTTGTGATGTTGGTGGCGCTAATAATACGAATTGGAACTGTGCGCTTATTGATGATGCTGATACTATGGCAGCCAAAAGAAATATCAGTGTAGCTACCGGTGTTAATGGAGTTATTGGTATTGCGTATACTACTCTGGCGTATGATTTAAAATATGCTTATAACACAGTTAGTGATCCGGCTACTTGTTCGCAAACATCAAGTTGGACATGTGAAACGGTTGCTGCGAATACGGCCTCTGACAAGTTCAAAAATTGGGTGTCATTAATTTTGGCGAACGGAGTTGTCCCAAATGTTGCATATTTCGATTCTTTTAATGGGGACATGTTTTTTGCTGAAAAAGTGTCAGGTTCTTGGAATATAGAAACTCCGTTTACTACAAATAGTATTGGATGGTATGCGTCATTGGCCAGAACGGGAACGACCAATGGTATTGCCATGTTTGATGATACTCAGGATGATCTTATGTATGGTACGGCTACGATTGAATATAATATCGCGCCGGTAGTTAGTTTGGGTTCGACTTCGCAATCAGGGGATGCTCTTGGCAAAATTACTATTTCTGCGACCGTTGAAGATTCTGATTATAATGATACCAAATTAAAAGTGGAATATTCAGATGATGGCGGAAGCACTTGGTATGATCCGTATTTGGATTCGGCTACGCCAAATTCCGGATCGGTTGATTTGAATAATGCTAATGTTTATCAAATTGGAGAAACCAATAAAGTTGATACCAGTGGTGGAGCAAAAACGGTAACTATTGTTTGGGATACTCAGTCCGTAGCGAATGGGAATGGGTCGTTGGATGGAACTGATCAAGTTGATATCAAGCTTCGTTTTACGGCCAATGATGGTACTATTGATAGCACGGCTACAGCCACGGCCAATTTTGAAATTGATAATCTGGATCCAAGTGGTGGGTTGTCTGTTCTTTCTCCTGATACAACAACAACTTCGTCCATAAATTTGGATTGGACGGCGATAAGCACAGAAGCAAATTGGTCGTCATTACCAATTCAGGCGCATTATGAAGTTTGGTACGGGACAAATCAAACAGACGTGCAAAATAGAACGAGCAATGAGAATACTTTTGAATGGGATAATGATAATGATGTGAATTTGGCAACTAAGGCAACGGCGACGACGACAATTACCGGTTTGTCAGTAAATACATTATATTATTTCAAAATTTGGGCGGTGGATAGTTATGGAAATGAAATGACCGTTGATGATGTTAATTCTTATTCTTATGCCAATATTCCATCAGCGCCGACTTTGAGTTTGCCTGATGATGGTGATAGTACAAAATTAAAAGTGATAATTGTTGCTAATAGTAATCCGGATACCACGGAGTATTCTATTCAGGTTGGTTATGGCGTTACCACAAAATATGCCCAAGCAGATGGTTCCTTGGGCGATTTAGAAGTTTGGCGTAGTTATACTGATTGGGGGGGAGCTTTGGGACAAATAATTAGTGGATTGACAGGAAATACGCAATACAATATCAAGACAAAAGCGCGTAATGGCAATAATGTGGAGACTGCTTTGAGCGCAGAAACCAGTAAATATTCTTACGCCACCAATGCTAGTGAGCTTGTTTTGACAAATGCTTCGACTCTTGCCGACTATATTTTGAGTTTGACTTTTACTAACAATAGCGCCAGCGGATTTAAAATTGATCGAGATACTGATTGTGATGATGTTTATGAAACCAATGTTTATGATGAAACGAATGCCATCCCGTCTTCGCCGAGGACTTTTGCGTCTTTGGGCGCAAATACTTGTTACAAATATCGAATAGAAGTTTATAATTCCGAAGGAGCTTTGAATAGCATTAGTTTTGCTGAATCAAATGAGTTAACCACTCCGCCGGCGCAACCGACCGGCTTGACGGTGTCAGCTTCGACTATTGATTCAATAACCTTGGATTGGCTCGCTGTTGATTCGGCGACTGATTATAACATTTATTATAGTGATAATACTTTAATCGCCACCATAAATGCGGCGACGGATGAGTACACTGTTTCCGGTTTAAATAGTAACGCCAGCTATACTTTTTATGTCAGGGCCTCTAATGCCAATGGTGAAGGTATCAAGTCGTCTAATGTTTCCGGTTATACCAAGGCGGATTTGCCGACTAATTTGGGAATAACTAATATTGACGCGGATGCGGTTCGCTGGACATGGCAATCAGGTGGAGCGGAGGCCGGTTTTTTCACTAGAACGGAAAATCCGGTTGATGCGATTGCTGATTGGACAACCAATTTGTATTGGGATCAGAGTTCTTTGACCGAGAATAATTTAATAATTTTTTACGTCAAAGCAAAAAATGAAAGTGCCCAAGAAACATCCGAAGCGACAATCAGCCGTTATTCGGGTATGCAAGTCCCCAGTGGACTTAATTTTTCGTCGGTTGGGATTAATTCTATTACTTTGCAGGCGATTGGCACATTTACTAATCTCAGTGAAGGAAGTTCCGGTTTGTATTTTTCTCATGATACGGCCAATTCCGGATGGACAAAGGTTAATAATTGGGTTAGTTCTTCGCTAACGGCAAATACTCTTTATACTTTTGATAGTACTGTCAGAAATGGTGACGGAGTTTTGCCGTCTTCCGGAGAAGGCGGAGGATTGGGGGATACCTCTCTTTATACATTACATCCTGATCCGACGGATATTGAGCTAACAGCTTTGGCTACGGATTCGATTACCATTGAGTTGTCTGATACCGTGTACAATATTGACCAAGGTCAATCGGGGATTTATTTTTCCAATAATACGGCCTCGACAAATTCTGATTGGCTGACAGTTAATAGTTGGACATCGCCTGAATTGTTGACCAATACTGAGTATGAATTCAGTGTCAAAATTCGTAATGGCGATGCGGTGGAAACAAGTACGATTACGGAGACTTTTTTTTCTGCGCAAGCGGTTCCGACAGATTTGGTAGTTAGCGATCTGGCGACAACATCTTTTGCCGTTCAAGCAGCTGGTTTGAGTAATGTGCAGGAGGAGGGTGTTTATTTTTCCAACAGCACATTAGGGGTAAATTCCGGATGGACGGGGAATGCATTTTCTGTGGTTGGATTGAGTGCTAATACCGGATATAATATCACAACCAAGGCGCGCAACGGTGATAATGTAGAAACAGCCGTTTATTCGGAAGAAATATATTCTGCGCAGACTATTCCTGTTTTGACGGAAAACAGCAAAGAAACCACGACAATTACTTTGAATATTGATAATGTTAGCAATAGAGTTTTGGGCAACTCTGGAATTTATATTGAAAATACGACCAGGGGAACAAATTCCGGGTGGATAACCACTTCGACATGGCAGGAAACCGGTTTGTCCCGTCGCACCGCCTATACTTACCGCGCCAAAGCCAGAAATGGTAATGGTGTGGACACAGAGTGGAGTAATAATTTATCGATTACTACGTCCGGAGGATCAATTTATATACCACCTGAACCACCACCAGTAGATCCTGTTTATCAGTGTAATGATGGCGTGGACAATGATTTGGATGGCAAAATTGATATGAATGATCTTGGTTGTTCTGTTTTTACTGATAATAATGAAGGGGATGAACCGATTATTCGTCAATGTAATGATGGAATTGATAATGATTTTGATGGCAAAATTGATTATCCTGCTGATGAAGGTTGTTTGTCGGCAGAGGATGATTTGGAATTATTGATTATTCCGGTGGTGATTCAATGTTCTGATGGAATTGATAATGATAATGACGGGCTTATTGATATGATGGATTCAGGATGTGAATCGTTAATTGATTTAAGTGAAGAAGATGAAATAGTCACTTTACCTCAGTGTTCTGATAACATTGACAATGATAATGACGGCAAAATTGATTATCCGGAAGATTTGGATTGTCTTTCTTTGGCGGACAATTCCGAGAATTTTTTTCTATATATTCTTGAGTGCATGGATAATAATGATAATGATAATGACGGTAAAATTGATTTGCTTGATCCGGGATGTAGTAGTAATTTGGACACAAATGAAATTGATTTGCTTGTCCCACCGGCTTGTTCTGATGAATTGGATAATGATAATGACGGCAAAATTGATTTGGAGGATGAGGGTTGTTCTTCGGTTGGAGATTTGGATGAAACCAATCCGCAATGTATGGATGGTCTTGATAATGATAGTGATGGTAATGTGGATATGAATGATTTTGGTTGTGAAAGTTTGTCAGACAATGATGAGAGTAATGAGCCTGTGGTTTATCAATGTAATGATAATGTTGATAATGACAAGGATGGACAAATAGATTTGGCGGACAGGGGGTGTGTTAATAGTTTTGATCAAACTGAATTTGGAGAAGTGATTGCGCGACCGGTAATCACCACTCCAGCTCTGGCCTCGATTACGGTTACCCAAGACAGTTTGTTTATTTCTGGAACAACTGATTATCCGAATATGCAGGTGGACATATATTTGAATAATACTTTGTTGCAGACTGTTTTTTCACAATCGAACAAGGTTTTTTCAACAACCGTTTCCGGCTTCAGAAAAGGTGGAAATTATCTTTTTGTCCGGACAGTAGCAATAGATTCCGTGTTAAAAAGAGTGATTTATTCCGATGGTACGATTTTACCTTCTCCGGGGATTGATCAATTTGAAATTACGTATGTTTACGATGAATCTGCGCCATATAAATATGTGACCAATATTTCGCTCAATGGGCAAGCGGAACAAGCTGATTATGTTGATTTGATTTTTGATATGCCAGATAATTATGGAATGAATGGTTCCATAACGGTAGCAAATAAATCTTGGCAGACGGCTTATACTCGCACGGGGATAATTCCGAGTTCTCAAAATATATTAAAGTATGCCAGTCGTGATAAAAATGGTAATAGGTCGAGGCAACAAAGTGTCTCGTTTGATATTAAATATCCCGAGAAATCGATTATTCCGGATGAAGGTATAGAAGATGATCCAGACGATGATGATAACAAAGAGGCTGAAGACGGGAATAATGAGAGTGAATCAATGGTAGGAAGATCAATAGATTCAATTGTGGAGCTACTGGCGAAAATTTTTCCTGAAAAAAATGAAAAAATAAAAGAGATAATAAATAATAACACGCAAAAAATCAAGGAGTCTGTAAAATTTATTCGAGCGTTAACAATAGATAATCCGACGGTAAAAAGAATAAATCGCAAAATTCAGTTGCCGGCCGTGGCCGCGACTGCGGTCACCACCTTGATTGCGGTGGCGACGGTCGGATCGACCGGCGCGGCCGGCGCATCTATTTTGACTTATTTGCAATTTTTATTCACTCAGCCGTTGATGTTTTTTGCTCGTAAAAACAAACGAGGTTGGGGATTGGTGTATGATTCGGTAACCAAAAAACCGCTGGGTTTGGCTGTTGTTAGAATTTATAACGCAGGGACAAAACAATTGGTTAAAACCGCGGTGACGGACAAGGACGGTCGATATAGTTTTATTGTCAATCCCGGGAAATATTTTTTGTCGGTTGATAAAAACGAAATGAAATTTCCTGATAAATTGTTGCGCAAAGCGGTTACTGATGGAACTTATGCCAATCTTTATTATGGTGAAGAGTTTGAGATAACCGGCAAAGAAGCGGTTACCAAGGCAATCCCGTTGGAACCTGACAAAAAAATGGTTGATATAAAAACGTTAGTGAAAAAAAAGATATTTTTACGTAGTCAGATTGTTTTGACTTTGCTCGGTCCGATTTTGGCAGTGGTTTCGTTTGTTATAAATCCTGTGGCTTGGGTTGGCTATGTGGCGGTTGGTCAACTGGTTGCTTATTTGATTTTTCGTCGATTGACTTTGCGTGAAAAAAATACGGAATGGGGTTTTGTCAAAGACAGTGACAGCAAAAAATTTGTTGATCATGCCGTGGTGCGTGTTTTTGACACCAAGTATAACAAGTTGCTGGATAATAATGTTACCGACAAAAATGGCAGATTCGCTTTTTTGGTGGGCGGAGGTGGCGAATATTATTTGACTGCCGATAAACCTGGATATTTTGAAGCGCGAACCGAACGTTTTGATTTACGCAAAAAAGAGCAGGGATATTTGAAGAGTAAAATTTTTATGCAACCGATTGGTGGAGCACCGACAAAATTGGCTGAAGGTCTAAGCGGGCCAAGAGAAATTGTGCGCAGTCATTTGGGAAGATCCAAAGAAAAAGAAATGAACGGCATCAAAAAAATTGTTTACAAAGAAGAAGAAAAATTTTCTTTGCCGCTGGTTGAAACTTTGGTGGATGATTTGCATGAAGATTATTACGCGGTGGATGTTTTGAAAAAGGATTGAGAATTGAGAATTAAGGATTATTGATTTTTTATTTTATGATGGAAAATTTATTAAATCAAAGAACTGTATTGGCGGTGATTATAATTTTGGCGGTTTATTGGATTGCGGTTGTTTTGTTTCGTGTTGTTCGAGAAAAAAGTATTTTGCAAACAGATTTTTGGAAATCAAAATGGAAAATTGTTTTGTTTTGGTTTATCTTTTTTGCGTTGGTGGTGACGGCGTGGTATTTTTATCAAAAGTATCGCGGATGAGTGTTTGTTTTGGAAAAGAATTTAATTTACAAAAAAATATGGCCAATCAGCCATATTTTTTTTGTTTTATTTGGTTCTTCGCTGTTTGCGCAGACGAGTAATTTTTGGTACTTTGACGCCAATACCGCGTTTGCGTGGATCTCTTTTTGACATAAAAAAATGTAATAAATGTTTAAGTATGGGCATTGTAGCATAAAGTTAATTTTTGGTAAAGTTAGAATAATTGATAATTAAAAAGCCGATTTTGACTGAGTGTCAAAATCGGCTAAATTTCTATTTGATATATTTTGCCTAAACCTTAGGTGTCTTCCAGCAATCGTCATCCAGATATCCGACAAAAATCGGCAGTTCAATTCCGGGACGGCGAATGACCACGACGAACGGTTCGTCGATAATCAACGGCCGTTTTTCATCGAATGAGTGGCCTCTTCTGGCGGAAATGGCTACGCCGCTTTCGACGGTGGCGCCATTTTCATTCATGGAAAACTTCGTCTGCTGAAGCGCCTGGCTGATAAAATATGGATTTTTCTTTTGATCAAGAATGGACATTCCACCGAGCCACGAAATGTCGGGCTGGTGATCGAGGTCGATCATTGGGAAATTAATTCCCGTAAATGCAACAGCAACAGTCTTTGCTTCAGTGACGAGTTTGGCGAACTGTTGAAGTTCGTTTTCATCCATCGGCTTTTCTGCGATCGTGAGGAAAATTTCATCGCCATTCTTGGTCAAAATCTGGGCGATGATATTTCCGTGTTCTTGATTCCAGAAAAATCGAACTGCCTTTTGGGGCAGCTTGACGCCAGGGAAATATTGGTTTTTTGACTTGATGTTTGCCTGTGTCCCCTTGACCAGCCATTGCAGCTTAATTTCCAAGTAGCTAGCCATTCCCATAGCGGTAGAAGGATCGAACTTGTCCAACTTGATGGTTAAGCCTTTGCTGGCCAACCACGCATTAATGACTTCATAATCTCGAGAAGAACATCTTTCGATTTCGGGAATGTCTTTGAGGTTATCTCTTGTTCGAGAAGTCACTTTTGCGATAAAGCTTTTTTGCTGATCAGTGAGCCCGGTCCAAAAATCTTTGGTTCCGAGTTCATCTTGTCTGGCAATGAGTGCAGCAAAAATGGGGTGAAGCACGCTGGTCTTAGTCATGAAAATTCTCCTTTGCCCAATGTGGCGGTTGTTAAAAGAACAAGAGAAAAATCATTGTAATAGGTATTTGTTGGTTTGTCAATAAGCCGTAGTATTCTGCCGTAGTATTCTGTAATATCAATGGGTTTTTTATTTATAAGAAAATTACGACAAACTGTTGTCTCAGTTACGGTCCTGTGAAATCAAAAAAGCACAATCTTACGATTGCACTTTTTTGGCTTGTCGGCCGAAGCTCATAATTGAGCGAAGGCTGGCGGACCGGGCGGGACTCGGCTTCACCTCTCACAATCTTCCGATTGTTCGGGTTAGCCACCGCCTCGCGGTTTTGTTCACCAAATTGTTCACAAAACATCGCTCCGGCGTTCTCGCCCTAACTGAGACAAACTATTGTCTCAGTTCCGGTCTTAAATAATCAAAAAAACACAATATTTTTATTGTGTTTTTTTGGCGGACCGGGCGGGACTCGAACCCGTGATCTTCGCCGTGACAGGGCGATGTGTTAACCAAACTACACCACCGGTCCATGAAATTTATTTGCTTTATTATTATAGAGGAAGATTTTATTCATGTCAATATTAAACTTTGGCTATTTTTTGTTGAAATATTACGTGGACAGATCAAAAAAGCTCCGGAAACGGAGCTTTTTGTGTGTTTTTTTTAGGCTTTTACTTTGGCGACCAGTTTGGCAAAAGCCTTGCTGTTGTTCATGGCCAAATCAGCCAGAACTTTGCGATCCAAAATAATATTTTTTTTGATTAATAACCCCATGAATTTGCTGTAGCTGATTTCAAAAGGTTTAAGAGCGGCACTGATTTTGGTTTGCCACAAAGTCCGTGCTTGACGTTTCTTTACTTTGCGATCTCGATAAGCATAATTGCCGGCTTTGACAATGGCCATTTTGGCGGCCTTGATCAAGTTCTTGCGTCCTTGGCGATAGCCTTTGACGGCTTTCATTATTTTGCGTCTTTTCTTTAGATGCGTTTTTCCTCTTTTTACTCTTGGCATATACGTTGGTTTATTATAAAGTTCATAAAGTATAGCTCTTGAACTTTGAAAAATTTATGATCGCTATTGTTAAATTATGAATAAGGCAAAAATTTGCGAATGTTTTTTGTGATCAAACCTTCTTTCAATTTAACCAACCGTCTTTTGGCGCGAGTTACTTTGCCGGATTCGCGAGAATTGAAATGATCTTGACCGGCTTTTTTCTTTTGGATTTTTCCGGTTTTGGTGACTCTTATTCTTTTGTGAACAGATTGGATTGTTTTTAGCTTTGGCATATTTTTTATCAACTGATCAACCGAGCAACTGAGCAACTGGATTAAGTTGGGCAATTATCAATTGTTGTTGTTAAAAATAAATATTAAATTATAAATTTTTTATATTTGGGATAAATTTTTAATCTTTACTTGTCGGCATGATAATCATAAAAACTTTGTTGCCTTGTCTGGAAGTGTCTTGTTCTTTTTCAAAACCGATACTTAGCATTTTTAAAAATTGTTCCAAAACTTCTCTGGCCAAATCCATTCGACTCATTTCTCGTCCGCGTAGAATTAATTCGATTTTTACTTTGTGACCTTTTTCTAGGAATCGGTCGGCTTGTCCAACTTTGGTGGCCAAATCATGTTCGCCGATTTTGATTGACAAGCGAACGCTTTTGACATCCAATGTTTTGTTGTTCTTTTTTTGTTTCTTCAGCAGTTTTTCTCTTTGATAAAGGAAACTGCTAAGGTTCAAAAATTTGGCGACCGGCGGATTGGCAAGCGGTGAAACTTCAACCAAGTCAAATCCGCGTTCTTCGGCCAATTGAAGGGCTTTTGAAGTGTCAATGATCCCGAGGTGCGAATTGGTCTCGTCAATAACATTGACTTTTGGCGCCAAAATTTGACGATTTGCGTTAAAAGATTTTTCTTCTTTTTCTTTTCTTTTGAATTTGTAAGATTTACGCATTTTTTTTCACTTTAAATAATCAACTGATCCTGCCTTCGCCGAAGCGTAGTTCGGCTACGCGCAGGCAGGCAACTGACCAATTTAAAATTAAGTTTATAAAGTTTTTTGTTTTTAATTGTCCTACTTCGCCAAGGCTTCGCAGGACATTTTTCACAAATGTGAAGAATGGTGGAGATGGCGGGAGTTTCACTGCTCATCCGAATATTCATTCGGATTGCGCTTTCGAGAACCTTCGGGTTCTCGAAGAACTCTCCTCGGAATGTAGGGAAATTCTTTCCCTACCACCCTTTGTTCAACTCCTGAATTTGAAATAATATACTTTTGGTGGAGATGGCGGGAGTTGAACCCGCGTCCAAAAAATATTTTGCATCTTATCTACGGAAATAGCCGAGTCTGAATGTTTGAAGTTTTTAACTGAAAGATTCGGCAAAAAATTAAAAACTCGAGCCTTTTTTGTTTCGATCAAAGTCAAAGGCCATACTTGATCAAAGTCCGCTAAATGACACCGGTTGCCGATCCGCAGACTTAATCGGGCCAATGGCTAAGGTTTTGTTAAACTTTAGCGAGAGCAAAGCTGGGAACTGTGAAAACAGTAGCAACTTTGTTTACAAGGTTTTTGGCACTTGTGATTTTGGAATGTTTATTTGGAGTAGGCACATTTCCAAAGCCTTTCCGCAAAATGCAAGAATGATTTTCTGTCAAAGACCGGCATCCCCTTGTTAGTTACTAGAATCTAGTAACTAGACTCTAGAATCTAGACTCACTTAATTATTGATACTTCAACCTCGTGCGAATTTCTTTGTCAACGGCTTTTTTCTTTAAATCCTCCTTTTTTTCGAACTGTTTTTTGCCTTTTGCCAAAGCGATTTCCACTTTGATGAAGTTGCGATTATTATACACTCGAAGCGGGATGATTGTCAAGCCTTTTTGCTCTAATTTTCCGAGCAATGTACGCATTTCGGCTTTTTGTAAGAGTAGTTTGCGCGGTTTTTCGGGGTCATAATGATCGGTTCTCGGAGCAAAACGGTAAGGTGAAATTTTGGCTTTCATTAGATAAAATTCCGGTTTTGGTGAATAGTTAACACTAACATAAGCCTGACGCAGAGACAGGCCGTTTTGTCTAGTTGATTTTACTTCGGCGCCGGTAAGGACCAGACCGGCTTGATATTTGTCTAAAAGTTGATATCCCGAAGTGGCGAATTTGTTAAAAGCAAAATCCATAAATTCATTATAGTTTAGACAAAAGGCAAAAGTCAAAGCCGTTTGCGCAAAACCTGTTTTTATTATACAATTAAAAACGAAAAGGAGTTAATCGTTCCTTGTTTGTTTTTCAAAAATAAAAATTATAATTATGTCGGAAAAAAGACAGTTAATCGACTTGTCAATAATGTCGATCATAAAATTTTTTTTGGTGGTGTTGGCTTTGGTGTTCTTTTATTTGATAAAAGAAGTCGTGGCTATTTTGTTTGTTGCTTTGATTTTGTCTTCGGCGTTTGATCCATGGATTGATACTTTGCAAAAAATAAAATTTCCGCGCTGGCTGAGTATTTTGTTGATTTATGTGATAATGTTTCTTTTTATCGGAGCGGTGATTGTTTTGTTAATCCCTCCGATGGCTGAACAGTTTTCGCAATTGGTAAAGAATTTTCCCGGTTATTTTGAAAAAATCAAGGGTGCTTTTGAAGGGTTAAAGAGTTATTCCGCAGAGCATGGATTGATGGGGCAGATTGATTCCGGTTTGAATAGCTTAAAAAATGATTTGGGTGGGGCTTTTTATTCGATCTTTTCCACGGTAGCCGGAGTTTTTGGCGGGATAATTTCTTTTTTTGTTGCTTTGGTAATTACTTTTTATATGTCGGTCGAAGAAAGCGCCATGAAAAAAACTTTGATGTTTATTATCCCGGAAAGTTATCAGCCGTTTATTTTGCAGTTGATTAACAAAGTCCAAAAGAAAATCGGTGATTGGCTCAAGGGACAATTGGTTTTGAGTTTGATTTTGGGAACAATGGTTTATGTTGGTTTGACTATTTTGGGAGTTGAATATGCTTTGGTTCTGGCGTTTATCGCGGCGGTTGGTGAATTTGTCCCTTATCTTGGTCCGATTATGGCGGCCGTTCCTTCGGTTTTTTTGGCTTTTACTCAATCTCCGACCAAAGGCTTGTTTGTTTTTATTTTGTATATTATTATCCAACAAATCGAAAATAATATTTTGGTGCCAAAAGTAATGCAAAAGGCTGTTGGTTTGAATCCGATTATCAGCATTACGGCCATGTTAATCGGTGCCAAAGTAGCCGGTTTGGTCGGGGTGATTATGGCTATTCCCGTGGCTACGGCCGTGAGCGTGATTATCAAGGAGCTTTGTCAGAGCGAAAACAAAATAGAGCAGATAGATTTGCAAAAGATTGAAAATTTGGCAAAAGAATCAGCGGAAAATTCAAAAGAAAAAACTACATGTATTTAATTAGACAAATTTTGTTGTTATTGTCACCGGTTTTGTGGTTGGGTGGGTTGTTTTTTGTGCGAACATCTCCGCAAAATTATTATTGGTTTTTTGGTGTTTGGGTTTTGTATCTTTTCTTTTTGTTGATGATTGTTTGTCGCCAAAAAATTGATCGTACTTTTTGGCGTTTTTTGATT
>JBAYHA010000030.1:0-14117 GCA_041666425.1 Patescibacteria group bacterium
AGTTTATAAAGTTGAAAGTTTATAAAGTAGGGTCAGGGATTGACCTGTCCAGACCGCAAAAAGGATGTTAATACATTTTGTGTAAATTTACATCTGTGGATAAATTATAGAAATCGCTGAAAAATCAGCGGTTTTTTTGTTGTTTTGTTTTTTTTCCGCCAGCGGCGGATCCGCCTTTGGTGGAGGTCGGTTGCTAAATTTAAATTGTTCAGTTGTTCAGTTGCTCTGTTGCTCAATTGCTTGCCCTTCCGTAGCCCGCAGAGCGAAGGAGGGCTCTGTTGCTCTGTTGAAAAATCCACCCCACGATTGCGTGTTTTTTTATCGCTGTTTTATAATTATTTTGAAAGATGACAAAATTATTAAAACAAAAGCATATGAATGAAGTTCTCGCCAAGTTAAAAGAAATGGATGAACGTTTTGCAACACAAGACAAACGGTTTGACAAACAAGACAAAAGACTTGATCGGATTGAAAAAAGATTAGATGATTTGACTATTGAAGTGGTGAATCATTCAGAACGGTTACAGAGAATAGAAGAAAATATGGTGACAAAAATGGACTTTAATATTTTGTTGGGGAGAATGGATGAGATGTTGGTTTTATTCAAAAAAAGAGATTTGGCAGCTTTTTTATTTGTTTAATTTTTGAGAAGGATTTTTATTTTTTCGATAACTTTTGCCGTTTCTTTTTCGCCGTTTTTAATTAATTGTTGTCCGTTTTTGTTAGTAAAATAATCTCTAAAACTTTTTATGCCAACGGCCGGAGTATATGGTTCGATAATTATATCTGATGATGCCGTGGAATGTCTTGCTAAGTGGTAGCGGAGAATATTAAGACTGCGCAAGGCAGTTCTACTTAATCCGAATTTTAAATTAGCATTGAATTTTTCATTTTTTATATAATTATCAAGGTTTACAGAAATGACAATATCGGCGCCCATTTTTCTTAATAATTCATCAGGAACAGGATCACTTAATCCGCCATCAACTAGAAGATTTTTGCCAATTTTAATTGGTGTAAAAATTGTTGGTATACACATACTGGCGCGAATAGCCGGGACCAGCTTTCCTTTTTTGAAGATAACTGTTTTGCCGGTGATTAAATCAGTGGCCACAATAGCTAAGGGAATTTTGGTGTTTTTGAATTCAGCATCATCAAGCCACTGTTCTAACAGTTTTGTTAATTTTTCTCCTTTGGAAAAAGCGCCATTTATTGTCGGTTCGAGAAAAGTGAGAAATTTTTCTTTTTTCTTTCCCAACGTATATTCTTCTAATTTTTTGATATCTTGAAAAAGGGCATAGTGAGCGCCAACCCAAGACCCAATACTACTACCAGCAATAAAATCAATAGGAATGTCATTTTCTATCAGTTTTTTTATTACACCGACATGGGCTAGTCCGCGAATGCCTCCGCTACCTAGAGCTAAACCAACTTTTTTTCTTTTTTCATTCATATAGTTTATGTGAAATTTTTCATTTCAATTATATCACAAATGTCAAAATAAAATGGATTTGGGTGCTTTTTTGGATAGTTTTGTTGATGTTTTTGTTTAAAATTAGCTAATAATGGTGATTTGTATTGACAAAACCATAAAAATTTGACATTATATATTGTTCGCTGAAATCTCAAAGTTATTTAAGGAGGATCAAATGAGTAGCCGCAGTTTGCGTTGGAAAGTTTCTGATCGGAAAGGCAACAACAATTGTCGTTCTGGGGAATGTTCTGTGTGTTTGGGTGAAGGCGGTGGGCCGAGAGAATTTGAGGACTTTTGTCCTAATTGTGGCAAACCGTCGGAAAGTTACCGGCGACAGATTCAAGAGGAGTCTGAAGATCAGCAGGATCGGCAAGAGCATGGTTTGCTTAACGGGAAGCCGTTGCCGAGTGAGGAGGGAGAGAAGATGGGTTCTGATTGTGATGATTATGATTTGGATTATCAGCCCAAATGTGGGTATTGTGGTGATGGAGTTTATAATCAACAGGGGGAACCGTGTGATTATTGTGATCGTGATCCTGATTCGAATACGTTGTCCGCTGAAGAGGAAGAACGGTTGATGATGATTAACGCTGGATATTCGTTCGGAGAAATGAATTTTGAAGCTGAGGAAGTAGCGGAGAGTAGCGAACTTGGGGTTGGGCGCGTGATGAAAAGACTAGAAGATCATTAGATAATGGAATGAGGAGGTTTTAATGGGAAAATTGTTGAATGCAATGAAGGGTGGTTTTTCTTCTGGCTGGCGAGCTGGCTCTGGTGAAACAGAAACCGCAGAAACAGCTTATGCCGATATTTTGAAGAAGTTGAGTGATTCTTCGTTCTCGGACGAAGAAATCGCCACAGCTTTTTTGGAATTTTGTAGTAAGTTCAAAGAGTATTCCTACAATATGTTAGCTATTGTAGTGGATCAGATCAGTGTTTTTCGTCCGGAAGTGATTATGCTTCTGGATCGGAAAATTAATAACAAGTAGTTTTCATTTGTCCCTATCGGTCATTACCGGTAGGGACTTTTTTTAAAATTTGCGAAAACAAAAGGAACTTCCAAATCGAAGCTCCTTTTTTGTTTTTTTAAACCGATTTAATTTTTATAGCGATAACTCCAAATAATTTTTCTTCCTCTGGCGGATAAATTTTGTAAAGGTCTTCCAGAAAAGTTTTTTTATCAAAATCTTCAGGATAACCAAAATCAGTTATAGTAAATTTTTCGAACAGCGATTGAAAATCGGGAAGTTTTTTTAAGTCGATAATTTCTACCAAAACTTTTTCCGTTAATTCCGGTCTTTTGGAAAATTCAATTTGTTCTCCGATACGCAATGCTTTTCTTTTTTCGTCCAGCAAACGGATTTCGACTGTTTTTTTGCGTTCTTTTATTAAATTAAAAGATTCTGGATTAAGTTTCATTTCATGAATCCTGATCATAAGTTTGTTTTTTTATGTTTATTATTTTTTTTGTAAATAAGCCAACCAACAAAAATGCCAAGGCCAAAATAGAAAAAAATTAGCATTGCGCAGAGAACAAAGAACGCCGTTGTTTGCACTCGTTGTACACATGATTCTTCAGGGATTGATTCCAGTCTGGCGCAACAGCCGAGAGTTTCGTTCATAACCCAATAATTTTGGCAGTTAGTTGTATCTTTTTGCCAAAGAGCGCAGTTTAATTGATTTCTGGGACAGAAAGGATTGATTAACGGATCAACTCGAGTGAAAAATCCTGACAATAGTGGAATTGAGTGGCCGGTTATTGTTGGTAAAAGCAAGGACATGGATTGCGCTTTTTCTGATGTTGAAAAATTTTTTAATATTGGGAAATAAGCAAAAATATAAAATAAAAAAAGTGCGATGCAGATTACCATTCCGATCAAACCTCCGTGTAATAAATATTGCGCTTTGTTTTTTGTTTTTTTCATATTACCGAACTAAATGATTTTTTAATTTTTCCACTGTTTGACGACGCATTTTTATTTTCGGTAAAACCGCTTGAACTTCTTTTAGCTTATTTTTGTTGCCGGTGATAAATTTTACAGGCACAAAGGCAAACGATATTTGCTAAATTTAGGTTATTTTTAATGTTGACACGAGTGTGATAATATGATAAAGTTAATTGTCCTTGGTTCTTTTATCATAACATATTCTGTTGGAGGTTAAAAATGCATTGTTTGAGAATAATTTTGGGCCGACAGGAAACGCGTTTGAGTTTACAACAGAGACTGGAAAAAAAGCTGAAGCAAGAAACTGCTCTTTTGCAAATGAGATTGGCGCTGATTGAGTCCGTTAATGGAGTTAAATATGAGCCAAAAAGTAAGTGTCCTCGATGTGGCAAAGAATTGACACACTTGGAAATCATGAATGGATTTTTGCAGGATGTTAATGATTTTACCACAGAGTGTCCAAAATGTAAGACCAGAATGCGCGCATATTTGCATGCCAAGAAAGGGTCTTCTGGCATGATTGAAATTGCGATGTATTGTCCGATGCAAACCATTGAGCGTTTGCGTGGCAAGGATAATTTGACTGAAGAAGAAATTGAAAAAGAAAATCTGGGAGTTTACAGTTCGGCGATTGTCAATTTCGGTTCTTTGAAAAATGCCTTTGCAACCTTTGGGGTTAATTATTTGAAATCGACACCGAAAGTTTCTTGGCAAGAGAAAGTTCGAGATTTTCTTGGCTATATTTCTGATGTGGAGATTTCCAAAATTGTTGGCGTTCATCGTAATGCAATCGGTGCGTATCGACGATCACTTGGAATTGATCGAGCCACGAAAGAGGATTTGTTAGAATGGGGATTAACTTATTTTGAATAAAACAAACTTTTTTTATGGAGGTTTTCATGGGCTTAACTCAAGAACTTCGAGAACTTAGGGAAAATAGGTTGAAGGAGCTTGCAAAAGAGGAGGATGAGGCTTGTCGGCAGTATGTTGATTATGTGATTGAAACTTGTAAGGACACGGTGGTTGATTTAAAAACGGGGGTTGTCCTCAAAGATTTTGCGAAATTTGGAAATAGGAATTATGAGCCTCCTTCTTGGGACTTTCCACCCCCAAGTTTGAATCCGATGGGAGCAAAAATTTTAAGTATGTTAAGGTCTCAAACGGATTTAACTATTGAGGTAGCGCTTTTTTCTAAGACGGAAGAAATTCCAAAGCGATTTTTGTTTGAAACTTTTCGTGTTCCAATGTTAGTAATAACTTTTTGAACAAAATGCGGAGGTCATATTCCTCCGCTTTTTTTGTTATTTTTTTAACAGATCGCGAATTTCTTTTAATAATTTAATATCTTCCGGTTCGGGAGTTAGTTTGGCTTCTTCTTTTTTCTTCAGGCGATTAATTTGTCTGACGAGAAAGAAAACAGCAAAAGAAATAATTAAGAAATCAATAATGGTGCTGATAAAATTCCCGTAATTAAAAGTAACGGCCGGTTTGGTGTCTGTAGCTACTTTTAAAACCAAGGAAAGTTTGGAAAAATCCATGCCGGCCAAAAGTGCACCGATTGGCGGCATAATAATATCACTGACAAGGCTGGTAACGATTTTGCCAAAAGCACCGCCAATAATAATACCAACGGCCAAGTCAATGACATTGCCTTTGACGGCAAATTTTTTGAATTCTTTGAACATAAATTAAAATATTTTTGTTATTTGGTGACCAATGTGCAAACCGCCAAAAATTTGGTCTTGAATTTTTTCATTTGGATATTTTGATCCCTTTATTGTTAAAGTTGTTGGAGTTGTTTCAAAAACAATTTCTCCGTAAAGAGATACTGAATTAAGTTCAAGCGGATAGCTACCAATTTTGGGAGCTGTTGTTGTGATAGCGTGATCAATGATGGAAAAAAAAGCTAGTTTTCTGGCGTTTTTGATTATTTCAAAACCTGATTCGTCAGTAAAAAAAATATTTTTCATGATTTGTTGAATGTCAATTTCTCCAGTTTCTCTATCAACACGAAAACGTAAAGATTGACCATCTTTGGTCACAAAATATGTTGATCCAATTTCGGTTGCAAAAACATGAGCAAAGCGATCTTTTTGTTCCATTAATTTTTTTAATAAACCTTCGATCAAATTTTTTTTCTGATAAAAAAAATCATTATAGGTTACCGTAATTGCCGTTTCACTAACAGATAAATTATCAGAAAGAGCGTCGATTTCATCTTTGGTTTTTTTTACTAAGTTTTTTAATTCGGCAAAGGTCATTGCTGGCACCGGTATTTTTTCTTGCGACATAATTTATTAACTATTTAAAAAATCAAAATTCATTTCCGCTTTCATTTTAGCAAAAAATAATTATTTTTGGAAATTTTAGCAAAAATTTGGTTTGATTATTTCTATAAAATGTTGTAAAATTTATAACAATATAAAAGCTTGCTTATGCTGAAAAAAAGAAAAATAATTGTTGTTCTTGGGCCAACGGCCAGCGGAAAGTCGGCTTTGGCTTTGACGTTGGCAAAAAAGTTTAACGGTTTTTTAATCTCCGCTGATTCGCGACAGATTTATCGAAAAATGGATATTGGTACAAACAAAGATCTTGGGGTTTGGCAAAACGGCAAATTTTTTGTTGATGGAATTCGGGAAGAGCTAATTGATATGATTGAGCCGGATGAATATTTTTCAGTTGATAATTGGGTGAACGAAACAAAAAAAATAATTAAAAAAGAAAAAGGCTTACCGATTATTGTCGGTGGAACCGGTTTGTATATTAGCGCCTTGGTGGAAAATTATGAGTTGGCTGGTGACTATGATGAAAAAATCAGAAAAGAAGTTGAAGACAAATATAAAAAATTTGGTTTAGAGTTTTTAATCAAGGAGATGAAAAAAGTTGATCCGGAAATAGAGAATAAAATTGAAATAAAAAATCCGCGCAGAATGCTTCGCGCGGGGGAAATTATTTTTCAAACCAACAAGCCATTAGAAATGAGAAAAGCTGAATCTGAGTTTGAAGTTTTGCAAATTGGCAACAATATTGATAAGGAAATTTTATTTGCCAAAATAGATAAACGAGTTGACCAAATGATTGAACAAGGATTGATTGATGAAGTTAGAAATTTAAAAAATCTTGGTTATGAAGAAAAATCAAGTGCTATTTCTGGGATTGGTTATCGGCAGATTTATCGATTTTTAAATAATGAAATCAGCGGAATTGAAGCGGTTCGTTTGATAAAGAGAGATTCTCGTCGTTTTGCCAAGAGACAGCTTACTTGGTTTTGTCGAGACAAAAGTATTAAATGGGTAAATGATGAAACTGAAGCGGTTGTTCTGGCGGAAAAGTTTTTTAGAGATTCTTTAATTTAAAAAAGGAGGCCGATTGGTCACGAGGGACCAATCGGCCAGAAGGCTATGAGCTACAAAGGTTCGACCGTCAAAAGGAAGTTTGACGGCCAATGCAAGGAGGAAAGGACCTGGTGGTTTTGACTGGACTTCACTCCAACGTTATCGCCGAGGCGATTGTTTGGACCGGTTTTTTTTGTGTGGTCAGATGTGAGGTCTCTTTTAGAAAAAAACCGAGGATCAAAGAAAAGAAACCGACATAACCAACAGGCATTGGTTATGGTGAAGTAGTAGTCTATCCACCGATAAGAAGTTTATCGCGAAATATATTTATTGTCAAGTTTTGTTTAAAATTAGGCAACAACTTGGCGCTGTTGACTTTTTGATATTTTTGTGATAAAGTTTGATGTTCTTTGTTAACAATGGCTCTTATTTATGCGGAGCAAGGAGAAAGTCATGAAAAAGTATTTGATCATTTTTCTTGTTGTTTGTTTTTCTGGTTGTGATTTGGAGTCAGGTTGTTGGGATGATTATGATTGCCCCAGTGATTATTACTGCGCCAGTGACAATTACTGTTATCCCGTTGAGGAGTATTATTCTGGTTATGGCAATTATTCAAGTTATTATGTTGTTGAGTCTTCAATTTACTGTTTGAGTGATTATGAATGCGAGTCCGGATATTATTGCGGAATGGATGGCTATTGCTATTTGGAGGATTCCGGTTGTTATTCTGATAGTGATTGTCCATCAGGAGCTTATTGTGAAAATGATGGTTATTGTTATTATTATGGAGAAGAGTATTGTTATTCGGATCAGGACTGTCCGTTCGGAAATTATTGTGCCAACGACGGATATTGTTATGAGTATTGCACTCAAAGTAGTGAGTGCGAGAGCGGAGAATATTGTGGCACTGATTATCGGTGCCATTGACGAAAAGCAAAGACCCGTTTCTTGAACGGGTCTTTTTTTGTGTTTGGAAATGGAAATTATTTTTGTAATTTTTGTTTTAAAAATTTTTCAGTTTCAATCGGTTCGGCTTGACCTTTTGATTCGCGCATGACTAAGCCGAGAAAAAATTTGATGAGTGGTTCTTTGCCGTTCCGATATTCGGCAACTTGGTCCGGGTAATTTTTGATAATTTTTTCAATAAGCAAAGTTAGATCAAAAGAATTTGTTGTTTTTTTTGTTTTGTTTTCTTCGATGATACTTGAAGGGTCGGCGCCGGTCTTAACCATTTCTTGCAAAATTTCGAGAGCATTATTTTGATTGGTTTTTTTTAGATAGACTAAAGTTATAAATTCGGCAAAATTTTCAGCCGAGACTTTGGAATTTTCTATTTTTTCATTTTGATTATTCAGTTCGGGTAATAATTTGTTGATTAACCAATTACCGACCAGTTTAATAATTTTCTTTTTATTTTCTTGCCAGATTGTTTCTGCATCTCCTTCGGTTTCTTCTAGCGTAGTTAGCCATTCACCAAGTTCGGAAATAACAGCTTCGACAAAGGCGGCCAATTTTTTTTCTTCGGTTAAAATTTTGGCGTCATCGCCGTTAAATTCATATTCGGACATAAATCGGCGACGCTTCTCTTGTGGTAGTTCCGGTTGTAGATTTTTTATTTCGGTGATTTCTTCATTAGAAATTTTAATCGCCGGTAAATCTGGTTCAGGAAAATAGCGGTAATCGTTATTTTCTTCTTTGCTACGTTGAGAAACTGTTTCACCATTTTTATCGTTCCACCCGCGAGTTTCGCTGGTTTTTGGCGCATCGTTTTTTTCCCAAAGAATTGTTTGTCTTTTTATTTCAAAAGCAATCGCTTTTTCGAGAGCTTTGAAAGAATTGATATTTTTTATTTCAGTTTTTGGAAAAAGCTCATTTGATTTTTGCGGACGCAAAGAAACATTGGCGTCGCAACGCAGTTCGCCTTTTTCCATGTCTGCGCCGGAAACGCCCAGATGGCGAAGCAATAATCTTAATTCTTGGGCAAAAGTTTTGGCTTCACTTGGAGAACGAAAATCAGGGAAAGTGACAATTTCGATAAGCGGTGCGCCACCGCGATTAAAATCAATCAATGAAGAATCTTTGGCGTGAATTGATTTGCCGGAATCTTCTTCCAAATGCAAACGAATGAGACGAATTTGTTTTAATTCTTCTTCGTTATCAAGTCGGCCGGAAAGTCCGTCCGGATTTTTGTAATTTATTGTGAAAACGCCGTTTTCGGCCAAAGGTAAATCAAACTGAGAAATTTGGTAACCTTTTGGCAAATCAGGATAAAAATAATTTTTGCGGTCAAATTTGGTGGTTTGATTGATGGTAAAATTCAAAGCCAAGGCGGTTTTGATAGCCAACTTTACTGCTTGCTCATTCACTTTTGGCAAGGTGCCGGGATGGGCGAGACAAATCGGACAGACATTGGTGTTAGGTTTTTTTTCGTTGCTGTTATTGGCGCAACAACAAAACATTTTGGTTTTGGTTTTTAGTTGGACATGAAATTCCAGTCCGATAATGGGTTCTAATTTCATATGTTTTTTGATAAGCAATGTCTTTAAATTGATTATATTTTAGCATAAAGAAGAAAAAGAGCAAGGTTTTTGTCATTTCGACCAAGCCATAAGGCGAGTGGAGAAATCTTTTTAATATAGTAATAACAATATTTGATTTTTGGTTTTAAAAAAGATCTCTCCACTTCGGTCGAGATGACAAAATAAAGGCGTTCGGAATAACAAATATTAATAGTTTAAAGTCACGAATATTTTTGACAAAAAACCCTGTCATCCGACCATATCATCCGATATGGTTTCCACATCATTCGATATGGTTTTATGACAGGGCGTGGCGGCCGAGTTGCTCGGCCGATGATTTCATTTTTTGGGATACTTTTCTTGCAAGTCAATGTAGCAGTGGCGACAGACCGGTTTGTAACATTTGTCACCAACCAGAATTTTGCCTTTTTCAACTTTTCCGAGAGCTCGAGTGTCCAGCCAGCTTTTGCTGGCACTTTGGCTACCGCATTTAAAACAAACGGCCAACTCTTTGGTGACAAATTCAGCTTCGGTCATGATGAGCAGGACGGTTGCAAACGGTTCTTCGTCAAAAGTTTGATCAAGGCCGACGACAATGACGCGTAATAAATATTTCTCGGCCAAAAGTTTAACGACTTTGACTAAGTCTTTGTCGCAGAAATGCGCTTCTTCAATTACGACCGTGGTCAGATCGTCATGTTCTTTGAGATAATCTTCAACGTAAGAAAGAATTTCCCAAGGATTGTTTTCGTCAAAAGAAATGGCCGGAAAAATTTTTCCTGAACGGCTGACCATTTGATTGTAAGTGTTGATTTTTTTGTGACTTTTGGTCAGGGTAACTTCACGATTGGCTTTTCTTGGCGTAAAAATAAGTAGCTTGCGATTTTTGTCAAAACTTTCTTTGGTAACCCGTTTGGCAGCCTCCTCACTTTTGCCACTAAACATGCAACCGACGATAACTTCGATGTAACCTTGACGAATGAGCGGATGTGGAATCATTGGAACCCTCCGTTAGTACGGACACGATGCATCGTGTCTCAACGAAAATTAAAGAACAAAAAGCTCAAAAAACTTTTGCCAAATTATATTTTCCACTTTTTCAATTGGTTGAGAGGCGTCAATAACTGACCAGTTGGGTTCGGTGAGCGCGAGCGTTTGATAACCGAGGCGGACTCGATGATGAAATTCAAAGGTATCGCTATCAAAACGATCATCAGCAAAAGTATTGGAAATTCTTTGCAAAGCAATCTTTGGATCCATATCAAAATAGATGGTCAGATCGGGAATTAATCCACCGGTGGCGAAATTATTTAAATTTTTTATTTGTTCAAGATTAAAAAGTCCACGACCAAAATGTTGATAGGCGAGAGTTGAACCAAAAAAACGATCGCAAAGGACAATTCCTCCGTCGTTCAAAATCGGCATTATTTTTGTTTTGACATGTTGAGCGCGTGAAGCGAGAAAAAGAAAAAGTTCGGTTTCCGGACACATTTCTTTGTTGGCCGGATCTTTTAATATTTGTCTTATTTTTTCGGCGAGAACGCAATCCGTTCCGCCCGGTTCTCGCGTAATCAAAATTGAGCGATTGCTGTTTTTTAATTTTTCGCCAAGAATTTTTATTTGGGTACTTTTGCCGGAGGCTTCGCCACCTTCGAAAACAATGAATTTGCCGGGCATAGAAAAGAGTTTATAAAGTTTGTAAAGTTATCACGAAGTGATCCCTTCGGGAAAAGTTTATAAAGTAGGGGCAAGGCTTGTCCCGAAGGGATCCCTTTGGGAACTTGCCCTTATAAAATAAAAAAGGTTATAAAGTTTTGGGAAATAATTTTGCCATGGTGAGGATAAGCAAGAGAATGCTACGAAAGAATAATTTTTTCTTTGTCATCTCGACCAAGTGAAACGCGTGGAGAGATCTTTTTTTGATTAATAAAATACCTATATTGTATTACTATTCAGAAAAGATTTCTCGGCAAGCTCGAAATGACAAAATAGTTTATTTTTAACTTTATGAACCAGCCTTCGCTAAAGCTATGGCTGGCAGGCTAACTCCCAGTCGACCCCAAACCGCCTCTCGATGGTTCGGTAATTTCGGAAATTAATTCGATATTCGGTTTGGCGTAGGGAATTAGGACTGCTTGGCAAATGCGTTCGCCTCGTTCGATTTTGATTGGGGAATCAGAAAAATTATATGCTTCAAATTTGTATTCATCCGTTGACCCGCAAAAATCAGCATCCATAACGCCAACGCCGTTGGCGCACATTAGATTTTTTTTGATTGGCAAACTGCTTCGCGAAAAAAGACCGATAAAATATCCGGGTGGAATTTGGATAATGACATTAAGTGGAATTAAAGATAAAGTTTTTGGTGGAATTTCCAAATCAATTCGCGAATACAAATCAAAAGCCACGGCACCCGTGGTTTTGTATTCGGGCGTGGGTAAGGTGGTATCGATTAATTTTATTTTTAAATTCATAATTGACGGGGCACGATAGCCTGCCCTGAGCTTGTCGAAGGGCATCGTGCCCGAACATTAATTTTGTTTTAATTTTTCAATCAAGGCGTCAATATTTTTTTCTAAATCTTCACGCGTGCCGTTGTTATCAAGAGTAATGGTAGAGTGAGAGGCTATTTGTCTGATGGTTTGTTCTGTTTCCGCTTCATGATCTTTTTGGAATTGGGTAAATGTTTTATTTTTGTCATCGGAATTTTCGGAACGCAAAACTATTCTTTTGTAACGAGTTTTTTCATCAGCAATAATATTAATCAAATAAAAGTTCGGTAGTTGTTGCAAATGAGCAATGTCAGGGAGACGACGAATACCGTCAACGCAAACGATTTCCGCAGGATCATTTTTAACATCCTCGGCAATGACACGAGCAAAAATTTCTTGGCTCAAATTTTCTCGAAGAATTAGGGAAACTTTTTGCATGTTCTCGCGAGATTTTTCGATATAAAGTCGATCCAAGACGTCGCGGAGAATGGTTGAATAACGATGAGTGCCAGCTGAATATTTTTTTGTAATATAAGCACAGGCCGTGCCTTTGCCACTGGCTATTTCTCCGACAAAGCCGAGGATGATTTTGGTCATAGGTTTTCAACTGACCAACCGACCAACTGACCAATTAAACAACAAATCATTTTAATAATTTAAATTAAATTGATCAGTTGTTCAGTGGATCGGTTGATCTGTTGAAATTTATTTTTTTATAATATCCTGCAAACCTCGTCGAACATCCCAATCATCTTTTTCGAGGTCGCAATTTAATTTTAAATTTGGAAAATTTTCGGTCAAAGCAAAACACATTTTGTGGGCGATTTGGCGCAAAGTCGGATGAACCGGTTTGCCGGAACGAAGTTCGGCGACATAAACAGCTGCCGGTAAGCCATAAGAAACTCGGCAAGGAACGAGAAATCCGAGTGGAATATAGTATTGTTTGATTTCTGCGGAAGCAAAAAGATTGTCAATTTTTTCTTTTTGTTTTTCAATTAAAATGTTGGCCTCATTTTGCAAATCAACCGGCAGTTGAGAAATATACCAATTGTGAAAACCAAATCGCGTGGTCAAAAGTGGCATGCGACAAACTCCGTGGCGGTGTCTTTGGATATCGCGAAAAGAGCCATAGTCTAATAAAAATTCAAATTTATTCAATCCCATTTCGGTTAAAAAATCAGGCAGGCCTGTTTTTGTCGGTCGCTCAAGAATGCTTTTGTATTCGTTTATTTCGCTAATTTTTATATCGGTGAAAAACTTGAACTCGGATGAAAATTCTTTTGGGGCAAAATAGTTATATTTGATGTTGCATGTTTGTTTGTAAAAATCTTGTTCATTAGTCGGCTCAAAACAAAAGCTGTGCGGATATTTCCCTTTTAAAATTTTTATAATTTTTTCGGAAATTTCGCGGACTTCATTGAGCGGATGAAATTTCATAATGGATAGTTTGTCCCAAGCTTGGCGCAAATTGGTATGCCAAGAAAGTTGGGTGGTGATTCCGGCCGGTAAAAATCCGCGCAAAATATCAAAAGCGCGAGCTTTGATCGCTTTGTTGTAGACGGACTCTTTTTCATTTTCTTTTCGTGGATATTGAGATTGTAAATACTGTTCAACTTTTTCTTGGCTGGTAATATAAAAATTCATCCAGTCATTTAATATATTTTTTGATTCAAAAGTGTTGACAGGATCGACAATTTTTTGTTTGCTCATGTCGACATAACGAGTGCTGGTTTCTTGACCGGAATATAATGCCCAATCTTGAATTGCTTTGTCCGCGAGGATGCTGATATTTTCAATAAAAATTGTGGTTGATCCACAATCGGCGATACTGGAATGTCCATAACCGACATAAAAAGTTTCCATAAATTTGCCCGAGCCGGTTTCACGAACTTTGTTAACATGATTTTCTACTGATTCCGGACTGCGGGAATAAAGAGCTTGTAACATGGCCGTGTCCTCAGGATTGAATTCATCGTAAATAAAAACATCTTGCAGATTTCTATCTGTGAATTTTTTAACCGGATTTTCAATTTTGGTAGAAATTGTTTTGGAGTCGATATTTGTTGTGGCGATATTTTTGTTATTTCCCATATCTGAATAGGAGAGCATGCTTTCATTTAATAAAATAAATTCAACACCAGCTTCGAGAAAAAGCTCTTTTGATCTGCTCCCGGCATGATAATCCATGGCGCAAACAACTTTTTTGATTCCAGCATTGATAATCATTTTGGCGCAAGTATAGCAAGGAGTCATTTTGCAATAAAGAGTGGCTTCGTTAATTGAAACTCCAGCCCTAGCCGCTTGGACAATGGCGTTTTGTTCGGCATGAGTGGTGCGAATGCAATGTCTGG